>NZ_AP019829.2:1317266-1646582 GCF_007990545.2 Leptotrichia wadei
TTTTTTCCATTTTTATTTCCTCCATTTTTTTATTTTTAAATCATATCAAATAAATATTATATTGTTCAATAACTTGAATTTTTTTTATTTCCATAAGGGGTCAATATCAATACCCCTTGCTTCAAAATATTTGTTTTATTAAATTATAAATACATATAATTTTTGAATAAGTCTATTACAAATTATAACTCAACTTTCTTCTCATTGTCAGCAATAAATTTAGCTTTCATCTCTTTTCTAAAATTAATCAATTTTTCTCTAATTTCAGGATATTTTACCGCAAGAATTTGCACAGCTAGCATTCCTGAATTGTATGAATTATTAATTCCAACAGTTGCTACTGGAATAGATTTTGGCATTTGAACAATCGAATAAAGTGCATCCAATCCTTCAAGTGCACCATTTAAAGGCACTCCAACTACAGGCAGTATTGTTTTTGAAGCAATAACTCCAGGTAAATGTGCCGCAAGTCCAGCACCAGCAATAATCACTTCTGCACCTCTTTTTTCAACATCAGCTAAAACTTCTTCCAATTTTTCAGGAACTCTGTGAGCCGACAATACATAAGCCTCAAACTCAATTCCAAATTCTCTCAAGCAATTTGCTGCACCTCTCATTTTGTCAGTATCTGACTGACTTCCAAAAAATATTGCTACTTTCATTTTATAAATCTCCTTTCATTTCTTCTTTATTTATTTTTACTTACTTTAATTCTCTATTTAAAATATCATAACCACATTTTTCATTAATTTTCAAATCTGATGTTTCCATAACAATATTTACAATATTTCTATCTGTGTTTTTAACGTATTTTCCATAAAATATAATTTTTTCTTTATTATTTCTAATATCGTTAAAATTTTTAGAAAAATAGCTATAAAAATTTTTATTGTCTGAATATTCAGCTTGTAAAACTAAATCAAATTCATTTTTAAATCCCAACACAGAAGTATTTTCAGATTTCAAGATTTTTATATTTTCAAATTTATCAAGTTTAAAAGATTGTATTTGAAAATAGAAATTAAAATTTTAAATTATTTATAACTTTGTCATTTTCAGCATTATAAAACTTTCTGTTTTTATATAAGATTGGTATTTCTTTAATTTTATTTTCTATTTCTTCAGTATAGTTTCCGTTCCAATTTCCATTTTCCTTTTTTAAAAATAAAATTTTATTGTTTTCTTTACCATCTCTTTTATCTTTCATTGTCAATTCATACTTTGTATTACAAAATTCATCTAATGTTTTTTTTGAATAACTATTTATAATGCCATTTTTTTAAATCTTTGCCTCCTTTTCCAAATCTCTAGGTTTTTCTAATTTCCAGTCTACAAAAAGAAACATTATTGGACAAGATGCAAGTATTGATATTACTATAGTTATGAACATTATTTTTCTCATATTCTATCCTTTAATAAAAAATCTAATCTCCTGCACCATTTTTTATGTAAATTTTTACTTATCTATATAAAAATCAGCTTTCTTTTTATTTGAATCACTATCTGCTTCTTGCAAGTTGTTTTCTTATAACTTGTTCTATTTCGTTATTTCTTTTCATAAGAAGTATTCCAATTGCATTTATATCTGTATATGTCTTATTTTCCATATCAGACATTATTTGATTAATTAATTCTAAATTTGCTTTATTTTCTTTTTTAGCCAAAAGATATATTTCTTTGTTTATTATTGTTTTGGAGTTTATAAATTCATACTCCTTATTTTCCATCGTATCTGATAATTTTTTTATTTCTGATTGAATTTTTTTCAAATCTTGTAAATATTTTTCGCTGTCTTTTTCTTCAACTGGAACTTCAAATGTCTCTTCTGCATTATAAATTTCATTCCAATCATACAATTTATAACAAAATATATCAATCAATAAACTTTCTTTAAACAAATCACTTATTGGTGTATTATTTCCATATTGCTGATCTGCATAAAAAACAGCCGTTTTTTTTAGTAAATATTTTAATTTAAAAATAAATATTTTGTTTAATTCCTTATATTTTTCCTTACGTTGTTTAATACTTTCTAAATATTCAGAATTTAAAGTTTTTCCCTTTGAAAAATTGTCCTTTTTATAATCTCCTGATTGATAATAATTTTTCAAGTTATCTGCTTTTAACTTCCAAATTTTTAATGATTCAATCCAATTTCCTGTTAATTTACTAAACAGCTTATCTTTTTTATTTTCTTTTTCCATTGCCTGAATTATACTGTCAAAATCTGAAAAATTTTTTTCTGATGCCATTTTCAAAAAGTCATTTATTTGCTTTTCATCAGGTTTTACAAAATTATTATTATCATCTAAAAATATCTTTTTGTAATCATAAAAAAAATCTTTTTCATAAAAATACATGCTTATTTTAACAACATTGTTACCATAACGAGGCATATTTTCAGCAATTTCTCTGAATTCTTCCTTCCAATTCTTAGGTATATGTTCAAAATCCAGCATTTCATCAAGTGAGATTTCACGTAAAACATCCTGATTACTCACATTTTCAACCTTTTTATTTTGAGCATTCTCCGACTTTTCTTCTTTCCTTTGGCAATTTGACAAAACTAACGACAGCAAAATGGCTAAAAACAGAAATTTATTTATTTTTTTCACACCAAACTTCCTTTACAAAAAACTAAAATTATTTAAGTTATACTCGAACCCATTTAAAATTAAACTATTAAAAATTAGACATTAGGGTTTGAATAAATAGTCATAGCCTTTGAGTTCTGTTTTAAAACAGTTTTACTATGCAAAGATAGAATCAATATTAATCCAAGATTCTATCTTCATAACATATTTTTTTTCTATTTAAAAAATTTTATTCCATTTCTAAAAATATTCTGCTCTTTATTTCCATAAATATTTTTGTAAACATTCTTTCCTTTTCTTTCAGAATGTCCCATTTTACCAAAGATTCTACCATTATAAGCTAACATTCCTTCAATTGCGTAATAAGAACCATTCGGATTAAATTGCGAATCCATTGTCGAATTTCCATCCAAATCAACATATTTAGTTGCAATTTGATTATTTTTAAATAATTTTTTGTATTCTTCTTCTGTAATAACAATTCTTCCTTCTCCGTGAGAAATCGCTATCGAGTGAATATCTCCTTCTTTCATATCAGCTAACCAAGGTGAATTATTTGTAATAATTTTTGTTTGCACAATTTTCGACATATGTTTATCAATTGTATTAAATGTCAATGTTGGCGAAGTTTCGTTTAATTCACGAATTTCTCCATAAGGCAACAATCCTGATTTTATCAACGCTTGGAATCCATTACAAATTCCTAAAATTAATCCGTCTCTCTTTAACAGATTTTCTACAGCTTCTTTAACTTTTTTGTTTTTCAATACAGCTACCATAAATTTAGCCGATCCATCCGGTTCATCTCCCGCACTAAATCCGCCAGGCAACATTAATATTTGTGAATTATTAATTTCTTTAACAAAATTATCAATTGAACTTAAAATATTGCTATGCGACAAATTATTAAACACACCAATTTTTGCAAGTCCGCCTTCTCTGTTAAATGCTTTTTCCAAGTCATATTCTGAGTTCGTTCCAGGGAATACTGGAATAAATACTCTTGGTTTTGCATAAGTATTTGAAATATTGCTAATTACATTCTGAGTTTCTATTTTTTCAAGTTTTTCATATTTTACACCTTTGCAATGTGCAATTTTATGTTCTTCTTCAACCTCTTTTTTAGTTGGGAATATTCTTTCAAGTTTGATTTCCCAAGCTCCAATTAATTCATCCAAGTCAAAAGTTATATTATTTATAGTAATTTTCGCATTATCTGTAACTTTTCCAAGTAAAACAGCATTTTTATTTTCAATATTTCCAGCAGTTTCTACAACAAATGATCCATAATTTACTTTAAACCATTCATTTTCAGGAAGATCTGCTGTAATATCTACACCAAGTTTATTCCCAAATGCCATTTTTGCAATGCTTTCAGCAATTCCGCCATTTTTAACAGCCATAGCAGAAACAATCTTTTTATTTCTAATATTTTCAGTCACAAAGTCAAAGTTTATCTTCAATTCATCAAGTTTTGGCAAATCATTTTCATCATTTGGAGTTGTAATTAAGTAAACGTTGTTTCCAGATTTTTTAAATTCACTAGAAATTACATTTTCCGCATCTGTAACACTTACTGCAAACGATACCAATGTTGGCGGTACAGAAATATCATTAAATGTTCCGCTCATCGAATCTTTTCCACCAATTGAAGGCAATCCAAAGGCTTTTTGTATATGCAATGCTCCTAATAATGCTGATAATGGTCTTCCCCATTTTTTAGAATCTTGTCCCAATCTTTCAAAATATTCTTGGAACGTAAATCTTATATTTTTGTAATTCCCTCCACCAGCGACAACTTTTGCCATTGATTCAATTACAGCGTAGGCACCACCGTGGAATGTACTTTGTTTTGCAACATAAGGATTATATCCATACCCAACCATTGAAGCAACGTCTGTTTCTGCATTAATTACCGAGACTTTCTGTACCGAAACTTCCGCAGGTGTCAACTGATATTTCCCACCAAATGGCATTAATACCGTCGTTGCTCCAATTGTTGAATCAAAAGTTTCAACTAATCCCCTTTGCGAAGCTACATTCAAGTCTTTTAAGTTATTTATAAATTTACTTCTAAAGTCATTTCCTTCAATTTCTCTGTTCAAATTCAATTTTGGTGTATTTTCAATTGTAATATTGATGTTTGAAGCAGCTCCGTTTGTATTTAGGAAATCTCTTGAAATATCAACAATCGCTTTTCCGTTGTATTTCATAACAAGTCTATTTGAATCGTTAATTTCAGCTACTTGATACGCTTCTAGATTTTCCTCGTTTGCAAATTCTATAAATTTATCTAAATTTTGTTTTTCAATAACAACTGCCATTCTTTCCTGTGACTCTGAAATAGCCAGTTCCGTTCCATTTAACCCAATATATTTCACTCTTACCTTATTCAAGTCAATTTCAAGACCATCAGCCAGTTCTCCAATTGCGACCGAAACTCCTCCAGCTCCAAAGTCATTACATTTCTTAATTAATTTGGTAACATTTCTATTTCTGAAAAGTCTTTGAATTTTTCTTTCAACAATCGCATTTCCTTTTTGCACTTCAGCGCTTGATTTTTCTGAAGATTCTGTTGTATGCTCCTTAGACGATCCAGTCGCTCCTCCAATTCCGTCCCTTCCAGTTCTTCCACCAAGTAAAATTATAATATCTCCATTTTTAGGCTTTTCTCGAATAATATTTTCAGCAGGTGCCGCTCCTACGACAAGACCCAGTTCCATTCTTTTAGCCTTGTAACCTTCATCATAAATTTCATTTACGTGAGTTGTTGCAAGTCCAATTTGGTTTCCATAAGAAGAAAATCCGTGTGCAGCCACTTGTGTAATAACCTTTTGCGGTAATTTTCCAGCCATTGTATCTGCAATTTTTTCAGTTGGATCAGCAGAACCGCTAATTCTTACAGCCTGATAAACATAAGTTCTTCCAGATAACGGATCACGAATTGCTCCACCAATACAAGTAGAAGCCCCTCCAAATGGTTCAATTTCTGTCGGATGATTATGAGTTTCATTTTTAAACTGTAAAATCCATTTTTCTGTAGTTGTGCTCTTTTCTCCATCTTCATCAATTCTTTCAATTGGCACATCAATATAAATCGAGCAGGCATTTATTTCATCTGAAACTTCCAAATCTGGTAAATTCCCATTTTTCCTTTGTTCTTTTCCAAAAATCGTAGCAAGATCCATAAGAGTCATCGGCTTTTTAGAAATTCTGTCAGCATGAACATATTCCCTGCTTTCAAAGTACTCATTAATAGCCTTTTCGATAATATTTTTGTAAGTTTCATTTTCAATTTTAATATCATCAATGATTGTTTCAAAAGTTGTATGTCGGCAGTGGTCACTCCAGTAAGTATCAAGAACACGAATTTCAGTTTCTGTTGGATTTCTTTTTTCCTCGTTTTTGAAATATTCCTGAATAAATAACAAGTCATTTACTGTCATTGCCAGTTCTAATTTATCTTTTAAACTTGCAATTTCTTCTTTTGCTTTTTCAGTAAATCCATCGTAAACAATAACATCATCTTTATTTTCAGTTTCAACATTTTCACTTAAAACATTTAAATCCTTTTCTCTTGCTTCAACTTCATTTATATAGTATTTTTTTATTTTGGCAAGTTCTTCAGGAGAAATTTTTCCGTATAAAATTATCAATTTTCCACTCTTTACGTTAATATTATTGTCTTTATCAATTAATAAATTTACACATTGAATTGCAGAATCTGCTCTTTGGTCATATTGCCCTGGCAAAAATTCTACTGAAAAATATACATTTTCTGAATTTTTTTCTTCAAATACTTCATCCAACGATCTAAAAACATTGTCAGCATTTATTTCTGAAAATACCGTTCTTTCCAATTTTTCCAAATCATTTTCACCCAAGTTAAACACATCATAAATATTCAGAACTCTCACATCGCTAAGTCCACTTATTCCAACATTTTCCTTCAAGTCACTGAACAAGTTCTGTGCTTCCACTCTAAAATCTTTCTTTTTTTCCACAAAGATTCTATAATTCATCTTTATCTCTCCTTCTTTAATTTTATTTTATAAAAAATAAAAATCCAAGCAAAAAAGATTACCCAGATTTTTCATATATTTGTATATTTAATTTTTTATATTTTTTATATAACAAAGTAGACAATTTTACAATTTGTCTAGTAAAAAATATCCTGAACGCTCTTCTGACAAAAAATCTTTTTTTCATCTTTCCTCCAATAAAATATTTCCCTTAAAAAATCTTGTATTGCCGTAAAATTCCTACCCATTAAAAGTATAACAAAATTTTATCAGTTTTTCAATACCAAAAAAATTATTTCTGTGCCAAAATAAGTTACTTTCTTCATAGTATATTTTCCCAATATTTCTTAAATCTCCATTTCCTATTTTACTATTTTTTCTTTAATTTAATAGAATTTTATAATATTATTTATAATATTTTACTAAAAAATTTTAATTATTTTATTTTTGCTATTGACATTTTAAATTTTCAAGGTACAATATTATTGACATAGATGAAAGGATGTGATGATTTATGAAAATCATTATTAGTGGAAAACAACTTAAAGTTACAGATGCAATTAAAGCTTATACTGAAGAAAAAATAAGCAGAATTTCCAAGTATTCAGATGCTATCACAGAAGTCGATGTTGTTCTGACTGTTGAAGATACAAAATCTGAAGGTCCAGTTCATAAAGCTGATGGATTAGTTTTTGCAAGTGGTACAAAAATAAAAATAGAAGCTGAAAATAAAGACTTATATGCAGCAATTGACGATTTATCCGACAGATTAGAAAGACAAGTTAGAAAATATAAAGAAAAACAAAAAGACCACAACAAAAAAGGTACTCGTTAATCAAAAATAATAAATATTTATTTATCATTAAAATATATTAAAAAAACATATAGATTCAAAATATAAAGTAAAAAGTTAAGTTTTTTATTAAAAAGATTCAATTTATTTAACATTTCTATTTAAGAAATAATTATTTTAAGATTAAGGAACTTTAAATATATAAAAAAAGACTATTTTAAAACTATTTAGGTTTTAGAATTAGTCTTTTTATATTTTTTAACAAGGGGTTCTTACATTCTTGTTCTCTTAATTATTATTATTAATTAATTTTACTTTTACAATTATCCAAATCTCTAATCAAAAATAACCTTCCATTTATCCTTATTCTTATTCGCCTCAAAACACATCTTTATCTGATCAACTGTAATTTTTTTCTCTTCCAGTTCAGGCAATTCATCAATCCCAAAATATCTACTATCAATCGTTTCAATATTTTTCTCAAATTTTCCACTCAAATATTCACATAAAACAAATACTTTCGTTATACCATACGGTATCTTTTTACCTTGATTCTTTGTAACATCAAGCAAAGCTATAATCATCTCAGCACTAGCCTCAATCCCAGCTTCTTCCTTAACTTCCTTCAACACATTTTCCTTCACAGAAAGATAAACATCCGCCCATCCACCTGGCAATGCCCATTTCCCATTACTTTCCTGAATCAAAAGAATTTTATCATTTTCAAAAATCACGCCTCTCACATCAATTTTAGGTGTCTGATATCCAACTTCATTACAAAACAGATTTTTTACTTTTTCTACCGAAATATCAGTCTTATAAGCTACCATCTCTGCTGAAATCTCTCTAATTCTCTCAAATCGCTCAATATCAAACTTATCCTTTCCATACGCAAGTCCCGCCTGAGCCAAACTTTGTAATTCAATTGCCCAATTTAACCATTTTTCTTCTGATTTCTCATATTTTTCTTCACACTTCATCTGTTATCATTCCTTATTTATAACCTTTGTTTTTTCTGTTTGACATAGATATATTTACTACTCTAATAAAAATAATTTCTTATAATTTAATTTCATATTTTTTCAAAAACAAATTAGGGTATTCATTATATTTGGAATAATCATATATTTTTGCATATTCTTGTCTTATTTTTTCTTCTGGAACTTCATTGTAAATTTTTAAATCTGGTGTTATATTTGCTAGTGTTTTTAATCTTTGCAATACTTCTTTTGAAATTCCTTTAGAAATAAAATATTCTTCACTATACGCAAATAAAATATAATTTAATATGGCTAACTGCTCATTTTTCTCAAATTTTTTTAATTTATCAAAAAATGTTTTGTATCTTTTATTATTAATATCCTCAAAAACTATAATTTTACTTCCACTTTGTTTCATGTTATCTTTTTCTTTAAATGGAAAACAACAAAAATAAAAAAATTCTGATTTTTCATAATCTTCCAGGGGATTATTTATATAATTGCCCTCAAAATCCGTTATTAAACCTATTGTAGTTTGAAAGGCAATAGGAATAATATAAGGTAATTCTTCTTCGTATAATACTCTATATCTAACCTCTCCTTTTTTTAAATAATCGTATCGTTTTTCAAATTTATCAATTTGCTTCCTATATTCTTCCTTTTTAACATACGTATCTTTTATATCTTCAATTAAGTCTACAAAGAATGGAGTATTACCAAAATTCATACAACTGTTTAAGTATTCCATTCTTTTTTTATATCCAATATATTCAAGTTTATTTTCGTAAATCATTTTTAGAACGTTTTTCATTTCTATTTGCCTTAAAGCTTTATTTGATAATTTTATACCATAAATTGATATTTCATTTTCATATTGTGTAAAAATATCATTATCACATTTTCTACATATCAAATGAAACGTTCCTGCTTCATTAAGACCTTTATCTTTTTTTTCATATGGCATTTCAAGTATATTATTACTATAATAATATACCTTTTCATTTATCACAATATTTTTTAATATGGATTGAGGAACTGTATGAGAATTACATATCATAGACTTTTCTTCTTTTTTATTTTCCTCTTTTAGGCAATTGTAACAACATCCTTTTCTTTCTTTTTTAAATTCTTTTATCATTTCTTTTTTCATTTTATTTAAAAATTTATCTATTTCTACTTGTTTTTTATTTAAACTTTTTTTTAAATCTTCAAAAGTTATTTGTTCAATTTTAAACTCCATATTTTATAATCTCCTTAGCAAAACTTCCTTCTTTTTCAGTTCCCAATAAAATTTCCTCAACAGTTGCTGCAATATCCGCAAAAGTTTTTCTTGTTCCAATATTTACATTCTTTTTAACATTTTTACCATAAATCATTATTGGAATGTATTCTCTTGTGTGATCTGTCCCTTTGTATGTAGGATCGTTTCCGTGATCAGCTGTGATAATCAGAATTTCATCATCTTTCAAGTTTTTCTCGATTTCAGGCAGCCAGTTATCAAATTCGATTAGAGCCTTTACATATCCTTCAACATTTCTTCTATGTCCGTAAACAGCATCAAAATCAACTAAGTTAGTGAAAATCAATCCTTTTGTATCTTCCTTCAATGCGGCTATTGTTTTTTTAATTCCATCTAGATTGTCCTGATTAGCTTTTCTGTTATCGGTAATTCCTTTTCCATTGAACAAGTCGCTCGTTTTCCCAATTCCAACTACATCAAGTCCAGCTTTTTTCAATCTTTCAAGCATGCTTTCTTTTGGAGGGTCAATAGAGAAGTCGTGTCTGTTCGCAGTTCTCTTAAATTCTCCTACTTTTTTACCAACATAAGGTCTTGCAATTACCCTTGCCACAGGTGATTTCTCATTACAAATTTCAAGTGCAATTTCACACGCTTTATAAAGTTCTTCTAATGGTATAATTTCTTCATTCGCAGCAATTTGAAACACAGGATCCGCTGAACCATAAACTATCCAATTTCCTGTTCTAATTTGTTCTTCTCCATATTGATCAATCGCTACAGTCCCTGAAATTGGTTTATTTAACATAACCTTTCTTCCAGTTTTTTCTTCAAATTCCTTTATAACCTCATTTGAAAATCCGTTTTTATAATTTGGAAACGGTCTTTCTAGCGGCACACCAGCTATCTCCCAATGTCCAGTCGTAGAATCCTTTCCTTGCGACACCTCAATCGCTCTTCCATAGGCCCCTTCAGCATTTTCCACAGCTGGAGTCCCTTCAATCTCAGTAATATTTCCAAGTCCTAATTTACCCATATTAGGCAAATTCATTCCCCCATGAGCTTTCGCCATATTCCCTAACGTATTTGATCCACAGTCATCAAACAAATTCGCATCAGGCAATTCTCCTGCTCCAACACTGTCTAAAACTATTATTGTTATTCTTTCTATCTTTTTCATTTTTTTATCTTCCTTTCTTTTTTATTTAATTATATCTTTTATCTGTTTTAAAAGCAATTGATTTTAAGATTTTTTTTATTCATCAGAGCCATAAACAATCATTAATAAATATTCTTTATACCGTATTATTCCTGCTGAAAAAACATTGTATGCATAAAATTCACTTAAAATAGCTTCATATTTCTTTATCGCTACATAAAAATTTACAGGCTCACCAAACCAATGTGTTATTTGATAAAAAAAACGTCTTACATTCCAGTATTGTTCCTTTTTATCTGCTTTATTTTCTAAATTTTCAATTATTTCCTCAACAGTAAATTCTGTTTGCAATTTAATAAATTCAGAAATTCTATCGTAACCAGTTTTTGTTTCATTTTGTTTTATCAGCTTTTCGTATTTTCTATTTTTTTTGAAAACAATATTCAATTTTTCCAATTTTTTTCTAATATTATCATCTTTTTTTTCAGATGAACTACTTTCATAATACTGCAATAATTTTTTCTTTATTATTTCATTCAAATCATTATTTTTATCATTGTCAATAAAAAATGTATCAATATATATTGCTGTATATTCAGGACAAACCTTCATCCCATCATTCCAACACATTGAGACACCTTCAATAAATCCTTCAATATAATCCCTATTCTTCATTGTGATAATTCCTTTTCAAAATCATTATTTTTTATAAATATTTGTCAAATCGTCAAAAACAACTTTCTCATAAATTTCAGCATCAGTTATAAACACATATTCATCAAAAAATACTTCATCATAAACCCACACACTAAATTGACTAATAGAATATGGCATTATTTCATCAATTGTTAAATTTTGGAAGAAAAAGTTTTCTGTAATAATCCCATTTCTAGCATTTTCTACATCGTATTTAGTTAGGCTATTTCCCAATTTTTGAATAACGTTTTCCAATGGAACAGACAATTTATTCTCTCTTAAACAGTTATTTGCCATACCTAGATATTTTTTTACAATGCTATTTTTTATTTTGACATCCCATTCTTCTACATTATCAAGAATAAGAGACATCTGTTTTTCCAATTCCTTATTATAAATTTCAGCTTCTTCCATTGACACATACACTTTTTTCCCAAGCCAATCAACTTCAAAATCCTCAATATCGCCATTATCATTTATATTAAATACCATTTTCAGTTTTCCTAACTTCAATTTTCATCTAAAATGAATCCCAGAAAATGTCATCTCCATTTTCTTCAATATATTTATAAATTTTTTCTTCATTCTCAATCAAATCCTCAACTATTTCAGCCACTTTCCGTATTTTTTCCCAGTTTTCCTTAGTATTTCCAAAATAGCGTCCGACATATCCCCCAGCTTCAGGATCAGAATCATAATCTTCATAAAGTTCTGGATAATTATTCTCTAAATAACTTTCAATTAAAGCTGCCCATCCATAGCCATTTAAATAGGCTTCTTCATTAATTTCAGATACTTTTTCAAAAATTTCATCAAATTTTTTATCATTATTCATTAGACAAAAAGATACTTGATCGTTAATGTCATCCTTTATTTCCTGTATTTCTTCCTCTGAAAGTTCCATCCCACTTTTTTTCAAACTTTCAATATATTCCTCAAACCCTTTTTCATCTTGCTCATCAATTGCTACATATTTCATAAATTTATCCTTCTTTTCTTCATTTTATTTTTAACCAATCTCCAAAATCGCCATGTATGATAAATGTTCATTCCTATAAATCATTATTTTTAATAGAATATATAAATATGTGTAATATTCATATAAATACGTACTATTTTTATAATTTTAATCATCACATTTTTTATAATTTTTAGGCATAACATTATTCTGAAAATAATAAAAATTAAATTTTATACTATTAAAATTTGTATTTCCATATTCAATTATTATTTTTCTATCTTTTTCAAAAAAATCATCCATAATATAAATTTCTTTTTTCTTTTCAGAAATTGATATACTGTAATTACTATATCTTTTCATAATATAATCTTTTTTAAAAAATCTTATTACAGTTACTACCAGTAATAATATTATTATTGTAAACAATTTAATCATTAAATTTAAATATCCCCATGCAATTCCAACTGAAAAAATTATCATTAAACTAAATACTGCAAAACACATCATATAATGCTTTTCAAAAATTGAATATTTTACATATAATTTTTCTTCCTCTTTTTTTTCACGAATTTCTTTTTTTGGATAACCTATTTTCTCCAACAAATATTCCAAAATTTCATCTTTATTTTTTATGTCACAAAAAATATAACTTTTTTTATGATTACTTTCTATTGAAACATCCATTATTAAATTACAGAAATACTTATAAATATTCATTGAGCTGTCAAAGTTTAAAAGAATATCATACGAACCTAATATATTTTTTCTCACTGTCAAAGTTTTTATATCATTATATGCAATCATTTTCTCAAAAAATAGACCTTTTATTTTCACTTCATAATCAGAAAAATCAAATTTCATCTTATTTTTAATAATCATTACCAAAAGAAATCTATATACGAAATAACTTATTCCAATAGCTAAAAAAAATATTCCACCCTTTTCTTTTTTATTAAATAAAATATCAATTCCTCCTAATAAATGACTTAAATATATTACTAGAAAAAATATATCCCACATATTAATTTCAAATTTTGAATATTTTATTTCCATATAATTTATCTCCATATTTTACTATTTCTTTCAATACTTTCTCCCTTTCTTTTTTATAATATTTCTCTACAATATCTGTTACATCTATGCTTACATCTAGTTCTGTATTCAAATATATTTTATCATCCTTTTTCAAAAATGCTTCCCAAATTTTTCCCGTATTCAAATAAGCCGTGACAATTTCAAAATCATTTTTTAAAATTTTTACTATTTCTCTATTTCTTAGTTTCGATATTTCTTTAAAAAAATTTTCAATATTATCATCTAATTTATCTATATCAACAAAATATATATCATAAAATAATTGTTTTTTATATTCTTTAAATGTATCAAAATATCCTTTAAAATTACTCAATCCTAACCACTGCAACAAAATATCTGAACAAGAAATTTTATTTATTAAACTTATTTCTTCTTTAGACATCAACCTTAATAACTGCTGTTCAGTAAATTTTAAAGGTAAATATTTATAATCGTACTGATAAATCTTTTCTCGATATGGAACCATCAAAAAATTATTCTCAAATTTTACTATACCCATATCACATTTATTTTTTATATCCCCATAATTAAATTCAAACACAAACTTATACCGTGCTTCTTCATTATAAGAAATTAATTCATAACAGTATCCATAATAAACAATTTCATTATTTTTCATAATTTGAAGGTAATCCTCATAGCAACTATCATAATAATTTTCATCCCAAGTAATTATACTTACATCCATTTTATCTCATCCTGTTTATATTAATTTATTCTTGAATTATCATAATTTTTTATAATTCTTAAATATTTAAAAATTTAAATGTTATTTCTTCCTATGCTTTCTTCCTTTCTTCTCTCCAAATGCCTCCAAAATCCCACCTTTCACAAGTTTATTCAAAAATCTTCTAGCTGTTGAATCCGAAACATCCAAAATCTTTTGAGCCTCACTATTGTCAATATAATTATTTTTCTTAAAATATTCTTCTTAGTATTTTCAGCCTTTGTAACTCTTTATCAGTCATTTTATCAGTCAAAATATCAGTCATTTTTAAGTCATTTTTTTCTTTTTTCACAATATTTCCAATTTCCTCTGTTACAACGGTAAATTTAACAACCATTTCTTCTTTTTTATAATCATTCATTGATGTTATTTCAAGATAATATTTTTCTTCCATCAACAAAAATTACAACGAAAAAATTTTCTCATCACACACTTTTTACAATAAAAAATGCAAATATATTACAAAAATTACAACGATACTTTATCATTTTTAAATTTGCTAAAATCCATACAAACACCTTTATTTCATTAAATAGTAGCTTTAACAACTCTATTATGATAGAAAATATTTCTTATTTGAAAATTTTGTTTCCGCATAACTTATTTTTAAACCTTATCTGTATTATTATCAATCAATTCCAAATATTCATTTCCCCAATCGCATAAAGTTTTTAATACAGGCTCAATAGAATTACCTATTTCAGTCAGAGAATATTCAACTTTTGGAGGAATTTCAGGATAAATAGTTCTTTTTATCATTTTTTTATCTTCAAGTTCTCTCAATTGCTCTGTCAAAGTTTTTGTAGTAATATTTCCCAGATTCCTTTGCAATTCATTAAATCTGACTACTTTTTTTATATACAAATTCCATAAAATCCTTAATTTCCATTTTCCACTGAGTATGTTTATTCCTAACTCCATTGGACAAGCGTTTGAAACTGCTTCTGTTTTTGACATATTTTTCCTTCCTTTAATAAAGTATCAAAAAAGATACTTTATATCAAAAATGTGCGTACTTGTATTGATTACAAGAGGTATGTTATACTTTATTATATCAAAAATAATAGAAAGATAAAAGGGTGAGAAGATATGATAATAGATAGTCACCAACATTTAATATTGCCAACAGAATTACAAATTGAACAAATGAATAAAGCAGGAGTAGACAAGGCAATACTTTTTACAACGACTCCGCATCCTGAAAAAGCTAAAACATTGACTGAATTTAAAAATGAGATGTCAATTTTATTTAAAATTTTAGGAGGAGAAAATTCTCTTGAAAATAATAAAAAAAGATTTAAAAAGGATATTTCTGATTTAATGAAAGTGATAAATAATTATCCTGATAAATTTTATGGCTTCGGAACTGTTCCACTTGGATTATCCCTTGAAGAAACTCAAATCTGGATAAAACAATATATTATTGACAATGGATTAAAAGGCATTGGCGAATTTACACCTGGAAATGATGAACAAGTAAGCCAATTGGAAACAATTTTTAAAGCACTAAAACAATATGAAAACTTTCCCATATGGGTTCACACTTTTAATCCAGTCACTCTAAACGGTATAAAAATTCTTGAAAATCTCACAAGAAAATATTTCAAAACACCAGTAATTTTTGGACATATGGGAGGTTATAACTGGATGGAAGTAACAGAAATACACCAAATGCCTACATTGATTTATCCGCTGCTTTTTCTACACTCGCATTAAAAATGATAATAACAGAAGTTCCTGACAAATGTCTATTTAGCTCTGACGCTCCTTACGGTGATTCATTTTTAAATAAACAAGTAATAGAATATTTAAGTCCATCTAAAAAAATATCAGATAAAATACTTGGAGAGAATATCATAAAATTATTGGAATTAAAATAAATATTTTTTTAACAGGGGTATTCCCTACCATACCCCTATAAATCTTCAAAATTTTTCTGCACTGACCAAAAATTCACTTCTGATTAAAATAAAAAGCTTTTTTAAAATTTAAATAGGGGTATAAGGATTAAGCTGTGTCTGAAAACTCAAAATCTATGTTATTTTTAATATTTTTTGATTTTAAAAATTATACAAAGTACGATAAAATAAGTATTTATTATTTTTGAATTTAGAAAAATTTGTTAAAAATTCATCATTTTGAGAGTTTTAAGACATACCCTAATTCAAAAAATCTTAAAATCATTTCCAATAGATTTATTCTACTTCAAAAACCGCCATATACGGCAAATGATCCGATAACTTAGTCCAATCCCTTGAATCATCATTAATATAAAAACTCTTTTTTACTTTGTAATCTGTCCCCTTTTTTGCCATCACATAATCAATTCTAGCCGTTTCAAGCTCCCTATTTTCTGAGTTATTCTTATTTTCCAAATCTCTCCCTTCAAAATAGCTGTCATTCCAATCTTTCCTAATTTTCGCATAATATTCCGTCGTTGGCAAAAGATTAAAATCTCCGCACAAAAACTTCACATCGCCCTTAAATCCCTCAATTGCAGCAAATAAATCAGCCAACTCCTCATTTTTATTGTCCAAACTATTATCAAGATGTGTATTTACGATCAAGATTTTATTTTTAAATTTTTGGGTATTCAATCTTGCTGCTAAAATCTGTCTTTTTTCCTTGCTGCTTCCAGGCAATTGATGAATATAAATATTTTTCACGTCATATTTTGAAATGAAAGCAATTCCATATTCTCCGCTATCAAAGTCCATCGCTTTTTGAAAATAATAATAATTATATCCTAGTTCTTGTGCCATTTCTTGCACTACATCCCGAAATTTGCTTCTTCTCGTATTCCTATCAACTTCCTGAAGCCCTATAAAATCTGGCTTATACTTTTTTAAACTCCGAGCAAGTTCCCTTCCATTAGTGAGCCTCGCCCCAAAAATATTGTATGTTATAAGTCTAAATTCCATTTTTATTTCCTATCCTTTTTATTTTATTTGTATAAATAATTAATTTTTTCTTGATTAAAACCATTTCAATTCATCTTTAGTCAAATATTCATAACTTCGATTTTTATCTTTTCCATCTCCATTTGGAAGCACTTCGAATGTATTATAATCTACACCTTCTAAAATTTTTCCCTTAAAATAAATATTTTTATCATCTTTTATAAACCATTTATTCAGAACTTCTACTTTATCTCTATTAATTCCTTTTACTTCATAAATAAAGTAGTATGAATCAAAACAGTTTAACATTGTATTGTTTATATAATATACATTGTATTTATCTTTTCCATATAATGTAGCATATATTATTCCATTTGGCAAAAATTCAAATGTTTCAGGATTTTTAATTTTTCCCAATAATGGAGAAGGATCTATTACTTCATTCCCGCTATAAACATGATTTTTATCCTTTGCATAATCTTCATTTAAAACTTTAAAACTCATAATATCAGCATTTTCTATTTTTTTATCCCGATAATAAATTTTATTCTCATTTTTCCAATAATTCTGCCCTAATTTTTCAAAATTTTTAATCTTTACATCTTTTATTTTTTTACCCATGTAATAAACATTCTTATCATCTTTTAAAAGGGAAAATCCTATCAACTCAGCAGTTTTCGGATTTACTCCCTCCAAAATTTTATTTCTGTAATAAACCTTTCCTTTATCTATCGAATAATAATCTCCTATAATTTGTGCAACATCTCCAAATCCCACATTTGCCAAAACTAGAAATAACAATACTTTTAAGATATTTTTCTTCACATTTTCTTCTTTCGATTCAAATTCAATTTTATAAATTTCTTTTCAAACAAAAATTACAATAAAAATATTTCACTTCCAAACATCATCTTTCATATCCGCTTTCTTCATCCCAGAAACAAACCTATTCCCTTCCACAAAAAATCTCAAATTTTTCTCAGTCCAAACACCTTTATTCGGAACTCCAATTCTCTCAGAAATACCTATCTTCTTAGGAATTTTAGCATTTTCAAAATCAAGATACAAATATTTCTCATTTATTTTAGAAATGTCATATTTAATTTCAAAATTTTTATTCCCTAATTTTTCAGAAAAATTTTCAATTTCAAACATATTTTTCTCAGTAATCTGAATTTCCGTCTTATAAAATCTATCGTCAATCCCAAATGCCTTTGTAAATTTTCCCGGACCATTACTCACTAAAATTCCACTTTTTCCACGATTTTCTTCCATTTTTTCAACATTCAAAATTGGCTCTATCGCTCTAATTAAAACACTTTGCGGATTTCCTTTTTCACAAGTCACAATATTTAACATTTTATGAGAGTGTATAGAATGAATATAAACAGTTCCAGCTTTTTCAAACAACGCTTCTACTTTTGGAGTCCGTTTTTTCCCATAACCGTGAGCCGCTCTGTCAAATTCACCCAAATACGCCTCCGTTTCAACAATATATCCGGCAAATATCTCATTTTCATTCTTTGAAATCAAAATTTTCCCAAGCAATTCCTTTGCTACCATAATAGTGTCTTTCTTATAAAATTTCTCTATTTCTTCAAAAGTCATTTTTTCTCTTCCTTTTTCTATGTTTTCATACTATTTCCCATTAGGTATAAATTCTATTTAATGTGAGATCAAAACTTCTTAGCAAAAAATAAATAAAATATTTTCCTATTTTTCAAATGGTATTTAGTATAAAATTTCTGTATTCTCAAATTTTTAATCAGTATATTTTTTCAACTGGCTTTTATGAATAAAACCTCTATATTCCTTTGTTTTTGAGAGTTTATTACTCTCATTAGGATATTCAACATCAAAAATATAATACCAGTCGCCATATTTTGTAATATATTTCACAACAGTTTCATTATCCATTTTTGAAACAATTTTCGAGTTTGTTGTCGGTTTTTCACGCAAATTCGCATATCCATCCTTTGAACTCACTTCATATTTTTTCAAATCAAAAGGCTCATTTGGATCTACAAACTCTTCTTCAAAATCCTTTGATTTTTTCGTTTTAACTTCAGTAATTTTCGATTTCGCACCAGCAACTCTTTTCAATTCTGTGGCATAGACATAAACTGTCGTAAAATCACATTCTGTATACGGCAAAACTTTTTTTATCTTAACTGTCGCTGGAACTTCAAATTTCCCTTTACGGATTTTTTGCATTTTTTGATATTCTTCTGGAAAATTTTTCTTTAATGTTTCAGTAATAATTTTTTCTTCCTTAGCTGTTTCCTTTTCATAATCCGCATTCACATCTGGATTATTATAGTCAAAATCTCTAAGCCTCAAAACTAACGGTTTCCCATTCACAATATCCTTATTTTCAGGATAAAACAGCATTTCGCCATATCCAGTACCCGAGCAAGGCACCTCTGGATCACTCTTATCCCAATCCATCTTAAAAATCCCTCTTAAATTTAAAATTACACCGTTATCAGTCAATAAAATTTCTTGAGCATTCGTATTTTTTCCAAAACTAATTACAGAAATTAATAGTAAAAACACAAAAAATAAATAATTTTTAAATTTCATCTTTCCCACCTCTTTTTTATTTAAGAAAACACAAAAATTTAATATCCAGAACCTTCACTCTCAGCCCCAGTTACAATTGCAATTCCAGAACTTGTTCCCAATCTTTCAGCACCCAGTTCAATATATTTTTTCGCAGTTTCAAAGTCTCTCACTCCGCCACTTGCCTTAACTTTTGCCTTATTTCCAACTGCTTTTTTCATAAGTTCCACATCTTCAAATGTAGCCCCTCCAGTTCCAAAACCTGTCGAAGTTTTCACAAAATCAGCATTCGCATTAACAGCCAATTCACACGCCTTCACTTTTTCCTCATCAGTCAAATAACAAGTTTCAATAATCACTTTCAAAACATTTTTTCCAATTGCTTCTTTAATTCTTCTAATTTCGTTTTCCACCAATTCATAGTCCTTATCTTTCAATGCTCCAACATTAATAACCATGTCAATTTCTGAAGCACCATCTTCAATCGCCTTTTTCGCCTCGAATACCTTTACATCAGTCGCCATCGCTCCCAAAGGAAACCCAACTACCGCTGCAACCTTCACATCGCTGTCTTTAACTTGACTAAAAGCATATTCAACATTCGCCCCATTTACACAAACTGAATAAAATCCATATTCTTTTGCTTCATCGCATAATTTTTTTATATCTTCTCTCGTAGCATTCGCCTTCAAAATTGTGTGATCAATAAATTTGCTTATTTTCATCATTACCATTCCCTTCTTTAATTTGTTATTTATTGTTTTTATTCTACTATAAGTATACCGACTTTTTTTCTTTTGGCAACACTATTTTATATAACAGAAAATACTGAAATATATTATTTTTAATCAATATTGTTCTTTACAATTATTCAATTTTTATGGTTAACTTATTTTACTAAAAATTCTATCAAATTTACATGCTTTATCCCATTTCTTGACATATCAAATTCATCCATCGACAGCACATATTTTGGATAATTGTCTTTAATATTTTCTAAAACTGAGAATTCTCTTTCTTTCGTATCTTCTGAAGCTAATAAATAACTTACCTGAATATATATTGTTTCATCATTTTTTTTACAGACAAAATCTACTTCAAGATTATCTACCTTTCCAATTTTTACATTATATCCTCTTCTTAACATTTCAAAGTACACAATATTTTCCAGTATTTAATTTATATTTTTTTGATTATTTTCCATTATTGCTTCCCTTATTCCATGATCAGCTATGTAATATTTTTCATTCACATTCAGTATCTTTTTTCCTAATAAATCATTTCTAGCAACTCGGTAAACTAAAAATGCCTCTTCACATGCCTTTATATAGTTCAGTATTGTTTCTGTTGCAACTTTTCTATTCTCGCTTTTAAAAAATTTAGAAATCGATGTTGCTGAAAATGTATTTCCAATATTCATAATAACATAATTTATTATTCTTTCAAGCAAATCTGTATCTCTAATATTATTTCTCTGAGTAATATCCTTTAATATAATAGAAGCATATAAATCCTGTAAATATTGCATACTTGCTTCAAAATTATAATCCAAATTATGAAGAAACGGCATTCCTCCAAATTTTACATATTTTTGAAATGCTTCTTTGACTTTTATTTCTTGATTTTTCTCCTGTATAATTTCAAAAAACTCTTTAAATGAAAACGGATACACAACAAATTCAACATATCTTCCAGCTAAATATGTTGAAAGCTCTCCTGAAAGCAGCTTAGCATTTGAACCTGTAATATAAATATCAAATCTAAGCTCTTCATCCACCCTCAAAGAGTTCACGCATTTTTCCCAGCCTTCCACTTCTTGAATTTCATCTAAAAAAACATAGTAGCTCTTATATTTATCATCAACCTTATTTAAAATAAAATCATACAATCTCTCATAATTTTTTAGATTTCTATATTTCAAATTTTCAAAATTAATATAAATAAACTGATTTTCATTTATTCCCCTATTTTTCAATTCCTCCATTAAAAGTTTTAACATAACTGATTTTCCACTTCTTCTTATTCCTGTCAAAACTTTTATCACATCTTTATCAATAAAAGGTACTATTTTTTTTATATATTCATCTCTTTTTAACATCTTATCACCTCTTTTCAATTATAACTTACAAAAAATCGAAAATCAACATTTTTATTAGTTATATCTTACAAAAATATTTTTTCTACAATTTTATCAGTTATAACTTAGGTAAATAAATATGAAAATTTAAAAAGATTAGCTTTCACTTTATACAAAAACTAATCCTTATTTAATCCATTAAAATTCATAATGTGTCCACATACTGATAATATTTATTCTTTTTTCTTCCTCAATAACTTCATAAACAAGTCTATGCTGTTTATTAATTCTCCTTGAATAATATCCCTTCAAATCTTTCGTCAAAATCTCGTAAAATGGTGGCGTTTGAAAAGGATTTTTCTTTATAAGATTTATCAATTTATCTACATTATTTTTTAATGCTGGAAATTGTTTTATTTTCTCCTTGTCTTTATTAGCTTTCTTTAAAATATAAATCTTATATTCTTCTACCATTCAAAAACCTCATAATCATCACTAGTAGCATTCTTTGCAGTTTCAATCTTTTCTTTCATATTTGGATCTGACAGCAAGTATAAAGTTTCTAGTAAACCGTTATATTCAGCTTCACTAATAATAATCGCATTTCCTTTTTTTGTATTCACATTAATAACATCGTTATAATCAATCGCCGATTCTAAATAAGAAAATAAATTTTTTCTCAAATTAGTTGCATTTGTATTTGTCACAAAAATCACTCCTTCCACTTATGTACATAATACAGTACATAAATAAAAAAGTCAAGATTTTTTTCATATCTTTATTTTTATTTTTTAGTTTGTTTATACAGAAATGCTTATGCTCTCAATTTTTAAAAAATTTTTTATCAGTTATAATTTAGTAAATAAATACGAAAATTAAAAAAGATTAGCTTTCACATTGTGCAAAAACTAATCCTTAACAATTTTATTATTTTATTATTTTATCAATTATTTATTATATATTTTTTATTTCAATTAAAACAAACTACATTTTATTTTTTAAATATTCCCGCATTATTTAAAACTTTATCTTTTACTTCATTTGTAGCATCTATTTTTTGATATAATGTAGGAACCCAATTCACTTTTGATAAACTTTCATCAAATTTATCAATTTTCTGTCCATTGAAAATATTGTTAATAGTTGTAAGTTCTTTTCCACCAAAGACTTTTACAAAATCTTTATAATCTTTGTCTTTTACTTCTGCAACATTGTTTTCAGCATATATTTTTGAATTTTTTCCAACTCCTAAAGAATAAGAATAACTGTATTCACTATTTTTATTGTCTGATTGATAATAATTATTATATACATGAACCTTTCCAAATCTCACTCTTGGTGCTCTTTGAACTAAATTATGAAAATAATTATGATGCAAAGTTACATTTAATTTCCCTTCATCTGTCATTTTTGAATCACTATTTCCTATCAAAATCGCTTTATTATGATTTTCAAAAATATTATATGATAAAGTTATGTAATCTGATTGATTTGATATATCAATTAACCCATCCCTATGCTCATATTTACGATTAAAATATTTTTCAATAGTTTCAGGTCCATCTTGAAAATGGCAATGATCTATCCAAATATGAGTGCCACCCTTTATTGAAATACTGTCATATTCGGAATTCCAGTTACCTTCTTTTCCATCTTTTGGATCCCATGATGGAAAATAATCATAAGGGGGCTCGAACATTATATTTCTTATAATTATATTATTAGAATCTAGGACTAAATCTACACCTTTTAATTTTGCATTTTTAATCCCAATTATACTTGTATTGGCAGGAACATGGACTGTAATACTTTTACTTTGATTTTTTTGAGATTGTTCTCTTTTTGCTTCCTGATCTTCTTTCAGACTTTTAGGTGCTGAACTTTTAGAAGCATGAGTTTCCAAATATTTTTGAAAATCATACCCTTTAGCCATATAATCTTCCATCTTTAAACTCTTACCATTATCATCTGTATCAAAATCTATTGTCCCATATATCATCAAAATCTTAGGTTCCGTATTTTTTCTGTTTCCAAGTGCTGCAACAAATTCTTTCTTATTTGTAACTTTGAATATATTTTTCTGAACAGCTTGAGTTCCACCCGTAGTTCCTTTACCTTCTGAAGCAAATCCATCATTTTTAGCTAATACTTCTCGTATAAAATCAGTTTTTTCAGCCGAACACAAGATTAAAGAAATCATTAAACTAATTACTAAAACTATTTTTTTCATTTTTTGTCTCCTTTACATTTTACTAAAGTATCCTCTCTTTGCATTTACATTAAATCATTATAATCAATTGCTTATTCTAAACAAAAAAATAAAGTTTTTCTTAAATTAGTTGCATTTGTATTTGTCATAAAAATTACTCTTTCCATATATGTATATAATATAATATATAAATAAAAAGGTCAATATTTTTTCATATTTCAATTTTTAGCAACTATCTTTTAGCAATTGCCGTAAAAGTAAATTTATCAGGATGATAAGTTATTGTTTCGTATTGGAAAAGATTTCCGTTAGATAAATAAGCATAAGTTTCAATAACTACAACTCTGTCAATATTTTCCAGATTTATATACCGTCTTTCTTCATCTGTTGCACTTCTGAACTTTATTTCCCGCCTTGAATAGGATATTTTTAAATTTAGTTCATTTTCCAGATATTCATAGATAGATTTACTGGCTATTTCATCATTTAAATAAGTGACGATTTTTCTATCAAAATAGGAAATGGCATACTGCACAACTTCACCATCCAAAGAATAAGTACGGACAACCTTATAAAAATCAGCCGTTTTAGAGACATTAAATTTTTCCATTAGTTCCTCAACACCTTGTACTATGTATAGACTAACTAAATTTGCCTTGACATCTATATTTTTTATCTTATTCAATTCTTGAAATGTCTGTATCGAAGTAAGCGAAATATTTTTCAAATCTCCTTTTTCCAGCACAATCGACTTTTTTCCCTTTATTTTTTGAATATATCCCTCAGACTCCAATAATGCAAGTGCCTTTCTAACAGTAAGTACCGAACAGGAATAATCTATCGCCAAATCAGCCTCACTTTTTAAGTAGTCTTTTGACTTTAATTTTCCATCTTTTATTTGTTTTTTTATATTTTCATAAACTTCCTTATATTTACTCATTTCGCAATACCTTTCCATAGTAATTAATATATTATACTTTAATTTATTTAAAATAACAACCAGAATATATCTTTTTTATTTTCCAAAACATCTATATATATGTACTGATTTTTTAAAAAGATATGTTATAATAAGTTTGTAAGAAAAATTAACTACTCAAAGGAGATGATTTAAAATGGCTGTTAAAAACAAAGTCGTTATTGTTACAGGAGCTTCTTCAGGAATTGGAAAAGCTACTGCAAAATTACTAGGAGAAAGTGGCGCAAAAGTCGTACTTGCTGCAAGAAATGAAGACAAATTACAGCAAGCTGTTGCTGAAATAAAGGAAAAAGGAGGAGAAGCAGCTTACAAAGTGACAGATGTATCAAAAAGAGAGGAAGTAAAAGCATTGGTTGATTTTGCAATTTCTGAATACGGAAAAATAGATGTTATTTTCAATAATGCGGGATTAATGCCAAACGCACCATTGTCAGAACTAAAAAATAGTGAATGGGATGAAATGATAGATGTGAACTTAAAAGGTGTCTTAAATGGTATTGAAGCTGTACTTCCACATTTTATCAAGCAAAAATCTGGACATGTTATTAGCACATCTTCTGTTGCTGGACTAAACACATATCTTGGAGCAGGAGTATACTGTGCCACAAAACACGGTGTAAAAGCACTAATGGAAGTACTAAGAAAAGAAAGTGCCAATGAAAAAATGAATGTCCGTACAACAACTTTATATTTAGGAGCATTCAGAACTGAACTTGCAACACGTATCACAAATAAAGCAATTAAGGAAAGAATTGAATTTCTTTACGACACAATTGGAGCAGATCCTATAATAGTTGCCGAAGCTGTAAAATTTGCGATTGATTTGCCAGAAGAAGTTAGCATGAACGAAATCACGCTTTACCCAACAGCACAATTATAAACTTATTTAAACTTTTTCTTAAAAGAATACTTTGATTGATAAAGTTATTTGTTTTGATTTAATTTAAAATATTTCTTGAAAATATGTTATTAGTTTAAATGTACAGTTTTTTTAAATAGACTATTCTTGATTTAAACTAAATATTATTCTTTGGACTGCACCTCTAATCTTGTTTATGTCCAAAATTTTAGGTGCAGCTTATTTTTTCAACCTTTATTTAATCTTACAATAAGATTTTCATTATAGATTTTTTCAATAAGTAAATACAAATCTTAATATTGTGGGAAATTTTTTTTGTTTTATACTACATTTAGATTTTACAAAACTTTCTTTTTCAAATACTTCCACAAAACTATCATTAACACTGTCATTATTATAAAAATTATTATTAATGCCCAAAATCCTGTATCTTGAAGCGGTAACTTCACATTCATTCCATAAAATCCAAAAATCATATTTGGAACTGTAATTAGTATTGTCGCCGCTGCCAAAACTTTCATTGTGATATTCATATTATTTCCAATATATGATGAATATGTTTCTCGTGTTGTTTTACAGATTTCACAGTATGAAAACGACAAATCAAGTGTAAAGTTTATCTCTTGCAAAATTCTCGTCATGTATTCTTCAAATTGCTGAAATTGCTCATCTTCTTTCAAATTCTCAACAACATAATCCAAGTTTCTCATAGCAATATTGTAAACATAAAAACCTTGCTCCACTTCCGAAAGTGAAATCAATTTCTCATTACTTTGCTGCTCCCTTAAAACCGTTTCAATCTTGTCGTGTTCTCCAATTAAAATTCGTACATATTTATACAAACTTTGAGAAATTTTATGAAGCATATTTAGAAAAAAACGATTTTCTTCAAGAATATCATCTCTCAATTCAGCATATTCTTCAACAAAATCATAAAAATCTTCAAAATAATCATCATCCAAAATGACAACCTTATCCTCCCTCATACAAATTACAATTGGATTAATTTCGTAAGATGTAACCTCTTTATCTATCACAGGTTTCTTCACAGTCGGATAATACAATTTATAAATTTCCCAGTCTGATTTTGAGATCCTCGGAGTAAAAATTTCTTCATCAATTACATTTTTTATCTTTTCCTCATCCATCTCCAATCTTTCAGATACAATTCTATAATCTTCATCTTTTAAATTATACACATAAGAAATTGTTTTCCCACTTTTTGTATCTATTCTTTTTATCATAGCAACCATCCTCGATTATTCCTAAAATTTTTACTTTATGAATAAATTATATCAAAAAACAGAGGCTATTTCAATTTTCAAAAAATTTTTTAATATGCAAATGACTTTTTTATCCTATAAACTTTCAAGCCAGTTCACAAATTCTAAAAACACCTCTATTTCTGTTATTTGTTGCAAATATCTCAAGTCAATATATTTCCCAGATTTTTCATGACAAAAGAACTCAATATCCCAAAATTCTGTTTCAATAAATCCTAATTTTGGATCATATTTAAAATATGAAAATTTATCAAGGTTTTTCCTGAAGTATTTTAATTTTGCATAACATAATTGATATTTTCTAAAAATAACTTCTAATATCGTATTCTTCAAGATAAAATTATGCGAAAAATAGACTCTTTCAGGAACATTATTTTTAGTCGTCATCCATTGCCTTTTATCATTTAATTTTAATTTATATTTGTTTATATAATTTATTTTATCTTCTGACAACTCATTTTTTAATTTTTCTTCCAAAATCATTAATTTTTTATCGTCCAATTTTTACTTCTCCTTTTTATATTTTTCTAATTTAAAAATAACACAATTCATCCCGTATTTTTATTTACGAGTTTCCTTGTGTTATTTTATAAAGTTTCCTATCTTCCAACAGTAGTTCCACCATCAATTGACAAGCATTCGCTTGTGATTTCCTTTGCAAAATCAGAAGCTAAAAAAGCAGTTGCATATGCTATGTCTTTTCCACTTTGAGCATGACCTAAAGGTATTAGTGATTCTACGGATTTTTTCCATAATTCTTCACGAACTTCTGGTGATACTTCTTCTTTATTGTTAGGATCCCAGTTATGTGACATTCCATCTAATATTTCTTCCCACATTGATGTACGGATAATTCCTGGTAAAATACCGTTTACACGGACATTATACGGTGCTCCTCTTCTTGCTCCACTTTGAACCAATGAAGTAACTCCTGCTTTTGAAGCACAGTAAATTTGCAACATATCCATTCCTTCTCTACCAGCAATTGATGATACCAGTATTATATTTCCAAATTTTTGCTTCATCATAGTTTCTAAAGAATGTTTCAGAACTAATGCAGACCCTACAACATTAATATTCAGTACTCTTTGCATTTCTTTTGCATTTGTATAAAGTAAGTCCTGTATAGAAATTACTCCAGCTGCATTTACTACCGCATCTAATTCCCCATTTCCTAATGCTTTTGCTTCTTCTACCATTTTTTGAACTTCTTCTTCATTTGAAACATCACATTTTGTGAAATCTGCTTTTACTCCAAAATTTTTAAGTTCAGCAACCGTTTTTTCAGCTTCTTCTGTATTAAAATCACCAATATGAACATTTGCTCCACAAGATGCAAAAAGTAATGCCATATCTTTTCCCAAACCTTTTGCCGCTCCTGTCACTAAAACTGTTTTTCCTGTAAAATCAATAGTCATTCCCATTTTACTCATCTCCATATTCTTTTATTATTTTAATATTTTTTTGTTACTTCTCTCTTCTTTATTAGTTTACCACATAACTTATTTTAGTCAATATTTTTAAAATTATTTTGATAACCAAAGTTATTTATTTTTACTTAATTTAAAATATTTCTTGAAAACTTAACTTAAAATATGTTATCATTTTAAATGTACATGTTTTTTAAAAAATAAAAAATGATATAATAAATAATTTTAGGAGGAAAAAATAAATGGTTATAAAACCTAGATTAAAAGGTGGTTTAGCACTTACAAATCACCCAATTGGAGCAAAGGAATTTGTAAAAAGACAAATTGACTATGTAAAATCGCAAGATAAGTATAAAGGTCCAAAAAAAGTGCTGATTATTGGGTCTTCTTCTGGATATGGGCTTGCAACAAGAATCTCCCTTGCTTTTGGTGCTGGAGCTGAAACTATTGGAGTGGCATTTGAAAAAGGTATAGAAGGGAAAAGAACTGGATCTGCTGGATGGTGGAACACAATTGCATTTGATGAAGCTGCTGAAAAGGAAGGATTAAAATATAAGAATTTCATTGGTGATGCTTTTTCATTTGAAATGAAAGATGATGTAATAAAATTTATTAAAGAAGAATTTGGCGGGAAAATTGATTTGTTAATTTACAGTTTAGCAAGCGGAGTTAGGACTGATCCTATTGATGGCATAACTTACCGTTCAGCATTAAAATCTACTACAAAGGAAATTACAGGACCAACTATCAATTTTGAAAAGGAAACTATGGAAGAAACAACAATGGGTGTTGCAACTCCTGAAGAAATTAAAAGTACTATAAAAGTTATGGGTGGAGAGGACTGGAAATTATGGATTGAAGCACTTGATAAAGGCGGAGTTCTTTCTGAAGGCTTTAAAACAGTAGCTTACTCATATTTAGGACCAAAAGTAACTTACGGAATTTATAAGGAAGGTACAATTGGAGCGGCAAAAAGAGATTTGGAACATACTTCTGATGTTTTAAATGACTTTTTGAAGGAAAAATATAATGGAGAGGCTTATGTTTCATTAAGTAAAGCATTAATGACAAAAGCAAGTGCAGTTATCCCTATTTTCCCATTATACGCAGCATTGCTTTATAAAGTAATGAAGGAAAAAGGTATTCACGAAGGTACAATCCAACAAAAACATAGATTATTAACTCAAATGGTTTATGGAAATCATCCAGTAATTGATGACGAAAGAAGATTACGTCCAGATAACTGGGAAATGCGTGAAGACGTTCAAGCTGAAGTTGAAGCACTTTGGGACAAAATTACACCAGAAAACTTTAAGGAAATAAGTGATTATGCTGGAGCAAGGGAAGAATTCATGCAATTAAACGGATTTGACTTTGACAATGTAGATTACGATGCTGATCTTGATTTAGAAGAATTAGCAAAATTAAGACCTTAATTTTAAAGATTTACAAAAATAAAATTTATAAAATAAAAAAAAATTAGACTATCTTGATTTAGAATAAAAATTAATCTTTTCAAATAGTCTTTTTTATTTTTATTAAATCTCCACCATAATTTCGCTTTTTAAATCAAATTCCATTCTCAAAAACTTTTTCCAGCTTTCCAAAACTTTTTTATACTCTTCAAACTTACAGCTCCACAGCGGATATTCCTCACAAATCCCAAAAATTGTATGCTCAAATTCCACTTTATTCTTATCAATTTTATGCTGAAAAGCTTGACCATCCCAAGTAGTTTCACGTAATTCCCCACTTTCAATTTGTTTCAATTTAGGCAATAGAATATCAATTATTTTCGTGTCTGGGAAATCTTCCATTATTCCAGTTATTAAATATTTTGTATATTCTTTTTTCTTTTTTTCTAAATATCTGTTTTTTTTCTTATTTTTTTCTATTTCTAGTTCAGAAAATTTTATTTCTGGAAATGCAGTCAGCCCAAAATCTTCATCATCATAATAGCCAAATTTTATAATCATTATGCTTTTCCTTTCTTCAAACTAATTTTTAATGGTTTTCATAAACTGGATAAGCTGTTATTCTAGGACTTTTATAACCTCGAATTAAAACTCCGCTTTTGCTAATTCCTTGCCACATATTGCTATCTCTGCCCTTTAAATCTTTTCTGTTTTCCCAGGCCGAATTTATTTCATCAATAATTCTAGCTTCATCCCAATTTTCTGGAAATATCGTATTTACACCGCCATTAGACGTTTTTGACTGCCAAGTTCCGTCCTTCTTCCTTACTTCGATGCTTGCCCGATATACTCCATTTTTCGCTGGACTCCCAATTTTTTTCACAATTCTGACATCTCCACGTAAAAGCGAATGTCCTCCCGTAACTTTTCCTTGCGAATTTTCATCCCCGCCAATTACGTGTTCGTAATCAATTTTATATTTTTTGTTTTCTAATTTTTTATCGCTTTTATATTGTTTTTCAGCAATATTTTTCTTATTCTTATTTTTTTTATTATTTTCCCATTTAGCAAATTTACTGCTTTTTTCATCTTGTGCAACAAATCCTTTTGAAAAATCATTTTTTATTTTATTACTGTTTCTTCCAAAATACATTTTTCCAAGTCCAAATAGTACAACAATAATAAGCAACAGTATTTTTGTTAATCTATTTCTGTTCATTTTATAAACTTCTCCTTTTCATATTTCAATTTGAGCATATTATATCAAAGTTATACTTTAAAATCAATAGAACTCTATTTTAATGTTTTACAAAAGATTTTTTTAGTGATATAATATTGACATATTATTAAAACATATTTTAATTTTTTTAAAATAAATTAAATTAATTAAGTTTTAGAATAAAAATATTTAAACAAATTATGGAGGTTTTTATGAGAAGTTTGTCTGGTATTCAACCCAGCGGTATTTTACATATTGGGAACTATTTTGGAGCTATTAAGCAATTTGTAAAATTGCAAGATAAATATGAAGGTTTCTATTTTTTAGCAAATTATCATGCTCTGACATCTTCGCCAAAAGGGGAAGATTTAAAATCTAACACAATAAACGTAATTTTAGATTATTTGGCTTTGGGTCTAGATCCTAAAAAATCCACATTATTTTTACAGTCGGATGTGCCTGAACATACAGAATTATCTTGGATTTTATCAAATATTTCTCCAATGGGACTATTGGAAAGAGCTCATTCATATAAAGATAAGGTTGCAAAAGGAATTAAGCCAAATGTAGGACTATTTACTTATCCAATACTTATGGCAGCTGATATTTTAATGTACTCACCTGATATTGTGCCTGTTGGGAAAGATCAGAAGCAGCATGTGGAAATAACTCGTGATATTGCCATTAAATTCAATGAAACTTACGGAAAGGAAATTTTTAAATTACCAAAGGAAAAAATCGTTGAAAACGTAGCAACTGTGCCAGGAACAGACGGTGATAAAATGAGTAAATCCTATGGAAACGTAATAAATATGTTCGGTTCAAAAAAATCATTGAAAAAACAAATTATGAACATTGTAACAGATTCAACACCTTTGGAAGAGCCAAAAGATCCTGACAATAACATCACGAAATTATATGCCCTTTTTGCAACAGAAGCAGAAGTAGAAGCATTAAAAGAAAAATTCAGAGCAGGAAACTTTGGATATGGACATGCCAAAAATGAATTATTTGACAAATTTATGGATTATTTCACACCATTCCAGAAAAAACGTGAAGAGCTGGAAAATAATATGGATTATGTTTATGAAATTTTACATGAAGGTGCAGTTAAGGCTAGAAGTATTGCTACTGCCAAGATGGATGAAGTTAGAGATGTAGTTGGACTTTTGAAGAAAAATTATTAAAAGATGAAGTATTTAGAAAAGAATATGAAAGTCTTGAAGTAGAATTTCAAATTATAAAAGAAATTATTGAAGCAAGAAAAGATAAAAACATTACACAAAAGAAATTATCAGATTTAACTGGGATAATGCAAGAAGATGTAAGTAAAATAGAAAACGGAAATCCCAATCCTTCATTGAAAACATTAAAAAAATTGGCTGCCACATTTGGTAAAAAATTAGTGATTTCATTTGAATAAAAAAAATGAAAGGAAATTAATATATGAAAAAATTAATTATATTATCAATATTATTGACAACTCTTTCATGTGGTTTAAATAATAAAGGTAATAATGATAAAAAATCAGAAAAAAATTCTGTGGAAAAAGTAAGGACTTCAGAACAAGAAGTAAAAGAAATGGTTGAATTATGGAATAAAGCTTCAAGTAATGGGGACTTTACAGTTTTGGAAAATATGCTTGCAGATAAAGTTGAATATTATCAGCAAACAGTTACAAGGGATTACTATATTAAAGATCAAAAGAAATTCTTTGAAAAGAATCCTGTTTACGGACAAGTAATTAAAGGTGACATTAATATTCAACAAATTTCAGATACACAATATAAAGCAGAATTTGTAAAAGAAGTTACAACTAAAAAAGGAACGAAAGATTATCCATCTTATTTAGTTTTCAAAAAAATAGGAGATGAATGGAAATTAATTTTAGAAAGTGATACAGTTTCTGATGCAAATATTGAGAAAAAGAAAAAACAAAAAACAGAAAGTCCTAATAAATCAACATATTATTATGGAGATAATCAAACTTTAATTGGAACATTTGATATAAAGAAAATATTTGTAGAAGACGGAGCAGCAAATGAAAACGGAAAAACTATTTATCCATATTTTTTATTTTTGAGTTCACCAATAAAAGTAGTTCCTTCAGTTGCAAATGATTCTGAAAATGTAGTTGAAACAGGAGTAACTGAATTACACTTAGTTCTTGATGAAAATTTAATTAACTATTTAAAATCAAATCAAGCATATGGTAAAAAAGTTAAAATGACAGGAGAGTTATTTCATTCGCAGACTATACATCATCAGTCTGCTGTTTTAATGAATGTTAAAAATATAGAAATATTAAATTAATTCATGAAAATATAAAATGAAAAGACTGACTGCTAAAAATCAAGTAACTACGTTTGAAAAAATTTAATATTATTTTCTATTAGACCAATGAATTTGTTATAAACTTTATTTTACAAGAAGTCTTAATCCCTTGCAAAAAAATTCATAACTAGTCTGCTATTTAAATAAAAAAGGCACGCTCAGGTGTCTTTTTTTGAACTTTAAATTTTTTTACTACTTCTATGTATACTAATTTTTTATAAGACTTGCATTAATTATAGCATACAAATTTTTAGCATCTTTTTCAAATTTTACACTATATTTATAACCTTTTTCAGTTTTTTCTATATTTTCAGGTAATTTGTTAAATTCAAGTCCATTTTCTGCATTAATTAGAGTAATTTTTAAATTTCGTATATTTTTTGAAGGTTTATTTTGAAAAATTACATTTATATCAAGATTAATCGCTTTATTTTTTTCAGCCAGTATCTTTTCTTTTTCAGTTTCAGATAAATCTGTAACTTTTGAAGAAATTTTTACAATTTCAGGCTTTTCTGGAGCTGCTCCTTCGCTATTTGTAAGTATCAATATTTTGTCATTTTGTCTAGTTTTGTTGGATATTTCAAATACGATTTTTTCAAAATTCTTAATGTCTTTCACTTTAATATTTTTTGCTTTCAGATCGAGTGTGTTTCCAGTTATTACATCAACAGGTTCAGGCTTATTGTCTTTTACATTTATATTACGACTTCCTCTTCCTCCAAATAATATGCTTTCTTTCCCAAACAATACAGAATTACTCTCTATTACGATTTTATTATTTATGACAGAACCTCTGTGGCTGTAACCGCCATAAACATTACCACCAATTTTCGAATCGCCTTTTATTATTATTTCATTATCACTTACTACTGAATTTTGTCCAGCACCACCATAGACGCTTCCACCTCTTACTGCTTTCACTCCATCTTTTTCCCAAAATCCATTTGTTGCCAAAACACCACCATTAATAATTACCTTGTTATTTTTTATTTTAGAAAATTTATTATCGTTGTCTTCTACTGCACCAAAAACACGTTCAAGAGGCTTTCCCCCTGAATTAATATAGACAGTATTCCCTTCAGGACTTGAAGAAATACCAAATGAATTTTCCAATTTTACAAATCCTAATGCTTGAGTAGCCTTATTATCTTTTGGATATGTCACCATTTCCTTTGCAGCAAGACTCATACTTAACATTGCAATTCCCGCTAAAATAATTAATCCCTTTTTTAATTGACTTCCCATTTTCATAATGTCCTCCTAGAAATAAATTATTTTCAAAATTAAATTTTGAATAAGTTTATATATATTTTACTCCTAATTAGTTTGATTGTCAATTATTAAGTTAATAAAAATATATTGAGAAACATTATACATTCAATTTCATTGATAAAAGAATTTTTGTATAACTATTTTTTTAAGTTTATGTTTTTAACTTCATATATTTTATTTATTTTTTAAATATTTTTTATAAACTTTCTTAAATTCCAAATCCTCATCAATATTCTCCAACTTTTTTTCAAATAAATCCATTCTATTTTTCATAGTTTTTTCAATCGAATGAAATTGTCTATATTCACTAATTTTAGCATGATTTCCACTTTGCAAGACTTCTGGAACAGTATAGCCGTCAATTTCCACAGGTCTTGTATACTGCGGAAATCCCAGAAGTCCATTATAAAATGAATCAGTTTCAAAGGATTCCTTTTTTATTACTCCTTCTTTTATACGAATTACAAAGTCCATGATTATAAGGGTCAGTAAATCTCCTCTGCTTAGAACGTAATCACCAATAGAAATTTCCTCATCTCCAAATTTATCAATTACTCTTTGAGCCAATCCTTCGTAATGCCGTAAATAAGGACAATTTCTTCTTCTTTTTTTAAATTCTGTAACTTTTTTAGATTAACTGTTTTCTTTACAGGGATAAAAAAAGAATAACTGATAACTATTCTAGTATTTATTTATTCTTATCTATATCACCACCTGTATATCCAAAAACATAATCCAAATTTATATTTCTCATTGAATTAAATACACTTTGCTTTACTCCTGGATTCTTTTCTTCAAGTTCAGCCAGCAGATTTTTCACTTCCCTACGTTTGCTTGAAGTTTTTCCAGCTTCAATTGTACATCCACAGTTCATTGCACGAATCCCATTTGTTTTTGTATAATCAATTATATCAGCTTCTTTTACGTAAATTAACGGACGAATCAATTCTAATTTTCCAGAAGTTGAGGGAACTTTTGGAGTCATTGTTTTCATTGTTCCAGCATAAAGCATATTTATAAGAGTCGTTTCAATTACATCATCAAAATGATGTCCAAGCGTCAATTTATTAAATCCAAGTTCTTCCACTTGTGTATACAAAATTCCACGCCGCATTTTAGCACATAAAAAGCACGGATAATCTTTAGCCTTTTCATTTGCAATTTCCCAAATATTTGTATCAATAATATCACAGTCAATATTTAGCTTATTCAAATTATTTTTAAAATTATCCAAATCAGAATTTCTAAATCCTGGATTCAGACTGACTGCCTTAAATTCAAAATTTTTCCGTCTATCTTTTTTTAATTCCTGAAATAATTTTACCAAAAGTAAACTGTCCTTTCCGCCAGAAACACCAATCGCAATTTTATCTCCATTTTGAATCATATCAAAATCACTAATTGCCTTCAAAAATTTTGACCAAATACTTTTTTTATAAGTTGTCACTATACTTTTTTCAATTTCCTCCACATCCTTCATCGGACAATCTGGAAGGATTGCTTCACATACTAAATTTACCACTTTCTTTCTCCTTTAACATTTATACTTTTTTTATTTTTAAATAATAGATTAAAATCCTCGTTAAATTTTTACATCTTCAATTTCAAGCAAAAATAATAAAAAGCTGTCATAGATAAGAATTTCACTCCTTATTTTAAGACAACTTTTTATACTAAAGATTTCTTTTCTTATTCATTTAAATTCCCAAATTTTGATATATTTTACTAACTACATGCCCAATTTCTACCATTTTATCTAATTATTTAGTTAATATTAAATAACTTCCGCATTTGTAGCTTTAAAATTTATTTTTTTATTTTCTTTATTAATTACATTTCCATATTTATCTTCTATATAATGTATTTTTTCAATAAGCCCTTCATCTCGGGAATCAATCCTAAATGCTGCTTTATATTCTTCCAAAGCCTTTTTGTGCCGTCCCATATGCTCATACTTTCTAGCAAAATCAATATGTGCAATATACATATCAAAATCAAGGAATATTGCAAGGTCATAACAATCAACTGCTTCAGATATTTTGCCTTTTCTTGAATAAATATTTCCCAAAAGGAACAAAATAAACGGCTCATCTTTTGTACTTACATCAAGTGCCCTATTAAAGTTTTCTTCAGCTTTGTCAAGTTCTTCATTTTCATAATACAAATAACCTAAAAAAGCTCGTATTTCAATTTCATTTGGCTGTAAATTTACTAATTTTTCATAAATTTCAATTGCCTTGTTGTTTTCCTTTAATGCATGATAAATAGAAGCCAATGTTTTTAATACTTCCACATTGTCTGGATTATTTTTTATTTTTTCTAAATTTTCTTTAAGAAGCTGTTTATTATTTTCGTTGTATCTTATTTCTCTAAAAATCAATGTTTCTAACATTATTTCCCACTGCTACTATATCTATTCTTAATTAAAACATCATTTTTTTCTTAATTAAATAGCCTGTATTAATGTAGCATCTCCTTTCTTTTTTTCCTTAATTTTCACAAAAGTTTCAAAAATTATCTAAAATCTAATAAAAAATCTATAATTTGGAGAATTTATAATTTTAGGTTAGCTTTAAGTTGAATATTTTAATCATAATTTATGTAATAATTTAAAATTATAAAATTGATAATTAAATTTTTTAAACTATAGAATTTATATTTGATTAAAATAAAAATTATAGAGTTGCATAAATATATTTAAATTTCTTAACTTATTTTATCACAAATAACGATTTTAGTAAATAACATTATTCAGAAAATTTTTTCTACTCTTTTAAATTAAGATTAAAGAAGTAAATAAAATGGGGATTTTAAATATTATTTCAATTTAACCAGTTTGTTTTTCGCCTCTTGACTTCCAGACTTTATAGCCTTTTCATAATATTCTCTAGCTTCTTTTGTGCTTTTTTCTACACCTTTTCCGTTTGCATACAAATCTCCAAGTGCTTCATACATTGGGGCTGCCGTCTTATCTATTCTGTCTTCTGCTTTTTTATAAAACTCTATTGATTTTGCATAATCTCCAACTTTTTCATAAAGCTTTCCAAGTTTATAACTTGAAACTAAATCTCCGCTGCTATCCCCAATTTCATAGTAAAATTCCGCATCATCCAGGCTCTTTTTGACTCCAAGTCCATTTTCAGACATTATTCCCAAATATCTAGGTCCTTGTGCATCTCCACCATCAACAGAACTTGAAAATGATGAAAATGCTTTTTTATAATCTTTTTTTACCCCCAAGCCTTCCAAATAAAGAATTCCAATATTTCTCATTGCACGATAATTCTTATTTTCAGCGGCTTTTTTACTCCATTCCATAGATTTTTTATAATCTGCCTTAATTCCATCTCCCTGAAGATATATTTCACCAAGTTCAGCTTGTGCTTCCGTATCCCCTTTTTTAGCCTTTTCTGTCAATTCCTTAATTTTATCATTCATTTTATTTTCCAAAGTTACATTATTTTGGGAATTTCTTGCTCTTTTATTCTTCTTTCCGCAACTAAATACCAAAATTAATATTAATGTTGCAATAATATACTTTTTTTTCATAATTTCCTTCTTTCTATTTCTATTATTACTTTTTTGCTAAACTTTTTAATTTTTAATTCAATAACTTGTTTTTTTACAATCTATGTTACTTTAGCAAAAAATAAATTTTTTATTTTATGATGTTTATTTTATAATTAAGACTAATTTAAAATCAAACTCACAAGTTAACTGTCTTATTTAATTTATATCAATTTGACTTTAAAAAAATCCGAATATATTATAATTTTGAACTCGTATAGCTTACAAAAAATTTTAATAAATTATAATTCCCACAATAGCCGCAATTACTGTCAGTAATATTGGACTCATCTTCCACTTTAGCACAAGCGCCATTGACACAATAAATATCACAACACTTTTCCAATCAATAAAATTATTCTTATCAATTAATAACATCGCAGCTGCTAGAATCAATCCAACAACAACAATTTTAAGCCCAGCGAATGCATTGTCTATATATTTATTGTCTTGAAACTTTAAATAAAATTTACTAAAAAAAGACATTACAATAACTGACGGAAGAATTAATCCTATTGTTGCAACTGTTCCAGTTAAAATTCCATTCCAAACCCCTGCTTTATTCCCTACTAAATATCCAACATAAGTTGCTGAATTTAATGAAATTGGACCTGGAGTTACTTGAGAAATTGCCACAATATCTGTAAATTGCTGTATATTTACCCATTTATGAAAATCTACAACATCAGCCTGAATAAGCGGTAAAATCGCATATCCTCCACCAAAACTAAATAATCCTATCTTAAAAAATATAAAAAATAATATTAATAATATCATTTATTTCCCCTCCAAATCATCCAAACATTACCTAAAACAGCACCTAAAATAATCATCGCAATAGGCGGAAATTTCAAAAACACAACCATTGCTGCTACCAAAATTACAATCCACAATGTTTTACGATTAATTTTGGCTGATTTACCAATTGTATAAACACTCGCCGCAATTAATGCAACTACCATTGGTCTTATCGCTTTAAAAGCCTTTATTACATAAATATTATCCTGTATATTGCTAAATAACGAAGCTATAAGAAGAATTACTATAAATGATGGCAATGTCGAAGCTATAACCGTAACTGCTACTCCTAACATCTTTTTCATCTTATATCCTACAAAAACCGATATATTTACTGCTAATGCACCTGGTGAAGATTGTGCAAGAGCCAAAAGTTTGATAAATTCCTCTTCTTCAATCCACTTTTTTTTTACTACAATTTCAGCTTGAATAAGTGGAACCATAGCATACCCACCACCAAGAGTAAATGCACCAATTTTGAAGAAAATCCAAAATAATTCCAAATATACTTTCATCTTACTTTACTACCTTTCTAAATCATTTATTTTTCATTTTATCATAAATATCATAATATTACAAATATCCAAATAATTAAATATAAAACCAAAAAAGATAGCCAAATCTTGACTATCTCTCTAAAAATAACATATTTTACCTTTTGGAAAAAAATTCCTTTGCCAATTCCTTTAAATAAAACACATCAAAAATTCCACATAATTCCCGTACCGAATGCATTGCAAGCATCGGAACTCCCAAATCCACTCCATCTATATCCAGATGTGTCGATGAAATCGGACCAATCGTACTTCCACCAAGTTCATTTGATTCATTTACAAATGGCTGAATTTGTATTTCAGTGCCTTCAATAAGCTGTTTAATTACTGCAATCGAATATCCATCAGAAGTATATTTTTGCTTTGCACTTATTTTTATAGAAATCCCTTCGTTTATTTTCCCACGATTCGTAGGATCTGTTTTGCCTAAATGTGCAGGATGTGCCGCATGTGCCGCATCAGCTGATAAAATATACGAACTTTCTAGCATTTGCAAAAAATCCCCTCGGCTAAGCCCAAGAGCCAGCGAAACTCTTTCAAGCGTATTTAACAAATAATTAGAATCTGCCCCTTGCTTTGTAGCACTTCCTATTTCTTCATTATCAAACGCCACAAAAATATTAATTCTATCCTGATTTTCTTCAGCTTCCAAAAGTCCAATCAGCCCTGTATAAACAGAAGCAAGATTATCAATTTTTGGTGATGACATAAATTCTTCATTTGCCCCCAAAAGACATCCTTTTTCAGTCGCATACAAATACAAGTCAAAATCAATTATATCTTCCTTTTTTATTCCAGTTTTCTCTAAAATAATTCTTTCAAGATAACCTTCCCTTTCAAAATTTTTGTTAATAAGTGAAATCACAGGCAAAACATCATTCTGCTTATCAATCTTTACCCCATTATTTACTTCCCTGTTTTGATGAATTGCCAGATTTGGTATTGTCAGAAGCGGCTCATCTATCTTAATTTTCACAGTTCTTGGAAAAAATGAATTTTCTCCTTTCACAATAACACGTCCAGCAATAGAAAGCGGTCTATCAAACCAGGTGCTTAAAATAGGCCCTCCATAAACTTCTGTATTTAATCTTACTACATTTTCTGTAATAATTTCAGGATTAGGCTTTATTCTGAAACAAGGAGAATCCGTATGTGCCCCAAATATTTTAAACCCATTTTTCACATCAAAATCCTCTCCAACCGTAAAGGCAATTATAGTGGAACTAGATTTTTTTAAAAAATACTTTCCGCCCTTTTTAATTTCCCATTTTTCACGTGGCATAATTCTTTCAAACCCATTTTCATCCAAAATATCCGAACAGTTTTTCACAACGTGATAAGTACTTGGACTTTCATCAATAAATTCGATAACTTCCCTTGCAAAACTTTTCACTTCCATCTCAATAAAATTTTTCTGTATCTCTTCCAGCTCTCTCGTTGTGTGTATCATCTCTATTCATTCCTCTCAAGTTCAAATTTAAATTATTTAAAAACATTTCCCTATTAACAATATTGTACCCCATAATTTTTAATATTCAAAAAAATTTTTAATATTTTTTCAAATTTTTTGCAAAATTCATTAATTTTATTCAATTTATTTTAAAATTCATCAAATAAAAAAACTGGATTTTACTCCAGCTCTCTTTACAATTCAAAAATTTTTTTAATAAAAAATAGTTAGAAAATTCCTTTTTCTTTAAATACTTTAGTTAATTTTCCATAAGTATCCGCTTCAGCTGCAACCAATGGCAATCTCACCACATCATTATCCAATTTTCCAAGTATCTTCATAGCTGCCTTTACAGTTACAGGATTTCCTTCAACAAACATATTTCTACTTACATCGTATAATTTTGTATGAAGTTCAAACGCCTTGTCAAAATTTTTGTTTAAGAATGAACTAATCAAGTCGCTCATCTCTTGCGGCATTATATTAGCAACTACTGAAACTACTCCTTTTGCTCCAATTGAAAGCATTGGCAGAATTAAATGATCTTCTCCTGACAAGATTTCAATCTTATCCCCACATAAATCTTGAATTTTTATCATTTGCTCAAGGCTTCCTGTTGCTTCCTTTACAGCAACAATTTCAGGCAATTCAGCCAATTTTGCAATAGTTTCTGCTTCAATATTTGTTCCAGTTCTTCCTGGCACATTATAAAGCATTACAGGGAATTTTGCTTCTTTTGCAATTGTTTTATAATGTTCATAAAGCCCTCTTTGACTAGGCTTGTTATAATATGGGCAAGTACTTAATGCCGCATCTGCTCCTAGCTCTTTTGCATATTTCGTCAATTCTACTGCTCTCGCTGTATTATTAGAACCTGCTCCAGCAACAACTTGTATTCTTCCCTTCACTTCTTCCACAACTATTTTTATCACTTTTTCATGTTCTGCAAATGTCAATGTTGGAGCTTCTCCAGTTGTTCCACAAGGCACAATTCCAGCTGTCCCATTTTCAATGTGATAATTTACCAATTCTCTTAATTTATCTTCATCCAATTCCGTTCCATTATTTTTAAACGGTGTTATTAAAGCTACATAAGATCCTTCAAATTTCATTTTTTTCCTTCTTTCTTTAATTTTACTTTAATTTATAATTTTTATTTGAAACTCATATTTTAGTAATAAATTTTATCATTTAAACTAGAAATAATAAAAAAATTATCTTTGAAACTTATATAATCCTTCAGCAATTTTTTCACTAGGTCCAGTCATAAAGGCATCATTTTCCTCGCCTTCGTATTCAATAACAAGCTGTCCGCCAGGAACTTTTACATTTACCTTGTCATCTACAAATCCAAAAGTTTTAGCAAGCACTGCTGAAGCTGTTGCACCTGTTCCACAAGCCAATGTCCTTCCTGCTCCACGTTCCCAAGTAATTACTTCCATTCGCTTTCTATCATACACTTTCACAAAATTTACATTAACTTTTTTAGGAAATAAATCAGTATAATTTTCAATTTTTTCCCCAATTTCATCAATATCATAATCACTAAAGTCATTTACAAATATTACAGAATGGTCAGTTCCCATAAAGATATACGAAATTTCAATTTCTTTTCCATCAATGTTTATTTTTTCTCGTAAAAACTGCTCTTTTTCTGTATTTATCAATTCTTTTATGTTAAAAATAGGTTTTCCCATATTTACTCTTGCTGAAAAATCATCCTTTTCCTCATCATAATTCACTCTTATTGTCAAATCTCCAGGAACTGTCTTTACAACAAACTCATTTCCATCAATTAAATGATTATTCACAAGATAATGTGAAAAGCATCTTATTCCATTTCCACACATCGGTGCCTGACTTCCATCTGCATTAAAGAAAAACATAAACGGCATACTTGCCACATATTTTAAAATAATCAGTCCATCTGCACCTATTCCAAAATGTCTATCGCAAACTTGGCTTGCAAACTCTCCATATTCAGGTATCCCCTTTTCAATCAGCTCTTTTTCGCTAACAATAACAAAATCATTCCCTGCACCCTGATATTTCTCAAATTTTAACATTAAAAAAACCTCCATTAATTTTTATTTTTCTTTTCCTGCAACTTTCTAGCCATTTTCACAACGAATTTTCTCGATAAAAATCTAATTCCAAAAACTGCAATTCTATTAAAAATCCCAGGAATGATAACTGCTTTTTCCTTCTGAAACTCTTTATACCCAATTTCAGCCACTTTCTTCGCAGTCATAACTTTCAATCTCTCAAACAGCGAACTTTCTTCCAAATTGCTGCTCTTCTCAAAGCCAGTATCTGTTGGTCCAGGACAAAGTGCCGATATTCTAATATTTTTTCCACGAACATCATTTTTCACTTCTTCCCTAACTGCTTCCGTAAACGACTGCACAAAGGCTTTACTCGCATAATACGTACTCATTAAAGGCCCTGGCATAAAAGCTGCAATTGAAGACACATTTAATATCCCGCCATTTCCATCCTTTAGCATATCATTTAAAAACAGTCTTGTCAATTCTACAACTGCCTTTATATTCAAGTTTATCATTGCATCATTTCTTTTCATCGTTTCTTCATCAGATTCAGAAAATTTCCCATAGATCCCAACTCCAGCATTATTCACGAGTACATTTATTTTCAATTTTTCAGATTTCACTTGATTATAAAGCCTTTCAGCTGCATTTTCCAGTGACAGATCATTTTCAATTACAGTTATCTTGATATTTTTAGAAATTTCTTCAAAAATCTCTTTTTTTAAAATTTCCAGCTTATCTTTATTTCGTGCCACAACAACCAGATTATGCCCGTTTTTTGCATAAATTTTAGCAAGTTCATAGCCAATTCCACTGCTTGCTCCTGTTATTAAAACTGTTTCCATAAAAATTCCCTTTTTTGTATTAAACCCAATCCTGTAAAAAGATACTTCAATAATTTTTTATATATCAAACTCTCTTGCAAATAATTCTGCAACTTTTTTACCCATAACTTCATCCACAACCAATGAAATACTAATTTCTGAAGTCGAAATTTGGTGAAAACTTATATCATTTTCAGATAAGATTTTAAACATTTTTGCAGCTACACCAACGTTACTAATTAATCCAATTCCTACGATTGAAACTTTTGTAACATATTGGTTAATTATAAATGATGTTTTCGGAAATTCAGCTTCTATTTCTTTCCCAATTTTTTCAAGTGCTGCTATATCAGTTTTTGGACAAGTAAATGCAAAACTTCCATGATGGCTAGTTACATCATTTTGACTTATCATATCAATATTTATTCCGTTTGCTTCAGCTTTTTCAAAAATCTCATATACATTTTGTGCATTTGTAGGAATTTCTTCCACGTTTACCATTAATACATTTTCATTTATCGACACTCCAGTTATTACTCTTTCTTCCATTTCTTTAATCTCCTTTATTTTTTGAATTGAAGTTATAATCGTTCCATTTTTTTCACCTAATGATTTTCCAACATAGATTTCTACTCCATATTTCCCACCAAGTTCAACGGCTCTAGGCTCCATTACTCCAGCCCCCAAATAAGCCAATTCCATCATTTCATCATAAGAAATATATGGCAATTTTTTCGCATCGCTATACACTCTCGGATCAATTGAATAAATTCCGTCAACATCCGTATAAATCTCACATTTTCCTCCCAAAGCTGCCGCAAGTGCAACTGCAGAAGTATCAGAACCTCCACGACCCAAAGTAGTTACATCTCCATCTTTGTTAACTCCTTGGAATCCAGCTACAACAACGATTTTCCCTTCATTCAAATGACCTTTTATAACATCACCATTTATATCATCTATTTTATTTTTCATATAATGCCCACTCGTTTTTATCCCCGCTTGAGCCCCTGTCAATGAAATTGCTTCATATCCCAATGTTTGCAATGCAATACTCAAAAGCGAAATTGTTTGTTGCTCTCCAGTCGACATCAATCTATCCATTTCCCTAGAATCTGGATTTTCAGTAATTTCATGAGCTAATTTAATTAATGCATCAGTTGTTTTCCCCATAGCTGAAACTACTACAACTACATCATTTCCTGAATCCTTTACGCTACCTAAATATTTAGCGATATTCATAATTTTTTCAGTTGTGGCAACCGAAGTTCCACCATATTTATGTACAATAATCACAATAAATGCACCTCTATCCTTTCAATCTGTCTTTTCTTTTTATCATTACAAATTATCATTGCAAAAAGAAACAAAATTATAATTCAAAAATTTCATCATTTCTCAATAAATCTTCATAAGATTCTCTTCTAACAGCAACTTTTGCTTTACCGTCTTTTACAAATACAACTCCTGGCGTAACCATTCTGTTGTAGTGGCTTGACATTGTATAACAATAAGCTCCTGTTGTACCAACTGCAACTATATCCCCAACTTTAGTCAATTTTGGCAATTTACCATTTTGAATAATAATATCTCCTGATTCACATAATTTTCCAGCTAATGTAACATCTCTTGTATCAGTATCTTCCATTTTATTAACAACTCCAGCCTCATATTCAGCTTGATAAAGTGCAGTTCTTATATTATCTGACATTCCTCCATCAATAAACACATAAGTTTTTCCACCAACAGTTTCTTTAATTCCACCAACTTCATACAAAGTAGTTCCCGCATTTCCGACAATACTTCTTCCTGGCTCAATACAAAGTTCTTTAAATCCAATTTGATATTTAATTTCCATTGCTTCAGTGTAAGTTATAATTTCGCTAAGCACTTCTTCTATTGGTTTAGGATCATCTCCATTTTTGTAATAAACTCCAAATCCTCCACCCATATTTACTGTGTGAACTACAATTCCCAATTCTTTTTTCAATCTATCCAAATATTTGAAAATTTCATCTAACGCAAAAATAAAGAATGCAGATTGGAATATTTGTGAACCAATATGTGTATGGAACCCTTTAAATTCAATATATGGACTATCATTCAATCTTTTTACAATATCAATCAAATTTTCTTGGAAAAGTGAAATCCCAAATTTCGATGTAAGCCCTGAAGTTTTTATATAATGATGCGTATGTGCTTCAATCCCTGGATCAATTCTCACTAAAACTGCTTGTTTCTTACCTTTTTCCTTACAAACTTTTTCAATCTTAGCAATTTCATCTTCATTATCTACAACAATAGTGTCAATCCCATATTCAACAGCCATTTCAATCTCATTCACCAATTTATTATTCCCATGCAAATGCACTCTTTTCATTGGAAATCCTGCCTTATGTGCTGTATACAATTCTCCACCAGAAACCACATCTAAATCCAATCCTTTAGATTCAACCAATTTAATCATCCCAGTTGTCAAAAACGCTTTCCCTGCATAAGCTATTCTCGTTTTAAATCTTGTAGACTGAAAAGCCTCTTTCATTTTATCAATAGTCGTTTCAATCAATTCCTGATCCATTACATAAAGTGGCGTTTTAAACTCTTTTGCCAACTCAATCGTATCAACTCCTCCTATTGATAAATTCCCTTTTTCATTAATTTTTGCCGTTCCAAATAATTTCATATTTTCACAAAATTTTTCTATTTTTATAAAACTTGAATACTAAATTCTATTTAAAAAAAGTAAAAAAATACTTTATTTAATAACACGGAATCAACATTCCCATCAAATAATTAAGATATTATAAAATAAAAAAACTTTTTTCTCCTTTCAATATTTTTATTTTTTGGATAATAAAAAATGCTGATAATAAGCATCAGCATATAAAACATATATCTAAAATTTTTTTATTATTTATATTAAAACTTAAAAATTTATATGAATTATATCTGACAGCTCCCCATTATCCCTTGATAATGACAGTTCTATGGATATTCTCCATAGCCCCAGCAATAAAGACAGTCAATCCCTACGCTTCGGCAATTATTCCTTTCAACTTATTTCACAGAATCGACTTTTCTCCGTAAATTTACTTTTAATAACTGCACCTCTATCACATAACTTCTATTATTATAACTAATTTTTTTAGATTTGTAAAGTGTTTTTCAAAATTTTAATATATTTTCATATTAAGTCTTTTCAACTTCAAATTTTACTAACCAAACTAAACAAAGAAAATCATAAGAAAAAAAATATTTTAAAATTTCTCAAAAAAATGCTATAATAATAGGATATAATAATTTTTTAAAGAAAGGAGAAAGAAAAAAAGAAAATGAAAACAATATTTAAAACCCAATCTAATGAAGAACGCCGTGAGATGATTTTAAACGGAAAAGTTATAAATACACTGCTTTTCCTATCCATCCCAACATTGCTAGTTGGAATTATTCAGGCGCTTATTCCACTTTCTGACAGTTTATTTCTAAACAGGCTTACAAATGTTGAAGTGGCTAGTTCTGTTACATTTAGTCAGCCTGTATTAAATATTATGATTGCATTGTCGCAAGGGCTTGGAGTTGCTACTCTTGTTATGCTTGGAAGGCTTTATGGAAAAGGAAGAATGCTAGCTGTAAAGGAAACGATGCTGCAAATTTTTGTTTTTAGCTTTGTTATTGGACTTTTTATAATTCCAGTCTGTGTATTTTCAGCCTTTATAATTTCCAAATATACAACTGCTGAAATTCGTGATAATGTCTATATTTATATTGCTCTCTACTCACTTGTAATGCCTTTTGTATTTTTGGCTGCAATTTATAATTCATCGAAAAATGCGATTGGTCGACCTGAAGTTACATTTATTAGAATTTTTTTATTGTTAATTTTAAAAATAATTTTTAATTCAATTTTTCTATATGTCTTAAAAATGGGGATTGTGGGTGCAGTAATGGCTTCGCTTTTTTCCTATATTGCAATCACAATCTGGATGTTTTACGATTTATTTTTAAAAAATGGAGATGTCAAGCTGGATTTAAGAAATTATTCAATGAAACTGCCTATAATAAAAAGACTTCTAAATATCGGCTTTCCATCAATGTTAAACTATGCCTTCCTGTATCTTGGATTTTTCCTTATAAACAAAGAAATGGAAAAATTCGGTGCAATCGCCTTGAATGCACAAGGAATTGCCTCTAACATCAATGCAATCTGCTTTATTTTGCCATCTTCAATCGGAACTACAGTTTCTTCCATGATTAGCATAAATATGGGAACTGGAAATGTGAAGAAGTCTAAAGATGTGTTTAAAATTGGCTGGAGAACAGGAGCTATACTTTCTATTTTAACAATTATCCTTATTTTACCAATTTCAATGCCTCTTGTGCTAACTTTTACAAAAGTTCCAAAAGTTATTGAAATCGCTGATAAGGCTTTGCACATTTACACATATTCGGTAATTGGATTTAGCATTTTTATGATTTCACAAGGAGTTTTTATTGCACTTGGAAGAACAAAAGTTCCTTTAGTTATGTCTATTTTAAGAATATGGCTATTAAGATATATTTTTATCCTGGTAACTCAAAAATATCTTGGACTTTACTCAATTTTCTGGGGAAATTTATTTTCAAATACATTGGCAGGTTTAATCTTCTTTATTTCTGTAAAAAGTATCGACTGGAAAAAAGGTTTTAAAAATAAAGAAAGTAATTATATAAAATTACAAAAAAAATCTCTAGATAAGTAAGAATTTTCTTGCTTAAATAGAGATTTTTTATTGATTCGAGATTAAAATTATTTTACAACATTCAATACAAGTGTTTCTCCAGCTACTGCTTTTCCAGATTCAACTGGATTTAATGAACTATAATCATCACTATTTGAAATTATTACTGGTGTAATAATTGATTTTGCATTTGCTTTTAAGAAGTCGTAATCATATTTAACAATTGGATCTCCTGCTTTTACTACTGCTCCTTCTTCTGCAATTCTTTCAAACCCTTTTCCTTCAAGTTTAACTGTATCCATTCCAAGGTGCACGAAAATTTCAATTCCAGCAGGTGTTACAATACTAAAAGCATGGTTAGTATCAAATATTTTTTCTATTCTTCCAGAAGCTGGTGCAACCATCACACCTGATGCAGTTGGTTCAATCGCAACTCCATCTCCTATCATTTTTTGTGCAAAAACTTCATCAGGCACTTCTGACAAAGGTAGTAAATTTCCTGAAATAGGAGCTATTACTTTTCCATCAAATTCTTTTTTAACTTCTTCACCTTTGTTACCTTTTTTGAATAAATCAAATAATCCCATTTTAATTCCTCCAATTTATTTATTTATATTTTAATTATCTCATTTTAATGTTACCACATATAATCAAATTAGTCAAATTTTTCTTTTAATAATGAAGAAAAAATTTAGAAATGATTATCAAATGTTATAATAATGTTTCTTCAACTATTATTTTTCCAGTAATTTAACTATAACTTACTCTTTCAAAATAATTAATCAACTAATACTGGATTAAAATCTTCAATCCAAGGCAATCCAAATTTATTTAATGCATCCATAAATGGATCTGGATTCATTTCTTCTACATTAAACACCCCTGGTTTTTTCCATTCTCCAGTAAGCACCATTGCAGCCCCAATCATTGCTGGAACACCTGTTGTATAGGAAATCGCTTGTGAACTGACTTCCTTATAGCATTCTTGATGGTCGCATACATTATAAACATAGTAAGTTTTTTCAACTCCATCTTTTTTACCTCTAAAAATATTTCCAATATTAGTTTTACCTTTTGTTCTAGGTCCAAGTGAAGCTGGATCAGGCAATACTGCCGTCAAAAATTGTAATGGCACAATTTGTTTTCCTTCAAATTCTATCGGTTCAATTGAAGTCATTCCAACATTTTCAAGCACTTTCAAATGAGTTAGGTAACTTTGCCCAAAAGTCATAAAAAATCTGATTCTTTTAATTCCTTTAATATTTACAGCAAGTGATTCCAATTCTTCATGGTGCAATAAATACATATCTTTTTCACCAATTTGTGGAAAATTATATACTCTTTTAATTTCCATAGGTTCTGTTTCCACCCATTTTCCATCTTCCCAGTAACTTCCGTTAGCAGTAACTTCCCTAATATTAATTTCAGGATTAAAATTTGTCGCAAACGGATAACCGTGATCTCCAGCATTTGCATCAAGAATATCAATATAATTTATTTCATCAAAATAATGCTTTTGTGCATATGCTGAAAATACTCCAGTAACACCTGGATCAAATCCACTTCCCAAAATAGCCGTAATCCCAGCTTTTTCAAATTTTTCCTTATAAGCCCATTGCCATTTATACTCAAATTTGGCAGTATCTAACGGCTCATAGTTCGCTGTATCCAAATAGTCAGTCTTAGTTTCCAGACAAGCATCCATAATTGTCAAATCTTGATACGGCAAAGCCACATTTATCACAATATCAGGCTTATATTCATTAATCAATGCCACCAATTCAGGCACATTATTAGCATCCACCTGTGCAGTCTGAATTTCAATTCTTCCAGCATATTTGCTTTTTTCAATTCTTTCCTTAATTTCATCACATTTCGCCTTCGTACGGCTAGCAATCATAATCGAACTAAACACTTCTGAATTTTGTGCACACTTATGGCAAACTACATTCGATACTCCTCCAGCTCCAATTACTAATGCTTTTTTTCCCATTATTTTCGCCTCCTCAAATTTTATTCTATTTATTTTAAATTTAATTTATAAATTTTTTCCCAATAATATTATACTTTAAAATTTTTATTCTGTAAATTATTTTTTTTACTTTTTCATTATTTTTATAAAAAATGGAATGAATTTTAAATGATAATAAATCTACTTTATTCCTCGATCTTTACAATACATGTTTAATTATTTCTAGAATAGAATAGTTCTTTTAGCTTGATTTCACAATCATTTTATATAATTTTTTAATAACAGGAAACAAATAAAAAAAAGATAAAGAAGAAATAAAGTATAAAAAAGCAGCTTGAAAAAAAGTAAATAAATAAAGGTTTTTTGGCCATAATAAAAACCTCCAAATATTATATAGTTATTTTACCATATATTATTTAGAGATTTATGCAGGAATTTTTATACATCTGAATCTTCAGTTTTACCTAATTAATATTTTTTAATTTATTTCTTTTTTATAACTTTTTTAACTTCCTTGTTTACAAAAACAATCTTTTTCACATCATCATAAGTTTTTGCAAAATAGAATTTCATCTGATCTGCAATTTCCTTTGGCAATTCCTCTGTGTCAACTTTGTTGTCAAAAGGAAGCACAACATCTCTTATACCAACTCTGTGAGCTCCAATTACTTTTTCCTTAATTCCACCAACTGCCAGAACCTCTCCAGTAATTGTAATTTCTCCGGTCATTGCCACATCCTGTCTAACTTCTTTATTTGTCAATACTGAAATTATTGCTGTTGTAATTGTAATTCCTGCTGACGGTCCATCTTTGGGCACTGCTCCTTCTGGAAAGTGTAAATGAACATCGGTTGTTTCATTGAATTTTTCTTTTATTCCAAGTTCATTTTTTATGTGCCTTACGTAAGAATATGCCACTCTAGCTGATTCCTTCATTACATCTCCCAGTTTCCCAGTAAGTTGCAATACACCTTTTCCTTCCATTTTTACCGCCTGCACTTCCAGAGTTGTTCCTCCAACCGCTGTCCATGCAAGTCCATTTACAACACCGATTTTACCTTCTTTTTCTTTAACTTTATCAATTCTAAATTTGGCATTTCCTAAATATTTCTTGACTTTTGCTTCAGAAACAGAAATTTTCTTGCTGTCAGATTTTGATAAAAGTATTTCCTTTGCTATTTTTCTGAACAATTTACCAATTTCTCTTCGTAAATTTCTCACTCCAGCTTCTCTTGTGTACTCGTTTATAATTTTCATAACTGCTTTATCAGAAAATGAAATTTTAAAGTCTTTTAATCCATTTTCTTCCTGTGTTTGAGGAATTAAATATTTTTTAGCAATATTTAATTTTTCAAATTCTGTGTATGATTCGATTGAAATAATTTCCATTCTATCACGAAGTGGTCCTGGAATTCCACCCAAATCATTTGCTGTACAAATAAAGAACACATTTGACAAGTCAAAAGTATGATCAATGTAGTGATCTTCAAATGAATTATTTTGTGCAGGATCTAGAACTTCCAGCATTGCTGAAGCAGGATCTCCTCTAAAGTCAGAAGCCATTTTGTCAATTTCATCAAATAACATTACTGGATTATTTACACCAACTTGTTTCAATGAATTTATGATTCTTCCAGGCATTGCTCCTACATAAGTTCTTCTATGTCCACGAATTTCAGCTTCATCTCTTACTCCACCAAGTGAAATTCTTGTAAATTTTCTGTTCATTGAACGGGCTACCGAATGTGCAAGTGATGTTTTACCCACACCTGGAGGCCCTACAAGACAAATGATCGAACCTTTTAATGTCTTATTTAATTTTTTGATTGCCAGAAATTCTAAAATTCTTTCTTTTACTTCTTCCAATCCATAATGATCTTCATTCAGAATTTTTTCAGCTTTTTTAATATCAATTTCATCACTAGTAGAAACTTCCCAAGGTAATTCAAGCACAGTTTCAATATATGTTCTAATTACTGAAGATTCTGCAGAAAAATCAGGCATTTTTTTCATCCTTGAAAGCTCTTTCACCAATTTATCCTTCAAATCCTGAGGAATTTTAGCATCTTTTACTCTTTGATCAAGTTCCTCCAATTCCTCGTCAGAATCCGTTCCTTCTCCCATTTCTTCACGCATTACCTTAATTTTTTCACGTAAATAATAGTTTTTCTGAACTTCTGCCATTTGTTCTTTTACACGATTTTCAATTTCTCTTTCAAGCATAAATATTTCAATTTCTCTTTCAAGTATACTTAAAATCTTATAAGCTCTCTCTTCCACATCCAACGTTTCAAGCAGCCCTTGCTTCACATCTGTCGCAATCATAAGGTTAGTACAGATTAAATCAAAAACTTTGTCAATACTGCTAATTTCCTTTAGATTATAAATAATATCAGGCAATACTTTATTAGTTTTTTTAGCATATTTTGAAAATTCATCAATAACTTTACGCTTCAAAGCCTCAGCCTTACTTTCATCAATTGGTTTTGAAAAAATTTCTTCATATTCAGCATAATCAACACCATTTTTATCTTTTGAAAATTGATTAATCAAAACTCTGTGTTTAGCTTCAACTAATACTTTTACGTTTCCATTTGGCATTTTTACTGTTTGTATAATATGAACTAAAACTCCAGTTTCATAAACATCTTCTGGAAATTTTGGCTCTTCAATATTTGCATCCTTTTGCGACGTAAGAACTAGTTTATTGTCAAATCTCGCAACTGCTTCTTCAAGACTTTTCAAACTTGACTGCCTTCCGATAAAAATCGGAGTTACAACACCTGGAAATACAACTAATTCTCTTGTAGCTATAAACGGTTTATTTTGCATAATTTCCCCTTTCATACTTTATATTAAATCCTATTTAGACATTTAAATTTAACAAATATATAGTTTATATCCAATAATTTATTTTTTTATTCTAACTTACTTTAAAATGTTTATTATACTAACATTTTAAGTCCGTATAATTTTTTTGAATATCTCTATCTATAAGACAGTATTAAATAAATAAATTTATATTTTTTCTATATTTTTAAATAATTCAAATAATTTTACTATTCGACAATCACTTTATTCTTATCTGTAACAGCTTCCTTCGTAATTATCACTTTCTTAACATTATCTTTTGATGGAATTTCATACATTAAGTCAGTCATAACACTTTCAATAATCGAACGAAGTCCTCTCGCTCCAATTTTTCTCTTTAGTGCCAACTGTGCAATCTCAACAATCGCATCTTTATCAAATTCCAAATCCACATTTTCCATTTCAAAATATTTCTTATATTGTTTAACAAGTGAATTTTTAGGTTCTGTCAATATTTTAATCATGGCCTCTTCATCAAGCCCATGAAGTGCTGTAATTACAGGCAACCGTCCAATTAACTCTGGAATTAACCCAAATTTTATCAAATCTTCAGGCAATACATTTTCAAACAAAGTTAAGTCATCTAATTTAGTCTTATTTGTTTCCAGCCCAAATCCAACTCTTTTTTCATTAACTCTATCTTTAACCTTTGCTTCCAGCCCTTCAAATGCCCCACCAACGATAAATAAAATATCCTTCGTATTAATTTCAATCATTTCCTGATTAGGATGTTTTCTCCCACCTTGAGGCGGCACACTTGCAACAGTCCCTTCGATAATTTTAAGTAATGCCTGCTGAACTCCTTCACCAGAAACATCCCGTGTAATTGACATATTTTCTGATTTTCTCGCAATTTTATCAATTTCATCAATATAAATAATTCCGTGTTCTGCCGCTTCAATATCGTAATCTGCAGCTTTTATCAATTTTAAAAGTACATTTTCCACATCATCCCCGACATATCCAGCTTCTGTCAACGTTGTCGCATCTGCAATCGCCAGAGGTACATTCAATGTTTTTGCTAATGTCTGTGCAAGCAAAGTTTTCCCACTTCCAGTAGGCCCTACCAGCAGCACATTAGATTTTTGAAGCTCCACATCATCATCTGTTTTTTTCTGCTGTTTATGCGTTATTCTTTTAAAATGATTATAAACCGCCACAGATAAAACTTTTTTAGGCTGCTCCTGTCCGATAATATATTCATCAAGTTTAGCCTTTATTTCTTTAGGCTTTAACAACGTAATTTCCCTATTCTGTTCATTTTTATCATACTCTCTAAAACTGTCCAATAATTCTGCGCTGTCTTCTATACATTCATTACAAATAAATACATCATCCTCTTCTGGACTCTGTACCAATCTTTCCACTTCATCTTCTTCTCTTCCACAAAATGAACAGTAATTTTTTTTCTTTGCCAATATTTTTCACCTCATTTTTCCTTTAAAATTTATACTTTTACCTATATTTAATTAAAAATCTCTTATTTTATTATAATAAGCAAAATTTCGTTAAAAGAAAAAGAACTGTTTGAGCTTTTGTAAAAAATTTTAAATTATATACATTTATTTATACCAAAATAACCTCTATTCAAAAGCGAGTTTTCTTTTTCTTTTATAAGAAAGTTTTGCGTAAAGTGGGGATAGTTCGTAGAACTTTCGCCTTAATCTTAAGAAAGCAATAAATTATTTATATCATAATAATTTTTATTGCGAAATATGGGTATGGCGTCTGATACCCTTGCTTAAAATAAACTAGAAATAAATAATACATAAAAATTATTATTAATTAAGTAAATTAAAACACTTATAATTAAAATCATTTTTAGTAAATTATTCAATCATAGTTTCTTTTGCAAATAATTACAATATTTTATCAATCAATCCGTAATTTACAGCTTCTTCTGGCGACATAAAGTTGTCTCTTTCAGTATCTGCATAGATTTCTTCTACCGATTTTCCAGTCGCTTCTGATAAAATTTTACTTGTAATTTCTTTCATTCTTTCGATTTCTTTTGCTTGAATCTGAATATCTGTCGCTTGTCCTCTTGCTCCACCTAATGGCTGATGAATCATTATTCTTGAATTTGGCAATGAGTATCTTTTTCCTTTTGCTCCTGCTGACAACAATACTGCTCCCATACTTGCCGCTTGTCCTACGCAAACTGTAGAAACATCACTTTTAATGTGACGCATTGTATCATAAATTGCAAGTCCAGCTGTAATTACTCCACCTGGGCTATTTATATACATGACAATATCCTTTTCATTATCCTGTGCATCCAAGAATAGCAGCTGTGCAACAATCGCATTTGCCATCCCATCTTCAACTTCTCCACTTACAAAAATTATTCTATCCTTCAAAAGTCTTGAATAAATATCATAACTTCTTTCCCCACGTCCATCATTTTCAATAACTACTGGACTATATACTGACATATTATTTCCTCCTCTTTCTATAAATTTTTCTTTTATTTTATTATTAGATATGTTCGATAACCTAAGTTTTTTTATCTATACAAGGGGTCAAGACCCCTTGCTTCAAGATATTTATTTTATTAAATCTAAGTTTGTATAGTTATCGAACAGGTCTATTTTTTTATTTTCTTTGTTATTAAATATGCTTGTTATCCCAATTCTTTTTATTTTTACAAAATAGTGAAAAAGAATTTCGCAATAAACTATTTTATCACAAAATTCTTCTAAAATCAAAATATTCTTTTTAATCTGTAATTTAAAAAATTACTATTTAACTTTTGCTTCGTTTACTAATAAATCAATTGTTTTTTGATTCACTAATCTGTAGTTTGTTTCATCAATAAATCTTTCATAGTTTCCATTTTTTCTTACATCAGCAATTAATGCATCCTTTTCAAGTCCATACATTGCAGCTAAAGTTTCGATTTCTTTTGCTACTTCTTCATCAGTTGCTTTAATTTCTTCATCTTTTGCAATTTCAGCCAGTACTAATTCTGTTTTCACAGCTTTTTCAGCATTTTCCTTTGCATTTTCCCTCATTGAATCCATTGTTTGTCCAGTCATTTGGAAATATTGATTCAAGTTAATTCCTTGCATTTGCAATTGTTGCGCAAATCTGTTGATTTGATAGTCAATTTCCCTTTGAACTAATGCTTCTGGAATTTCAACTTCTGTTGCACTTACTACAGCATCTACAACTTTGTTCTTAAATTCATTTTCAGCTCTTGTTTCTTCTCTTTTTGTAATATTTTCTCTAGTTTTAGCATTCATATCTTCAACTGAATCAAATCCTAATTCTTTTGCCAAGTCATCATTTAATTCAGCTTCTTCTTTTCTCTTAATTGAGTTTACTTTTACTTTAAATAAAGCTGGTTTTCCAGACAAGTTTGCAGCTCCATAATTTTCAGGGAAAGTAACGTTTACATCAAATTCATCCCCTTTTTTGTGTCCTGCAATTTGATCTTCAAAAGTGTCAATAAAGCTGTGAGAACCTAATGTCAAGTCATATCCTTCAGCTTTTCCTCCATCAAAGGCTTCCCCATCTATAAATCCTTCAAAGTTAATGTTTACAACATCATCATTTTTAGCTTCTTCATCTTCTGCAATTTCTTTTAATTTTGCAGCGCTTTCTCTTAATCTTTCAATTTCTTCATTTACAGTTTCATCTGTAACTTCCACATTTTCCTTTTCTACTTCCACACCTCTATATTGTCCTAATTCAAATGTAGGTAATACAGGAATTGTAAATACAACTTCCACTTTATCATCATTATTTTCATATTTTTCAAGTTTAATATCAGCAATTGGTTTTAATTCATTTTCTGCAACTGCTTTTCTATATTCATCAGAAATAATATGATTTAGGATTTCTCCTTCAATTTCCTTTTTGAATTTACTTTCAATAACTTTTGCAGGTACATGTCCTGGACGGAATCCGTCAACTTTTGCATCTTTAAAATGTACTAAAACGTGATCTTTTAAGTGTTTTAATTCTTCTCCTTCCCTAACTGCTGATACTTCATAAGTTGTTTCATTTAATTTTTTTACTGCCATTTCTTTAATTCCTCCTAAAATTTTTTGTTATATATAATTTATATTAATTAATTTAATTATTTAAAATCCTTTATTTTCAACTCGATAAACAAATCTGAATGAACAGACTTAAATATCGGAGTATAAACTATTTTAAACTTTTTCTTATAAAAATTATTTGTTTTTAATTTATGTCCTAAATTGTATCCAATTACCGATATAATACGGTTATTTTTTTTAACAAATCCCTTAAAATGCCGATTATTTATCCCAAACTTTGTCAAATTCAAAAAACTCACATCAGCATCCATAAAATTAGGCTCTTGATTATCCAGCCCAAAAGGTGAAAGTCTATTTATATCGTTAAGCTTTCTCTTATTCAAATTTTCAATATTCAGCCACGCATCAACATAAAGTATCTTTTGAACATTTTCTCTATTTTTTCTAGCAAGTTTATATCTCAAATATTTTTCTATTTCACCTAAATATTTTTCAGACACAAGAAATCCTGCTGCTAAATCATGCCCTCCGAACCGCTCCAGCTTATCTGAAACACTTTTTAAAATATCAAAAATATTAATTCCTTCAATGCTTCTGCAAGATGCCTTTCCATATCCATTTTTTATTGAAACCAAAATAACTGGAATATTATATTTTATGGAAATTCTCGAACAAACAACACCAATTACTCCAGAATGCCATTTTCTACTCTTCATAAAAATGTATTTTGGACGTTCAAGATGCTGTATTTTTTCCTCTAGCTCATTATAAATCTCATTTTCCAAATAACGTCTAATTTTATTTGCACGCTTCATTTCCTCAATTATTGAAAAAAGTTTAAAATCATCTTCCTGAATAAAAAAATTTACAACAATTTTTGAGTTATCAATTCTTCCAAGTGCATTAAAAATTGGTGCTACAAAAAATCCGATATCGCTAGTCGTTATATTTTTGGGATTTATCTTCAAATAGTTAATAATATACTTCAAACCTTTTATTTTCGTTTTTTTTAAATTACTTAATCCTTTTTTTATAATAAATCTATTTTCATCAGTCATTGGTACAACATCTGCGACTGTCCCAATCATTATAATATCCAAACAATCATACAATATCTTTTTATTTGCACCAAAAATTTCATAAACTGCATCTGTAAGTTTAAAAGCAACTCCAGAACCAGATAAAAATTTATTTGGATAATTTTTGCTGCTTTTTGGATTTATCACAAGAACCCCAAGTTTTTTTCCTTCATTTTCAAACTCATTTTCAAAAATACCTGTCTGTCTATGATGATCTGTTATAATTATATCAATCCCTTCGCTTTTCAGCATTAATATTTCTTCAAGATTATTTATCGACGTATCAACTGTTATAAACAACTTTGCATCCCGTTTTTTCAAAAATGTCAAAACATGTTTATTTATCCCAGCTCCCTTATGAACCCGATTTGGAATATAATAATCCACATTTAATCCCAATTTTCTCAACATCATTACTAAATACGCTACTCCAGAAATTCCATCAACGTCATAATCTCCATAAACTATAATTTTCTCTTTATTCTTCCCAGCCTTTTGTATCCTTTTAACAGCATTTTCCATATCTTCAAACAAAAATGGATTATGAATATCCTCTTTATCTGAATTTAAAAATTTTTGTACTTTTTCCTTCGTGTTAATTCCTCGATTTAAAAGAAGCCTTGAAATTAATCTACTTTCACCAAATTCAGAACTTTTTGATACCAAATAATTTTTATCATAGCTTTTTAATTCCCATTTCATTACAAGATTAATCGCTTCCTTTTTTTTGTATAATTAAACACCTTAAAATCAGAATTTTACTAAAATTTCTATATTCAGTAATTAGATTTTATTAAATTATTTTTTGAAATCCTGATTTTAAAGCCTTTTTGCATCTTTATTCTATTCAGTATCACTATTTTCTTTTTTTATTTCACTTAATATTGAAGCTATCTTTACACCATATTCAACACTATCATCCAAATGAATTCTCACTTCTGGAACAAATCTAACTGTTAATTGTGAACCAATTTTTTTTCTAAAAAATCCCTTTAACTTATTCAAATCTTCAGCAATTTTTTCCCTATTCACATTATTCTTCAAATCAAGTATTGAAAATGTCAAATCAAGATATCTTCCATCCTTTGTAAGCTCTACCTTGTGAATTGTAACAAGATTTTTTATTTTTTCATTTTTTATCTCTGTCAAAAGTGTCATTCCAATAATTCTTGAAATTTCTTTTTCTAGTCCCTTTTTCCTTCTATCATTCATAAAATTATCACCTATCTTCGTTATCTTGGGATTTCTTCCATAATATATGACTCGATAATATCTCCAGCCTTAATATCATTAAAGTCTTGAATACCAATTCCACATTCTTGTCCCATTACAACTTCTTTTACATCATCCTTAAATCGTTTCAGTGAACCTAATTCCCCATCAAAAATAATAATTCCATCACGAATTACACGAATTTTGGAATCTTTTGTAACTTTCCCATCAACAACAACAGCTCCAGCGATATTTCCAACATTTGACACTTTAAATACTTGTTTAACTTCAATTCTTCCAAAGTAAACTTCTTTAAATTCTGGATCAAGCATTCCCTTCATTGCCTTTTCAATTTCTTCAGTTGCATGGTAAATTACGTTATAGTTTCTAATTTCCACTCCAGTTTTTTCAGCAATGATTCTAGCAGGTGTTGTTGGCCGTACGTTAAATGCTATTATAATTGCATTTGATGCTTCTGCAAGTTTTACATCCCCTTCAGTTACTGCTCCAGCACTTCCTTGAATTACATTAACAACAACTTTTTCCGTATTAAGTTTTTCAAGCGATTCTTTCAATGCTTCAACAGACCCTTTTGAATCTGCTCTTATAATACACTTCAATTCTTTTAATTCTTGTTCTTCCAATTCTTGTGATAAACTTTCCAATGAAATATGTTTTTTCTTGTTTTGATCATTTACTTTTCTTTCTCGAATAAAGTCTTCTACAATTTTCTTAGCCTGTTTATCACTTTCAACACCATACAGAATATCTCCGGCATTTGGTACAACATTAAATCCTGTAATTTCCACAGGTTGTGAAATAATCGCCTTATTTATCTTTTTACCTCTGTCATCAAGCATAGAACGAACTCTACCATGAGCTTCTCCAGCTACAAATACATCTCCAATTTTTAAAGTTCCTTCTTGCACAAGCACATCAGCAACTGCTCCCATCTTAGGATCAAGTCTTGATTCTACAACAACCGCTTTAGGACGTTTATTTGGATTAGCTTTTAATTCTTCAAGTTCCGCTGTAATTAATATTGTTTCCAGAAGTTCTTCCAAATTAATTTTTTGTTTTGCAGAAATTTCAACAAATTCTGTATTTCCACCCCAGTCAGGTGACATTAACCCATATTCAGTCAATTCTGTTCTAACTTTCATAGGATCAGCTCCTGGCTTATCAATTTTATTAATTGCAACGATTATTGGAACTCCAGCTTCCTTAGCATGCGAAATAGCTTCCACAGTTTGAGGTTTTACTCCATCATCAGCTGCTACAATTAAAATCGAAATATCTGTAATATTAGCTCCCCTTGCTCTCATTTCAGTAAACGCCTCATGCCCTGGAGTATCAATAAATGTAATCCTTTGTCCCTTCCAGTTTACTTGGTAAGCTCCTATTTTTTGTGTAATTCCTCCAGCTTCATCACTCATTACATTTGTATGTCTAAGTGCATCAAGTAATGAAGTTTTACCATGGTCAACGTGTCCCATAATTGTAATAACAGGTGCTCTTGTGACAAGCTCATCTTCTTTATCTTCTTGTTCAAGATGATATTTTTCACCATAACTAACTTCTTCAATCTCTTCCTTTTCCACAATTACTTCATAGTCAAGTGCCACTTCTTCAGCTTCTTCAAAAGATAAAATTGCATTTGCTGTAAGCAATTTTCCTTCCATAAAGAATTTTTTAATTATATCAGAAACATTAATTCCCAATTTTTCAGCTAAGTCTTTAATAACAATTTCATCTCCAATTGTTATCATTCCTATGCTCTCTCCTTCAATTCTGACAATTTCATCCTTAACAGCTTTTTCATGTTTTTTATTTTTCTTTTTCTTTTTGTCGTCTTTTCTAAAATCAGAACGAAGTTCTTTTTCATGCTGCTCTCTGTCTCTTCTATTTTTTTCGTATTTTTTCTTTTCAAATTTTCCTTTTCCTTTTCCACCAGCTTTTCCTTTTTCAGCAACTGTTGCTGCTGGAATTTCAGCTTGTGACTCTTTTTTTCCACCAGAAAAGTTTCTGTTGTCTCTTCTAAAGTCCTCTTTATCCTTATTAAATCCGCCTCTGTCGGAAAATCCTCTATTATTCTGTCTATCCTTAAAATTTCTTGTTCCATTTCCTTTGTTATCACGATTATCCCTATTATCTCTATTTTGGAAACTTCTATTATCTCGATTATCTCTCAACTGATTATTTCCATCCCTGTTGAAACTTCTATTTTCTTTTTTAAAGTTATTATCTCTTCCGTCTCGCTTAAATCCGTCCTTACTTCGATTATCTCTGCTTTGGAAGTTTCTCGTTCCATTTTCTCTGCTATCACGGCTATCTCTATTGTCTCTATTTTGAAAACCTCTATTATCTCGATTATCTCTTGGCTGGTTATTTCCTTCCCTGTTAAAACTTCTATTGTCTTTTCTAAAGTTATTGTCTCTTCCGTCTCGCTTAAATCCGTCCTTATTTCGATTATCTCTGCTTTGGAAGTTTCTCGTTCCATTTTCTCTGTTGTCTCGGTTATCTCTATTTTGATAATTTTGTTTATCTTTATTTATTTCATTTTGTTTATTATTATTCTGACTACTCAAATTAACTTTCATCTCCATTTTCTTTTTATTTTCGTTTTTATCAAATTTATTTTTATTATTATCTTTCTTTTTTTCCAATGTTCGCTTTGGTGTATCATAATTCTTATTAATATTTTGTTCATTTGATTTATTTTGTTCAATACTATTGTTTTTTTGATTGTCTGAATGATTATTTACCGTTTTTGCAGCAGTTTCTTTTGGTTTTCCTTCATTTTTATTCAGATTTTCAGTTTTACTGCCATCACTTTGATTTTGATTCTGAACATCTTTTTGAAGCTTTTTTCTTATCAAATTTACTTCTTCACCACTTAGCACATTCATGTGATGTCTTTTATCAATTCCAAATTTTCGGATTTCCTCCATAAACTTAGATGCCGTAAAACCACTTTCTTTTGCTAATTCATGCACTTTCATCCATTCATCACCTCCACTTTGCTTAATATTCCCTTTATTACTTTTTTATTAAAAATACCGACAACATTTACATTCCTTGAAAAAAGTCTTATCAATTCCTCTTTTCTTTCAACAAATATAATCTCAAAATTAAAATTTTCCTTTAATTTTTCAAATTCTTCAATATATTTTGTCTTTATATCTTTAGGAATTATCAAAAGTTTCACTTTCTCCTTTTGCACTCCTTCAATTGTTTCATCAATTCCAAAAACAAAATATTCAGAATTCTTCATTGGCTTTAAAATATCAATTATACTCTTTTTTTCACCCTTTATCTGCTCCAGCATTTTTACAAGCTGCTCAATTTCAATCTTATATTTCCTATTTTTTGAAAGCTTCTCAATACATTCATTCGTTTTACAAACATAAAACCCTCTTGCCTGCACTTTCATTTCCCTGTCAAAAATATATTTCCCATTTTGCTCAGAAATTCTAAAAAATTCAGATTTTTTACCTTTCCTTCTGCAGCAAATACACATTCTTTCAGGTTTACTTTTCTCTTTATCCATTTTATCATTTTTTTTATTTTCTAAATTCTTTCCATCAACTGTATCCAAACTTCCTAATTACCTCCTTGTTCGATACAATTTTAACTATATTGTAAAAGCTATTAATCGAAATTTCAATTTTTTACTTTGAATTTCTAATAAAAAACTTAATCTTAATCATAACTTTTCACTTTTACAACTGTCTAATTGTCCCTATTCATTATCTTCACTAAGTCCTGCGAAAGCACTTTCTTCAACTTCAATATCATTTTGCGAATCACTAGTTTTTTCAATATTTTCTGTTTCATCTAATGAATCTTGAAATGCACTTTTTTCTTTAAATTCATCTTCTTCGCTTCCAGCCATTTCATCTGATCCTGTATGAATATCAATTTTCACGCCACATAATCTTGCCGCAAGTCTTGAATTTTGTCCTTTTTTACCAATCGCAAGTGATAATTGATTTTCTGCAACAACTACTTTTGCAACTTTTAGATTATCTTCACCTTCTTCAACAATCTCCACAGACAAAACTTGTGCAGGATTTAAAGCATTTTTTACAAATTCCCTAACATCTTCATTCCAAAGAACAACATCAATCTTTTCTCCTTGCAGCTCATCAATAATAGTTTGGATTCTCATACCATTCCGTCCAATACAGGCACCTTTTACATCTAAATTCTTATCATTTGAATAAACTGCTACTTTAGAACGGCTTCCAGCTTCCCTTGCAATATTCTTAATTTCAATTATACCTTCATAAATTTCAGGTACTTCAAGTTCCAATAGCCCACGTAGCAATTCTTCAGATTTTCTAGAAACAAAAGTTTTTGTAAACTTAGTTGCCTCCTCAACTTCTCCAATAAATATCTTAATTCTGTCCCCTTGCACAAATTTATCCGTTGGCGACAATTCCTTTTGCGGCACAATTGCTTCAAGCCCATTTATATCAACGTATAAATTCCCCTTTTCATCTGTCTTTCTAACATTTGCAGACACAATTGAATTTTCAATTTCCTTAAATTTATTAAAAATATTTCTTTTTTCACATTCTCTGACTTTTTGTACAACAATCTGTTTTGCATTCTGAATCGCATTTCTCTTAAAACTTTCCGCATTAATTTCCAAATCCAGAATATCTCCCAGCTTAGCACGTTTTTTAACAGAGATTGCATCTTCCAGACTAATTTCCTCTTCAGGATTTTCTACATTTTCCACAATCAGCCTTTGTGAATAAACCTTCACATCTCCGCTATTTCTATTTATAGTTACTTTTACATTATCCTTTTCACCATAATTCTTCTTATATGCCGCAAGCAATGCAGTTTCTATTGTTTCCAGCAATTCTTCCTTTAAAATTCCCTTTTCCTTTTCAAGTTCATCAAGTGCTTCCAAAAATATTTTTTGATCTCGCCCTTTCATCATTCCTCCTCACTATTTAATATGCCATTTGGTAATTCATATATTAAAGTTGCCTTTTTTAATTTAGAAAGTGGTATTTCCACTATTTTCCCCAATTTATCATCCAAAAGAAAAATCGTATCATCTTCAAATTTTTCCAATTTTCCAACAAATCTTTTAGCCCCCTCAATATTACTCTTAGCCTGAACATTAACTTTCTCTCCTAAAAATCTCACAAAATCCTTAGGCTTTTTCAACCTTCGCTCAACCCCAGGCGTCGAAACCTCCAAAAAAAACTTCTCTTCAATCAGTTCATCCGCAATCCCGTCAATCTCACGGCTAAAATCAATACAATCATCAAGTGTCGTAGTCCCATCCATTTTCTCCACATACACTCTCAAATAATTATATCCCCCATCCCTCACATATTCCAAATCTGCCAACTCCAGATTCATTTCCTTTAAATGCGATTCGATTTTCTTCTCAAACTCATTTAAAATCTGTTCCATAAAATTACACCTCATATCTAAAACTAAAGAGTGGGCTGACCCACTCTCTACCTGAAATTATTTTCTGTAACTATAATAACACATTTTCATTCTTTTTTCAACCCTCTATCTATCTAAAAATTAACTTTTTATATTTTTTCTAAATATATGAAAATTTTTTTTACTTTAAGTCAATAAGATTAAATATTTTCAATGATTTTCACCTGTTTCCATCTATATAATTAATTTTTTGCTAAATTTTAAAATTCTGCTCCAAAACCTAATTTCAAAAGGCTATTTTTACTATCTCTTAATTCATATGAAGTCTTAATTTTAAAATTATCTGAAATATTATATTTCAAACCAGCTTCCACATTAATAGTGCCACTTGCATAATTTAATGGTGCAATAGTATACCTTCTAGAGTATTCTCTTTCAGAATGATAGGATTTTTTATTAAATCTCTGTTCGTATTCTAAATTACCAAATAAATCAAGTTTGCCAAATGATTTTTCTCCATACACTCCGACAATTCCTTCTGAGATAGTTTTGGATGTATTTGAAATATGTAATTTATCAATGCTTCCTTCCTTTACTTTTGTTATTCCTAGCCCGGCATAAGGTTTTACATACCCATTGTCAAATAAAAATTTATATCCAGCTTTTACGCTAAAATCTAAGATTTTTGATTTATATTCGGCATTCGCAATAGCTCCTAACCCGGTATTTGTATCAAATGCATGCTTATTTGAAGAATATATCATATTCCCTGTTAAATCTATATTATCATTAAAGTCATATTTACCATTTAATCCAAACTGAGATGATGTTATTTTTTCTTTTACATTACTAAATTTCCCCTTGTAATTAACTTTTGATTTTTGAGAGCCGAAAACAGTTCCTAAAGAGAATTTTCCAAAATCTTTAGACACATCCGCTAAAACGCCGTCAGTATCTGAATCATACTGTACATTGCTTTCCTTATCCTTATATTTTCCACCATAATTTCCCATATAGGCAATATCAATCTTATACTGCCCGTCTTTTGAATTTTCAAGATTTTTATAAATTGCGCTTCTTGCAGCTTTTGTTAAATCTAAATCAACCTTTGAACGAGGCATTTCAACAGTAACTTTTTCTGCCGCCTGATTTTCAGGTGAAAATAAACTTCCTGTTTTTGGAGTAAAGTTATTAATTGTCATCATCAGATCTTCAAAATATGTAGGTAAGTCGTCATACCCGTTGGGATAAGCATTCGTATCTGAAGTAATAAACAAATTTCCTGCATTACGTTCACGAGATAATTTTATAATTTCTTCATATTGTTCTGGCGTCGCATTATAAATTACATGTAAAATATGATTGGAATTTGCAGGATCCTTTTCAAATTCGGATGTTCTGGCACGATAATTATTCAAATATTCCGTTGCGCTAACTTCCTGAGTCATCCAAATATCAGCATAAGGTGCGATTCCATCTCTGATTCCCCATCCATTATTTGCAATAACGGTCATTTCTGGATATTTAGACTTTATATAATTATAAATTTTAGCCATATAATCAATTTGTGCCTGAGTCGCTCCTCCTTCAATTTCATCGATAAAATATCCCGCTATATTTTCTCTTCCATAAAAATTGACAAAATTATCAATATCAGCATAAACTAAATCAAGATTTCTAGTAGAACCATGCGTATATGTATATCCTATATTTTTTATTCCTGCCGCTTTATTTCTCGCTATCTGTTCCATATCTTCATCTCTTTTAACCAAATATTGCTGATGAGGATCTCCAGACGGCGCAGCTTTATATGAACCAAAAGCTACATAAGGGATTAATCCACCTCCAACATCTGTGATTCCTTTCCAAAAAGAAGCATTGACACCACTCTTTCCAGTCCATCGAAATGCAGGCATAACAACTTGCTGGCTTTTTATAATTTCATTATCAGAATCTTTATGTTTTTTTGAAAATCCTCCCATATATTCCAAATTAATCTGTATTCTATCAGGATCATCAATAATTTCTTTTTTAGTGTTAAAATTGCTATTCTGCTTAAAATTACGTTTTTCTGAAATAGAATTATCTGAAATTAATTTTTCTGAACTGTTTTTTGCTTCCAAATTTTCCGCAATCTTATTTTCATTTTCTGATATTTTTATCAAATTATCTGTATCGTCTTTAGAATTTGTATTTCCATAACTTATTCCAGTAATTCCTGCCATTATGCAAGGTAATATTTTTTTTAATTGTTTTTTCATATCTATGCTCCCTAATAATCCAAAATCTTGCCTTGGTAATTGCACACTTTATTAATATTAAGAAGTTTAAACATAAATTAATAAACTTCCGCACCCTTCAAATTAATCTTCTTCTTCTCAATAGTCCAGTTATCCGATAATTCTGCAAGTTCCTTTTTCATATTTTCCAAGAACTCGTCATTATCGTAATTTAATGAAATTAAAGTCGGACCTGCACCGCTTATATATTCTCCTAAAGCACCGTGTTTTTTAGATGCTTCAAAGATTTTTTCTGAATTGTTTATTAGTGCAAATCTGTAAGGCTGATGGATTTTGTCGCCTAAAAGGAAGCGTAAGTTGTCGTATTCTCCTTTGTTAAAAGCATTTACAAGTAATCCTAGTTTTGAAATGTTGTTTATTGCATCAGAAACTAGGTACATTTTTGGCAATACGCTTCTTGCTTTTTCTGTAGATAATTTAAAATTTGGAATCATTACATAAAAGCATAAATCATCAGAACTTATTAGCGAACTGTAAACAAGGTTTTCCTTATCATGAGCAGTAAGTACCATTCCTCCGAAAATTGCAGGTACTACATTGTCAGGGTGTCCTTCCATTTCCACAGCAAGTTTTGCTACTTCGTTAATATCCAGCACATCTCCCGCAAATTTGTTTGCAATCAAAATTCCAGCAACGATAGCTGATGAGCTGCTCCCAAGCCCACGTGAAATTGGAATATCATTTCTTACAATATTTACTTTATAACTTGGAATATTTTTTACTAAATGTTTTTCGGTATATTTTATTGCTTCAAAAATTAAATTGTCCTCAATCGGAATTGAAAACGGTTTTCCATTTTCCAAAAATTCAATTTTATTGCTTTCTTCTACTTCGAGTTCCAAAAAATAATCCAATGCAACTCCTAAACAATCATAACCTACACCAATATTGGCCGATGTCCCCGGCACTTTTACCTTAAATTTTAAACCCATCTTTATTCCTTTCTTTTTATCATCATAATTTCTATAAGAATAGCCTTGCAGCAAGACTCAATCTAAAAATACAACAAAATATTAATAATAAATACATAACTTTATAATTTTTATTATCTTTCATAAAATACAACACAGCTAATGAAATAATTACAAAATCAATAAATGTAGGTAAAAATATTATATTTACAAAAATAAATAATAAACCTATCCAATAATTTATTCCTAATAATGAAAATCCTGTATGAAATATATCTTCAAATAAACAGAAATATAAAACTATTATACAAATATAATACTTGTATGCCTTGCTCTTTTTTCTTATAAATATATATGGCAGACCAAATAGTATAAAAAACAGAAGTTCTCCGTTTAAATATTTTGCATTTAGTATAATTTTTGAAAAATATTCAATGTCGAATAATTTTATTCCCATTAATAATGTCTGTCTATTCAAATAAAATAAAGTAATGCTTTGGAAAATAAAAATTTCAAAATCAAAAACAAATTTATTTCCAAATTTATCATTTTCTTTTTTTACAAAAGAATTTAAAATAGAAAATATTAAACCTGCATTTGTTATAAAAAATAAATTATTTTTAGATAATACTATTGATACTGTCAGAAAAATTATTTTCAAATAATTTAAAAAATCTACCTTCTTTATTAATTTTTTCAATTCCTTAAAATACTTACTTGCATCCATTTGTTAATTATCAACTTTCAAAAAATACTATATTGTCAAATCCAAGTAATGAGCCCATTTTATTTGACTCAATTCTCGTAGTGCCTTTAATGTTCTTCTTCCAACTTCATTATCTACTGTTAAAAGCATAATTGCACTATTTTCACGTCTACCAACGTTCATTGTGGCAATATTTATATTTCCTCTTCCTAAAGTTGCTCCTACAGCTCCGATAACTCCTGGGACATCTTCATTCCCTAAATAAATCATATTGTCAGAAATTGCCATATCCACATCATGATTTTTTATACTTACAATTCTTTCTTCATTATTCATTCCGATTGTTCCAACAACATAGATTTTTTTACCATCTTCATTTGTTATTACAAATTCTATTGCTGAAGAATAATTTTTATATTTATGATCTTTTTTATTTATTGAAATATTAATTCCTCTTTTTTCAGCTAATGGTTTTGAATTAATGTAATTTACTTCTTCCTTTAATACAGGCTCTAAAATTCCTTTAATTGCAGTTGAATCTACAAGAGCTGTTTCTTGTTCTGCAATTTCTCCATAATAATTAATGGCAACATTTGTAATTGGAGTTTTTTCAATTTGGAAATAAATTTTTCCTAATTTTTCAGCTAAATTTATGTACGGTTTTACAATTAAGAATTCCTCTCTTCCAATTGCAGGCAAGTTTACAGCTGTTTCAACTATTTCTCCACGAAGTCCATTCAATACCTGCTTTACAACCTGAGTTCCGACATTTCGCTGTGCTTCATAAGTTGTTGCTCCAATGTGTGGAGTTGTAACCACATTGTCAAATTCATATAAAACACATTCTGAACGTGGTTCAACAGCATGTACATCATATCCAAAACTTGCAATTTTTCCACTTCTTAATCCTTCTGCCACAGCTTCTTCATTAAAAAGTCCTCCACGTGCTGCATTTACAAGTCTTACCCCATCCTTTAACTTGTGAATATTTTCAGCATTTATCATATCCAAAGTTTCCTTCGTTTTAGGTGTATGAATAGTTATCACATCTGCCTTTTCCATTAATTCATCAAGCGTTTTAGCTTTTTCACAGCCATATCTCTTGAATCTTTCATCTGAAATATACGGATCATAAGCAACAAGTTTCATTCCAAATGCCTTCATTCTTGTAGCAACTAATCCACCAATTCTTCCAAGTCCGATAATTCCCAATGTTTTTTCAAACAATTCGTTTCCAACAAAAATTTCTCTTTCCCATTTTCCACTTTTAATAAAATTATTTGCCGCAACAATATTTCTCGCAGAAGCAATCATAAGCCCAATCGCAATTTCACAAGCTGAAACCGTATTACTATCTGGAGTATTCGCCACAATTACACCATGTGCAGTTGCTTCTGGAATATTTATATTATCTGTCCCATTTCCAGCACGCCCTACTATTTTCAAATTTTTAGCCTTATCCAGCAATTCCTTATCTACTTTTATAACGCTTCTCACAATCAAAGCATCATATTCATGAATTATTTCCAAAATTTCTTCCCGTGAAATTCCCACTTTCACATCAACCTTTACATCTCTAGCATTTTGCAGCCTAGCAACCGCTTCATCATCAATATATTCACCAACTAAAACTTTATACATATTTCCTCCTCACAATTCTGTAATCTATATCTAATATATTATCATAAATTAAGCCACAATTCAATATATATGCCAATTCTTTATAAATCCACCTAAAGTCTGAATAGCAGTTCTCAAATTCATTCTACCATAAATATAAAAATTAAAAAATTATAGATTTACAATTTATCATATTTATTATATAATATACCCAAATTATTTTTATATTGAACTATTTAAAACTAATACTAAAATTTCATTTTAAAATAAGCAAAAATCTTACTTTTTATAAAATATAATTATAATCTGAAATTAATTATTGAAAAATCTTGTTTTTTTTTATAAATCAAACATATTATAGTTTTAAGTTCTGTTTTAAATTAATTTTTTATGCTTTATATTAAAATAAAAAAGGAGAATCACAATATGGCAAGTTACAAAAATTTTGACTTTAAAAAACTGTATTTTATCGTGTATATTGCCTTAATTTTAATAGTCGTATTTTTAGCATTTAAATTGGGGATATTTTTATTTCCATTTACAATAGCGCTATTTTTTTCAATATTAACACGGCCATTTACACGATTTTTACAAAATAAGCTGAAACTTTCAAAAAAACTTTCAACGATAATTTCAATCGTATCATTTTTACTTATATTTTTTGGAATTATTGGCTGGGGATCGCTAAAACTAATAAGTGAAATTTATAAATTATCTCAAAATCTTAACAGCTACAGTGAAATGATGCAAAAACTTTGGACTGACGGCATGGAAAAAGTTTATGCCTATTTGGGAAATTTCCCATCAGGCTTTACAAAGCAAGTAAATGATACGATAAATGCTTTTATTTCCACAGGTTCTGCAAAGCTCGGAATTTTTATAAAAGGTTTAATCAATTTTATTACATCAATCCCTACTGTTATTTTATATATCTGTATTACAATTTTAGCAACTTTTTTTATTAGCCTTGACAAAGATGAAATCGTAGTTTTTTTAGAGCATCAGTTTCCAAAATCTTGGCTAGATAAAGTTTTCAATATAAAAACAGATATGTTTACAGTTCTTGGTTCCTACATTAAGGCACAAATTATTTTAATGACAATTTGTTTCTTTGAACTTCTAATATGCCTAAATTTATTGTCATTTTTAGGATTAAATGTGCCTTATCCCCTACTAATGTCCATAATTATCTGTTTAATTGATGCATTACCAATTTTAGGAGCAGGAACAATTTTAATTCCCTGGGCAGTCATTTCATTTGCATTGTCAGATATAAAACTAGGAATTGCACTAATAATAATTTATCTATTTGTCCTATCAGTAAGACAAATGATGGAACCAAAATTAGTAAGTCAAAATTTAGGAGTTCATCCTTTAATTACTTTAATTTCAATGTACTCAGGATTTAAGATTTTTGGAGTAATTGGATTTTTAATTGGGCCTATAGTAATGATTATTTTAAAAAATGTATTTTCAAAAGAGCTGGAAGTTGGATTTTTTAGAGATATTTTTGGAGATGGAGATACTTCCAGCAACAAAAAATCTAACAATAAAAAATTATTAAAAAAATAAGATGCCAAAATGAATTTGAAAAAGTATAAAAGAAAAAAAAGAAGGACAGTTTTTACACTTGTCCTTTTTTTACAAATCTAAATTCAACTCGACGATTACTTCCTCTTCCTTCACTTGTTTCATTACTTTTAGCTGGATTATTTTCTCCACGTCCTATTATTCCAACTATTCTATCCTTTGAAAGTCCTAATTCTATTAATTTTGAACTAACTATTTCAGCTCTTCTAAGCGACAATCGTTTATTATATGAAGCCATACCACTTGTATCAGTATATCCAATAATTGATACAAGAAAATCATTTTTTTCAATATAATCTTTTACATCATTTAATACAGGGTAAGCCTCTTTTTTCAAATCAGTACTGTTTTTATGAAAATTTAACTCATCTGAACTTAAAGAAATAATTTCTGATTTTGACATTTGAACTTTTTCAGGATTATTTATAGGTTTCTTTTGAATTTCAAAAACTTCAGGCTGTGAAATTATTGACGAATCTTCTTTTTCAGATTGTGACTGTATTGTTTCAGAATTTTGAGAAGATGAAGCCTTATCATTATTAACAATTTTTGTTCCACTACCATCTTCCTTTAATATAACTGTTATTAAATCAGGATTATCTTCAGATGAATTAATTTTTGAGGATGTTCTTTCAGGATTTGGTGTATCTAACGTAGGAACATCTTTTATATCTTGCTGTATATCCGCCATATTTGGACGTATTATATCTTTTCGCATTTCAGAAGTAGTTATTTTTTCAGAAGCTAGAGGTACTGTCATTGCCACCATTGAAGAAACTGCAACTAATGTTGGTTTTTTCATAATTTATTCTTCCTCCTTCTACACAATTATTTTTTCATTAATACAGCTTCCTCCATTTAAATATTAGATTATCATAACTTTATTCAGTAATAATCAAAATTCTTTACTACTGAATAAACAAAATATAATTTTTAGTTTTCAAATGGAGACCAGTATTAATAAAATTTAGTCTAAATTTTTATTTTTGACTATTTTCTAAATCATATTTTTTGATTAATTCATCATATTTACCATTTTCTCTCATTTTTTTCAATTCAGCATTTATTTGTTTTATCAATTCTGGATTTTTTCCTTTGTCAATAGCCATTGCCATTCCAATTGAAGCAGGTTTTTCATCAAAAATTTCCATTTCAGGATTTTTCTTCATATATTCAGTAGCAACTGCCTTTTCCAAAATAATTGCATCAATTTTTCCTGCCTTTAAATCTAAAATTATATTTACAGTACTTTCATTCGGTACAACTGTAGCCCCTTTAATAGTTCTGGCTTCAATTTCTTGAATTGTCCCCAATTGCACTCCAATCTTTTTACCGCTTAAGCTATTTGGAGTAACCGAATTATTACCTTTTCTTCTCAAATAAGTTTCTTTAGAAATAAAATAGTCATCTGTAAAATCAACTGATTTTTTTCTTTGTTCAGTAGAACTCATTCCAGAAACAATAATATCAATTTTTCCAGCCTTTAATGACGGAATAAGCCCATCAAACGACTGATCTATAATTTCAATTTTATATCCAAGATTTTTCCCAATTTCATTAATCATGTCAACATCAAATCCTGTTATTTTACCATTTTCAACATATTCAAACGGCGCAAAAATCGCATTTAATCCAACTCTTAATTTTTTTTCTCCGTTATCTTTTTTTCCACATGACATAACTCCAAAAATTAACAATGTCAATACTAAAAATATTTTTTTCATATTTTTTCCTCACTTTCTTTAATTTTTTAATTTTTTCCTGTTTCCAAACCATATTTTTTAACTAATTCATCATATTTTCCATTTTTCTTTAACTTTTTCAAGTCTTCATTTATTTTCTTAATAATTTCTGTATTTTTTCCCTTATTAAAAGCAATCGCCATACCATAAGGCAATTTTTCTTCATAAAAAACTTCTATATCAGGATTTTTTTTAATAAATTCCTTCGCAACAATATTTTCCAAAATTACCGCATCAGTTTTCCCATTTTTCAAATCTAATATCAAATTAATAGTTGCATCATTTGTTACAACATTTGCATTTTTTATTTTTCTAGCTTCCAGCTCTTGAATTGTTCCTAACTGAACTCCAATTTTTTTACCAGCCAGACTTTCCTTTGAAGTGAGTTGGTTATTTCCCTTCTTTTTAAGAAACATTTGTGTTGACTTGTAATATTCATCTGTGAAATCAACTGATCTTTTACGTTCTTCAGTTGCACTCATTCCAGAGATAATCGCATCTAATTTCCCTGCCTTTAATGACGGAATAAGAGCATCAAACGGCTGAACCTTCATTTCAATTTCATATCCCAAATCCTTCCCAATTTGTTTTATCAAATCAATATCAAATCCAACAAGCTCTCCCTTTTCAATATATCCAAACGGAGGAAATACTCCATCAGTTCCCACTACAAGTTTTTTTACTCCCTTGTTATCAGCATTATTTTTATTGCCACAAGACAAAATTCCAAAAACTATCATTGTGATCACTACTAATACTTTTTTCATGCTACACTACCTTTCTATTGTAAAATTACTATTACAATTTTTATTTAATGATTTAACACTTTGTCTAAAAATTCCTTTGCTCTTTCAGTTTTTGGATTTTCAAATAAATCAGCAGGTTTTGCATCTTCCAGAATATATCCTCCATCCATAAAAAATACTCTATTTGCTACATTTTTTGCAAATCCCATTTCGTGTGTTACCACTATCATTGTCATCCCTGCATGTGCAAGTTCTCTCATAACTTCCAAAACTTCTCCTATCATTTCAGGATCAAGTGCTGAAGTTGGCTCATCAAACAAGATTATTTTTGGATTCATAGCCAAGGCTCTTGCTATTGCCACCCTTTGCTTTTGACCACCAGACAATTTATTTGGATAGACATTTCTTTTATCAGCAAGTCCTACTTTTTCAAGTAATTCCATTGCTAATTTTTCAGCTTCTGGCTTTGATATTTTTTTTAGCCTAATTGGACCTAAAGTAATATTTTCCAAAACTGTTTTATGTGGATACAAGTTAAAATGCTGAAATACCATTCCCACTTCTTCACGAATTTTATTTATATCTACTCTACGTTTCAGAATATTTTTACCATCTATTCTAATCTCTCCAGAAGTTGGCTCTTCAAGTCTATTTATACAACGTAAAAAAGTCGATTTTCCACTTCCAGATGGTCCAATAATAGAAATTACTTCTCCTTCTTTTACTTCTGTACTAATTCCCTTCAGAACTTCCAAATTTCCATATTTTTTCTTTAAATTCTTTATTCTAATCATTTCCTTATCTCTTACATCGTTGCCAATTCCTTCAATTCCTTCTGACTCTCTGCATTTTTTATTAAAACTAATCATTTTCCTTTAACTTCATCTCCAATCGTTTCCCAATAAACGAGAATAATTTTACACTTATATAATAAACTACACCTGTAAATAATATAGGTTTTATACTATAATAAGCAGCCTGTAAACTTTTACTATTCATTGTAACATCCATAACGCTAATATATCCCACAATAGAAGTTTCCTTAAATAAATTTATAAATTCATTTACAAGAGCAGGTAAAATATTTTTTACAGCTTGTGGCATTATAATTTCATTCATTGCCATCCTATAAGGCATCCCTGTAGCTCTTGCAGCTTCCATTTGACCCCTATCAATACTTTCAATTCCTGAACGGATTGTTTCTTCAACATAAGCTGCACTATTAAGTCCAAGAGCAATTGCAGCTACCCAATAATTATTAAAAACTACTATTACAAAAGAAAGTGTCAATAATTGTAACATCATTGGTGTTCCACGCATTATATCAACGTATTCATCAATAACTGCATCCTTTATCATATTAAAAACTTCATTACCTGTTTTCTGAAATTTGAAAAATGCTAAAAGCATTCCAAATAATATTCCAATAGCCGCACCAATAACCGTAAGACCAAGAGTAGTCACAAAATAGCTGCTTGCATAAATTTCCCATTCATGAGGCTGCATATCATGTGGAAATACAAGAAGTACTGTAATCACGACTACTGCCATAAAAAATGTTGTTTTTATTATTTTCCTAGTTTTTTCTAAATCCTCCATATTCCTTATGAACTTTAATTTTTGTTCATATCCTCCTTATATTTAAATTATTATAATATTATTATACCTAATATTTATTCCTTTTTCAATAAAAAATTTTAAAAAAATTATTTTGGGTGTATTGTATATTCTCCTAGTTTTTTTAAGAAAAAGATATCCCAATTATCTAAAGTGTTATTTTTTTTATTTTTTCAGATTTTTTTAGATAAAATAAAATATATTTATAAAATTATTACAATAGCAATTGTACATTTATAAACATTTGAAAAATCATTAATCTCTCAAATGAATTTTTTACAAATAAATCTTTGCCAAATCAAATAAAAATATCATAACAAGCGACACCGAAACAATAATTCCAAGTCCAAATCTTTTTAATGATAAAAAAGCAACGACACCCATTCCAATCAGTATTTTTACAATGTCATAAGGACTTGTCCCACCTGAAGTGAAAATGTCTGGAAAAACCATAAGTGCCAGTACCGAATACGGCAACGCTTCAAAAAATTTATTCATTATTGGATTTTTCGGAATCTTCACAAACAGTGGCAGCAGTCTTAAAGCCACCGTTACCAATGCTGAAATGACAACTACTTTAAAAACTTCTAAGTTATTCATTTTCTTTTACCTCATCCTTTCTATGTCTTACCGCATAAATTAAACTTGAACCTATCATAATTAAAATCATCGCCCATCCACTACTTACCTTATTTAAAATTGGCAAATACATAAATACAAGTTTTGCGGAAATTACATAAATTACAACTTCAAAAAACTTTGGTAATTTTTGCAGTGACATCACAAGCAAACTAAAATATATTGAATATAAAATAAAACTTAGACTTGCACGAAAAACTTCAGGTATCATATTTCCAAAAAGTGAGCCTAGAACAGAGCTTCCAGCATAGCAAAAATATGGAACTGTATTTAGCCCAATGATATACCAAGGAGAATTTTCTCCCTTTATAATCGCATAAGTTATCGTTTCATCAGTAAGTCCAACTCCAACCAGTATTTTTTCAAATAATTTAGTTCCATTTTTTAATTGCCTGAAAATCAGTAAATTTAAAAGCAAATATCTCAAATTTATCATAAGTACTGAAATTATGACTTCAATCGCTGTAGAATGCTGCACATAAACCATTTTCAAAAGCATAGCTTCCGAGCCGCCGGCATAAATTCCGAATGACATTGCTGCCGTGACAATCGTATACATTCCGTTATTTTTAGCAATCAGCCCAACTGTAAGACCAAACGGAATATATGCAATTCCCATTCCGATTCCAGCTTTTAGGCCTTTTAGATATTTTTCTGTATTAATCATTTTTCTCTTTCTTAATTTCCTTTCTATTTTATTCTATTCTATTATTTATTTTATTTTTATTGTACTCAAACTTATTTAAAAATAAAATGCCAAAAATTATATAAATTTAGATTTTGGGTAAAATAGTCACAGTTTTTGAGATCAACTTTAAACTTTAAAGCAGTTTTATATAAACTAAATAAATTTCATTATTTAAAAATTATATCACAATTTTTTCATTAATTGAACTTTATTTAAGTTTATTTAACTTTTTTAATTAAAAAAATAAAAAAAGAAGTTAGTTCATATTCAAGCTAACTCCTTTAATTTTTTTTATTTAATATTACAATGCGTCTTTTCCTCTCTCTTTTGTTCTAATTCTAATCACGTCGTCTATTGGCAAAATAAATATTTTCCCATCTCCAACTTCTCCAGTATAAACGGCATTTATTATAATGTCAACTAATTTTTCAACATTGTCATCTTGAGTAATTATTTCAATTTTTAATTTAGCCAGTAATGTCGGCGTAATTTTTTGCCCACGAAAACTTTCCGTGTAGCCCTTTTGATTTCCGTGTCCCAAAACTTGGCTTACTGTCATTCCTTTGACTTTGGCTTTTGTCAATGCGTCTTTTAAATCTTCTAATTTATCAGAACGAATTATAACTTCTATTTTTTTCATAATTTTTCTCCTTAAATTAAGAATCTAGTCCCATAAATGTTGGATAAGCGGTTTCCTTATGTTCACTGTCATCCATCCCCACAGCTTCTTCTCTATCTGTAGCTCTAAGCGGTAAAAATACACCGATAACTTTTATTATCACAAATGTAAAAGTTCCAGCCCAAATAGCCGTTATCAGTATGGCAGCAACTGTTGCACCAAACAAATGAGTTCCGCCGTATAAAAGTCCAAAATTTCCCTTTTCTGGCGTTAAACTTGGTGTTGTAAAAATCGCTGTTGCAATTCCTCCAAAAATTTCACCAACACCATGACAGCCGAAAGCATCTAATGCATCGTCGTACTGCAATTTATGTTTTAAACTTGAAATTGCAAAATAACAGATTGGACTGACTAGGAATCCCATTAAAATTGCCGAGCCGTAGGAAACATAACCTGCACCTGGTGTAATTGCCACAAGCCCTGCAACTAGACCGGTTGAAGTTCCAACTAATGTAGGAGTTCCGTTACTTAACTTTTCAATAATTACCCAAGAGCATGTTGCCGCAGCAAGTGATAACATTGTCGTAATAAAAGCGTGAATCGCCGTACTATTTGCTTCAAGAGCTGAACCTGCATTAAATCCTAGCCAGCCAAACGCCAAAATTCCTGTTCCAAGCAGTACAAAAGGCACGTTATGCGGACGATACTCGGTTCTTGTAAATTCTCTTCTCTTTCCAATAATTGTCGCTAAAACAAGTCCAGACACTCCTGATGAGATGTGAACAACATCTCCGCCAGCAAAATCTAATGCTCCCATTTTTGCAAGAAGTCCTCCGCCCCAGACCATGTGAGCTAAAGGATAATAAACAAATATTAACCAAATTGGAGCAAAAACTAAAAACGGCGCAAACTTTATTCTCCCAGTTACGGCACCTGTTGCAATGCTTACCGTAATTATTGAAAACATCATTTGAAATAATGCAAAAGCTGCATCTGGAATTTTATATCCTTTTGTACTTGCTGTTTCACTGACTCCACGTAATAAAACATTTCCAAAATTTCCTATAAATTTCCCGTTTCCAGAAAATGCTAAGGAATACCCCACTAAAAACCACATCACAACTGCAATAGCAATTGGAAGAATAACCATCATCATCGTATTAATGACATTTTTTCTTCGTCCCAGACCTCCGTAAAAGAATGCTAGTCCCGGGGTCATAAAAAGCACTAATGCTGATGAAAATAAAATAAAAACTACACTTGCTGTATCCATACTGATACCTCCTCTATCTTAATTTTTTCGACATCCTGTGTCCTTTAATGACCTATTCTAGCAATTTTTAAATAATTAGTCAAATATATTATATATATTTTTACCATATATAAAACATATCATTACTTTAACAATCCCCAGTTTTTAGCCACACTTCCATTAGCTTTCAACGGAACTTTCTTAAACTTAACTGTATTTTCCATAATTTTCTCAATTTTTTCCATATATTCCTTAGAAAATTCATCACAGACTTCAAAAATCAGCTCATCGTGAACTTGAAGAAGCATTTTGATATTTTTATCATTTTTAAATTCTTCATGAAGCTCAATCATGACTTTTTTTATAATATTCGCCGCTGTTCCCTGAACAACAGTATTTACCGCCATTCTCACAGCTTGTGCCTGAATATTTTTATTTTTTGCATTAATTCCACTAATATATCTTCTCGTTCCATAAAAAGTTTCCACAAACCCATGAAGCTTAGCCGTCTCTGTCACAATTTCCAAAAATTTTCTAACTCTTGGATACTCCTCAAAATATGTCCTGATATATTGTGAAGCCTCCTGAACTGTAATTCCCAGTTCCTTAGACAGTCCAAACGGAGTTTTCCCATAAAGAATACTAAAGTTAATTACTTTTGCGATGCTTCTTTCATTTCTTGAAATTTCATCTTCTTCTGTTTTAAAAAATATTTTTCTAGCCGTCAAGCTATGTAAATCCTGATCATCCTGATAAGCCTGCACCAAATGCTTATCCTTCGATAATTCAGCCAAAACTCTCAGTTCAATTTGAGAATAGTCAAATGAAATCAAGCTATGCCCTTCCTTTGCGACAAAACCTGTACGAATCCTGATTCCATCATCTGTTCTCACAGGAATATTCTGTAAATTTGGATTTGCCGAGGAAAGCCGACCAGTAGATGTTCCATTTTGATTAAAAGTCGTATGAATTCTGTCCTCTTTATCCGCCAACTTTGGAATCGGCTCAATATAAGTAGACAATAATTTCTTATAAGCTCTGTATTCCAGTAATTTTTTCCCAATCATCCGCTTATCTTCTGCCAATTCCCCATTGTTAGCAATCATTTCCAGAACTTCCACATTTGTCGAATATCCAGTTTTTGTCTTTTTTCCCGATGGAATCTGCAATTTTTCAAACAAAACTTCCCCCAGTTGCTGTGGCGAATCAATATTAAATTCTTCACCAGCAAGTTCATAAATTTCATTTTGAAGCATATTTATCTTTTCTTCCAGCTCATTTTGAAATTCTCCAAAATACTTTTTATCAATTTTTATCCCAGTTTCCTCCATCTGTGCCAACACTGGTATTAACCGACTTTCCAATTTATCAAAAATATTTAGAAATTGCTCATTTTGCAATCTATTTTTTAAAATTGTTTCCAATTTATAAATAAAAAACGTTCTCTTTGATAAAAATTCAGAAATCACATTATCTGAAACATTACTAAAATTCTTTTTTCTTCTCTCCTTTTTAAACTTTTCCTCAAAAGTAGCAATCTCCACTTCAAATTCATCTAGAATTATTTCCTCAATTTCCTGTAAACTTTCCGTTCCCAGTACATATCTTGCAAGCAAAATATCAAAATATTCAGTACATTTTATCCCAAACCTGTTATTATTTATCCCATAAGTTTTTCCGCCAACAGAATAGCCAAAATACTCACTTTCCCCATTTTTCATATATTCTTTCACATTATAGGCGATAATTTCTTTTTCACTCAATAATTTATAAATATTTTCAATATTTTTTTTATTATTTTTCTTCTCATCAGCACTATTACTTAAAGCAAACAAATTAATTTGTGCTCCAGATTCTACATTTTCTTGATTATCATTTTGCAAAATATCCTGAAGTTCACTATCTAAAAGCACAATATTTGTCTTTTCATCGCAAATGGAGATTCCAAGCATATTTTCAAAAATCGCTACTTTTTTATCCATTTTTTCAATCACAGAATAAGCCTCATTCCAGCTCATAACTTTCCCGTAATTTCTCTCAAAATATATTTTTCCTCCTTTAACTTTTCTATTTTTTTCACTTTTTTGACTTTCCATCACGTTTTCTTCAGCTTTTTTTTTCTGATCTTCATATTCTGCAATCAATTTCCCCTTCAATTCCTGAATCTCATCCATTTTTTTATCCATTTCCGAATTATGCTCATATTCAACCTGCTCATAAAAATGTGAAATTCCATCAAAAATCGGATTTTCTCTATCATACTCCAATTCCTGCCTTTTAATTTCTTCCTTTTCCTGCTCTAATCTCTCTTTTTCCAGTTTATCTTCATTTAATCTTTTATTTTTTTCTAAAATTCCCTTCTCTCCCTCTGTAAGCCCCTCTTGACCTTCACTTTGCAATTTTTCCCTTTCTTCCTGTATCGCTTTAGAAAACCTTTTAAAATCCAGTTCTTCATACAATTTCAAAAGACTATCAAAATCCTTTTCCTCAAATTTCAATTTATTTTTATCATATTCAACATTAAGTTCCTTTTTAACAGTTGCAAGTTCCCGACTTATAAAGGCATTTTCCCTATCAGTCAGCAATTTTTCCTTCTGTTTTCCCTTAATTTCATCAATATTTTCATAAATTCCTTCCAAATTGCCATAAGCTGTAATAAGTTTCGCTCCATTTTTAGGTCCAATTCCAGCAACTCCTGGAATTCCATCTGACTTATCTCCCATAAGCCCAAACAAATCAGGTATCTTATCAGGTGTAACTCCCAGATATTCAACCACATCTTCATCAGTTTTTATTTGCTTAAATGCAGAATTTTTGTCACCCTTTCCAAGCAAAGCGATATTAATTTTCTCATCCACAAGCTGCGCCAAATCCTTATCCCCAGTTATTACAAAAACCTCGATTTCCTCATCAGCATCATTAGAAAATTTCGTAGCAAATGTAGCAATCACATCATCCGCTTCCTGCCCAGCCTTCTTGTATTTTGGAATCCTATACCCATCCAAAACCTTCATAATAGTATCAATCTGCATAACAAGCTCTTCTGGCATACTTTCCCTATGCGCCTTATAAGTTTCCAGTTCTTCAGTTCTCTCCAGCTCATCCCTTTTCACATCCAGACAAGCCACCAGATAATCAGGTCTGAATTCCCTAATTACACTTTCTAGAGTATTAATAAATCCGAATGTAGCTCCAGTAGACATTCCGCTGCTATTTCTCATCCCCATCAGTGCAAAATGGCTTCTATACATAATCGCACTCGTATCCAATATAACTGCTCTCTTCAACTTAATTGTCCTCTTTTCTTTTTTTATTTTTGTTTTCACTAATCTAAAATATCTTGTAATTATAAATATTATCAATATCTAATCTTTATAACTTATACAATTATTTACGTTTAATTTTACACAAAAAGAAATTAAATATGATAAAAAAATACCATCCTATTTCTAAGACAGTATTTTACAAAATATATTATTTTTTATTTTATTATGCTTCTGCTCTTTCAGGATAAATACTTACTCTTTTTTTACCATTTCCAAATTTTTCAAATTTTACATATCCATCAGTTAATGCGAATAAAGTATAATCTTTTCCTAATTTTGCATTAGTTCCAGCATAAAATTTACTTCCTCTTTGTCTTACAATGATGTTTCCAGCTTTTACAGCTTCTCCATCATATTTTTTTATTCCTAAATATTTAGGATTAGAATCTCTACCATTTCTAGTTGATCCTTGTCCTTTTTTTGAGGCAAATAACTGTAAGTTTAATTTTAATAACATTTTCCAACCTCCTTGATTTTTTCTTTATGTCTTTAATTCATAGTTCTTTTCAAACTTTACTTTTGTGAATCTGATATTTTTTATTATTTCTTTTCTATTTTCTCTTCAAGTCTCACGAACTCACTATAACTTCTTGCAACCGCCTTTAAATACGAATACATTGATTCAATCAAAATATCCGCTTTTTCCAGTTCCTCATCAGTTAATTCAGATTCTTTCAAATCACAAGTAATAAGTCCATCTTTCTCAACATACTCCAACTTTTCTTGAAGTTTCAAAGTTTCAATAAGCCCATTAATTGTCATTTGTCCTACTGATGAAACAGCTGCACAAATTACATCTTCTCCAAATCCTGAAAAATCTGCATGTCCTTTTATTTTAAAGTATGTTATTCTATTATTCTGTCTTTGAATTTCTATTTTTATCATTCAAACCACAACATCTTTCATAGTTTAAAAGTTAACTTATATTTTTATATTATTTCAATTAAGCATTAATTGATTTAATTTCAATTGCTGTAAATAATTGTCTGTGTCCTTTTTTTCTATAGTAAGTTTTTTTGTTATATTTAAAGTTAATTTTTTTATCAGCTTTTCCATGCGATTTAACTGTAGCTACAACTTTAGCTCCTTCCACAACTGGAGTTCCAACTTTTACGTTATCTCCTTCTCCAACTAATAGAACTTCATTAATTTCGATGTCTGAATCAACATCAGCTGCTAATTTTTCAACTTTTAATACAGTTCCAACTTCTACTTTGTATTGTTTTCCACCTGTTTTAATTACTGCAAACATTTATGTTCACCTCCAAATAATTTATCGCTATTATTGGTATTAGCCACCAATTTTACGCGTACATCTTAATTAGTTTACTATATTTTCACTAATTTGTCAAATTATTTTTTTCTATAAATATTAAATCCAGTCGCCTGATTTGTAGCCATTATCGTAATATCTGAAATTTGTACGTGTTTTGGCTGATTTGCAATATAAAGTATCGTATTTGCAATGTCTTCAGGCTTTAGTGCTTCGACTCCTTCATAAACCTTTTTAGCCTGCTCCATATTCCCATGAAATCTCACATTGCTAAAATTAGTTTCCACAATTCCAGGCTGAACAGTTGTAACTTTTATATTTTTATCAATCGTATCAATCCTAATTCCATCACTCAACACTTTTACAGCAGATTTTGTAGCGCAATATACAGCAGCCCCTGCATAAGCATAAATTCCAGCAGTCGATCCAATATTTATAATATGCCCTGCATTATTTGCAACCATGCTAGGCAAAATCTGTCTTGTAACATACAATAGCCCCTTCACATTTGTATTTATCATCTGTTCAATATCCGCAATATCATAATCTTGAAACTTATCCAGCCCTAGAGCAAGCCCTGCATTATTTATCAGTATATCAACTTTCTTCACATCTTCCAGTATTTTTTTAGTAAATTTCACAACATCATTATACTTTGTGACATCAAGCACAAAAATATATGCATTAGTACCATATTTTCTATCAATATCAGCCTTAATTTCCTTCAACTTATCCAAATTTCTGGCACACAAAATTACATTATCTCCATTTTTAGCAAATGCATAAGCAGTTTCCTTCCCAATTCCACTTGTAGCACCAGTAATAAAAATATTTCTATTCATAAAAACTCACTCCCTATATTTAAATTTATCATTATTTATTTTAAAAACGCCTTTTTTAATTTATTTAAAATCAGATACACTTTACTTCTATGCTCTATTTCAACAACTAAAACTATTAACTTATCATCTTGTATTTCAACTATTATCCTGTAATCTTTTAATGGTTTATACTTCCAATACCCTTTTAAATTATGGCTCAAAACCTCTCCTTTAATTCTTGGATTTTCAGAATTGTTTATTTTTTTCAGAAAATCATAAATTTTTTTACTTGTATTTTTATCCGTCTTTTGTAATTTTTTTGCAGCATATTTTAGATAGCAATACTTTATATTTCACTTAAAATCCCATTTTCTTTCCAAAATTTTCAAGAGATATCATTGGGGATTTTTTAGCTTTTTCAGATAATTTCATTATTCTTTTTATTTCTGATTTGGAAATTTGTTCATTTTCTTCTATTTTATCTAATTCTTTTGATATCAAATTATTAATAAAGTTGTTATCATATTTCAAAACTTCTTTTAACTGTTTTTGTTTTTTTTCGTTTAATTCAATATCTATAATCATAATATTTCCCTCCTAAAATAAATTTTGTAATTTTTTTAGAAATTGAATAATTTTTAAGTTCATTTAATAGAATATCTATATTTTTATTATACCACAAAATTTTCATTATAAGTATTATTTTATATCAAGTTTATTTTTTTGATGGAATTTTTGTCTTAATTTCAATTTAAAAATCCCAATTCCCTTTTCAATGCTCATTTCCTGTAAAAAATTATATACAAACATATTTGTAAACTTCAGATCCATTTTTTTATTTGATCCCAAATCAACAAACATTTCTAAATTTCTATAATCACTTTTTTGTAAATATGACTCAGCCCATTCCACTAAGTCTATTATATTTTTTTTATTTCTTTCATACAAGTCATCATTCACACTTTTATTTTCAGAATTCAAGTTATTTCCAGCATTTTCCAAATTTGAAATAATTTTTCCAGTTATTTCCATTTCTACTGTGCTTCTGCTATTTGCTAAATTTGTATCTTCTGCAAGCCCAATTTTGTATTTTACTTCGATAATCTCATCTTCACTTACATTTATTTCCTTTTTACTTTCCTCATCTGTAATTCTTAATCTATATTTCATTTATCCCACCCCTTAATTTTTTTAAAAAACTGCTATTTCATCAATTTTTACTGTTTCTCCAACACTTACAACTCCAAAATGATTTTTCCAAAATATCTTCAATTCCAGTCCAAATTCCAGAAATAATAGTTCTAAAGTTTTTATTTTTGCAATATTTTCTTTATTTTTTTCCTTATTTATATAAATTATTATTTTATTTTTTTGATGTTTTTCCCTGTAAATAAGCGAATCTAAAAAAAAGTATTTAATTCCAAACTTAAAATTTTTCATAGAATTGACATTATTAATCTTTTCATTATAGATCAAAAGTGCCACATATTCCTGCTCTTCCCTATTCAAAAGCAAAAAATATTTTTTTAAATACTTTCCTAAAATTCCTTTTCTTATATCTTCTGAAATTTTTTCACAAACAATGTCAATCACTGTCGTTCCACTTACAAAATCAAGTTCCCTTAAATAACTTATCGCATTATTTTCAATATTTCTCTTAAAATTCTTTAAGATATGCTCATTTTTATCTTCTCTTGATTCATCAGCTGCATTTTTTCTACGTCTAAAACTGCTTATTTTAGATTCTTTTTTAATAACATTTTCCATTGTCAAATTTTTAATTTTGTTATCCTTTTGAAGTTTGCTTTCAATTTCAAAAAGATTATCATAATAATTTACAAAATCAGTAAATATTTTATTAAATCTCACATAAGGATTTACTTTCACAACCTTTTTCTTCTCGAATTTGTCATAAAAAAAATCATCGTTTACTTCAATATATGCTGATACATTATTTTCCAGTTCAAATTGTGTATTTATAGGAACTGCCCATATATATGGATATCCTTTTTTATTTTTATTCGCCATACAGATACCCCCTGCACTCAAATTCGCTGTAATTATTCTGGATTTCTGAAATTAAAAAACTCACTTTATCCTCTGAATATTCATTAAAAGTCTTAATTTCCACGAATAGGTTTAATTTAGGCTTTTTATTAAAATATTCCCTTTGAAATTCATTTCTCAAGTTTTCATTGCAGTCATAAATATCCAGATTTTGTTCAATATTTTCTTTAAAATTAATATCTCTCAGTATAATTTCATCCTTTGTAAACTCATATTCCAAAAAATATTTTTCCAAAAATGCACGGCTTCTTGTATTTTTATTTTTTTTTTGAATTTTATCAATAAAACTTTCATTCTTAAAATTTGTAAAATGAAAATAATTTTCCTGATTTTCACTATTTTTTTCAAAAATTTCAAGTATTTTCCTGCATTTTTCTATTGGCTTTATGGAAAAAATATCCCATACATCACCTGTATTTTTCTTTGAAACAATATTTAGCTTATTTTTCCCACTGTAATAGCAACATAGAATATCGTCATTTTCATGATTCGATACTAAAATTTGCTCATTATCCTCAAAATTTATTGTATACTCAAAAGATAAATCAATTTTTGTTGGGTGTACAAATATTGTACTTATAATCTTCTTTTTTTCAATATTCCATAATAGTTCCCTATTTCTTAATACTTTATCCTGAATTTCTTCAAAATCATAAGTAATTTCATAATCCTCATTCTGAATTTTTTCTAAAATATCTCTTTCTATCTCAAAATCGTATTCAACTAGCTCAATTTTATAACATCTCATAAAATGTGCCATGTTAAGAGTTTTCCAGCTTTTTCCATTCAATTCAAATGAATTATGCAATTTTTTTATTTCATCAAAATAATTCTCGTTCCTTACAAATCTCACTTTAATTTCATAATTATTTCCATCAACGTTTACCCATCCATTAAATTCCCTTTCAGAAACCTCATTAATCTTACGTAAATCCAAATTCAAATAAACATTTTCTAAATAAATATTTCCATAATCTTCACTAAAAATATCCACTTTATCAGTTACTGGAAAAAACACACCATCCATTTTAAATACATCCTCGCTTTTCACCAGCACCGTTTCAACAAAAATATTCTCATTCTCTGAATTTTCAGCAATCTTAACCTCCAAAAACTTATCTTTAATTTCCTGAAATCTCTCCTGCATCTCTACATTCATTTCAAAAAACATCTCTCTCAGACTTTTTCCAAGCATTTCCTTTTCAAAAATTTCATTCTCTCTGTTCATAACCCCTCCAATATTTAACTATATTTTAATTTTATCATATAATTAAGTTTTTTTCAAATTTTTTTATTAAAAATTTAATATTTTTAAAATATAGAAAATTTTATCCTTTTATATTTGTAAAAGTAGAAAAAAAATGCTAAAATTAATTAAAATATAAGACATTATTCTGCTAAAATAAAAAATTGCAAAATATACTCAGGAGGAAATATTTTATGAGCTATCAAACTATAATTGTCGGAATTGCAGGAGGGACTGGTTCTGGTAAAACTAGTGTAACTCAAGCTATAATTGAAAATTTGGAAAGAACGGGGATTCATTCGATTTTACTTGAACAGGATTCCTATTATAAAAGAAATGACCATTTAACTTATGAGCAAAGGACTAAATTGAATTATGACCATCCAGATGCGATTGATTTTGATTTGCTTGAAAAGCATATTTTGGCATTAAAAGACGGAAAATCCATTGAAAAACCTATTTATGATTTCCAAGTTCATAACAGAATTAATGAGACTCAACATATTGAGCCTGCAAATTTAATTATTGTGGAGGGAATTTTAGTACTTGCCATTGCAAAAATTAGAGATCTTTTTGATGCAAAATTATTTGTGGATACTGATGATGATGAAAGACTTTTAAGAAGAATTGAAAGGGATTTAAATGAACGTGCTAGAAGTTTTGAAAGTATAAAAAATCAGTATATAAATACTGTAAAACCGATGCACTTGGAGTTTGTTGAACCTTCTAAAAGATATGCAGACGTTATAATTCCACGTGGAAAAGATAATAAGGTGGGAATAAAAATGGTAGCGAGCAGACTTCGATATTTATTTAATAAATTAAATAAAAAATAATAATAAAACAAAAAATTGAAAGGAGTGTATGATAATAAAAAAATTATCATACAATTAAATATTATGAAAATAATTGTAATTGGAGGCGGAGCAGCTGGAATGATGTTTTCGACTCAATATAAAAAGGCAAATCCTGAAGATGAAATTATTTTATTTGAAAAATCATCTTATGTAGCTTGGGCTGGATGTCCAACACCTTATTTTATCGCTGATGAATTGAAAAAAAGCGATGTCTTGCACGGCACGCCTGAAGATTTTATAAATCGTGGAATTAATGTAAAAATTCATCACGAAGTTACAAAAATAGATTTTGAAAATAAAACTTTAACAGTAAAAGGCAATGAAATTAACGGAACAATTTCTTATGACAAATTGGTAATTGCTGTTGGAGCAAAATCATTTGTACCAAATATTGCTGGATATTCTCAAAATTTGGAAAATGTATTTACTTTATCACATGCAGAGCATGCCTTTAAAATAAAGGATTTCCTAAATGAAAATAAATCAAGATTAAAAAATGCAGTTGTTGTAGGAGCTGGATTCATTGGGCTGGAAATGGCTGAATCATTTAGAAAAAATGGATTAAATGTTACACTAATTGAAAAGGCTGACCAAATTTTTCCAAATGTTTCTGAAAATTTGAAAAAAAGAATTTATAAGGAAATAGAAAAAAACAACGTTACATTAAAATTAAATTCAGGAGTTTCGGAAATTATTTCTGAAAACAATGTAGCAAAATCAGTAAAATTAGACAATGGAGAAACTGTGGATTTTGATATTGCATTATTTAGCATCGGAATTACTCCAAATATTGATTTTCTTCCTAAAGAATTAAAAACCGATTCTGGAAAAATTACTGTAAATGACAAATTTGAAACAAATATTAAAGATGTATATGCAATTGGAGATTGTATTTTTAACAAATATTACAAAACTGACAGAAATTTATATGCACCATTTGGAGATGTGGCAAATAAGCATGGAATGTTCCTTGCGAAACATTTATCAGGAAAAAATGTGAGCTGGAAAGGATTGATCCGTTCTTTTGCAACTTCATTTTATGATGTGAAACTGGCACAAACTGGACTTTCACTAAAAGAAGCACTAGAATTAGGATATAATGCCGACGTTGTTTCAATGAAAGCAATGTATAAAAATTCAGGATTTGAAGATTCTGTTCCTGCAAGTGCAGAAATTATTTACGACAAAGATAAAAAAATCGTTCTAGGTGGAGCAATGGCTGGAAAGGAAGCAGTTGCTCAATTTGTGGATCAAATAGCTATTGTAATTACTCTTGAAACTCCTATTGAAAAATTCATAGAAATTGACTTTGCATATTCTCCAACAAACGCAAGTGTTTGGAATCCGTTGTTGGTAACGTACAGAAAAGTTATTAAATAAAACAGGTATTTTTATGAAAAAGAAAATTGAAGATTTACACAAAAACAAAAGATTTAGAATAAGTTATCAGGTCATTTTTATTTTTTTGGCAGTTTACAGTTTTACTACGACAATTTTAGATTTGCACGGTGATATTCATATTTTTGGAAATCGCCTTTTGGAGTTTATTGATATGTCAATTTATCTGATTTTTGCAATTGATTATTTTATTCGATTTACATTTTCAAAGGATAAATTAGATTTTATTGAAAATAATATTCCAGATTTGATTTCCATTATTCCGTATTACTCTATTTTCAGATTATTTAGAATTTTTAAAATAAGACGTTTTGCCAAAACTTTCAGACAATTAAAATTAACCAGAACCTATTTGATTATCAAAAGATTTCGAAAAAAAATAAAAAATTTTTTAAAATTAAACGGGTTGATTTATCTATTAATTTTTGCAGCATTAGGAATCGTTGTCTCAGCATTAATAGTTTCCTATGTTGAAAAATTATCATATTTCAATGGCTTATGGTGGGCATTTGTAACGGCAACTACTGTTGGCTATGGAGATGTCTATCCACACACATTTATTGGAAGAATAATCGCCATTTTTCTGATACTCATTGGAATGGGAACTTTTGGGATGATTACAGGAGCAATCACAAGCTATTTCTTGAATCGGCAAGCTGATTTAATCCCAGATGACAATTTAGATGAATATATCCTAAATTCCCAAAACTATACAGATACAGAGAAGCAGGAAATTATAACTTTTATACAATTTATAAGGAATAAAAGAAAAAAATAAATTACTCTTAAATTTTTTAATACAGGAAAAATAGTAAGTTTATTCAATCTTATTATTCTCCTGTATTTTCTATTATTAATTACTATGCTAGTTACTATGAACTTTTTTCCCTTTAATTCTCACATCTGAACTCAATGATTCCATCGTTATTTCCTTTTCCTTTCCAATAATATTTATCCTAGAAGCATAAAAATCAGCATCTCCAATCGACTCTATTCCCAAATAATTATTCGATGCAATAACCATATTCTGATTCGACTTATTTACAAAATTATCTGCATTTTCAACTATATTAGGCGATTCCACACTATATTTTTCAGCGGTCTTAACTTCAAAATTATTTAAATTTAAGTTAAAATTAAAATCACTCTGATTTACTTGAAAATTTCTTTTCGTATAATCGCTAAATCTCCCATTTCCTTTATTATTAATTGCCCATGACACTTTTGCAAACCGCTCGTCTTCATTTGGAAAATAAACCTCAACAGTATCATTTACTTCAGGAGTGCAAAAAAATCCAGTATTTGTCTGTGAATAAAAAGTCTGATAACTTAATGGAAATTTTTTTATCCCATAGTCATCATAAGCCCTGTCATTACTTTCAGAATCACTTCTTTCCTGAACAATTCTTTTCAATCCTTCTGAAAATTTAACTTCCATTTTTGCAATTCCGCCATCTTCAAATACCCGTTCAACATTAGCCTCAATTCTACACCCCCTAATTTTTTTATTATATTTCTTAAATACATGATAAGTTCCCATATCTGATGCTAAAAATTCACTTTTCAAAACAAAATTCTTCAAAAATATTTTAGTTTTTAATACAGAAAAACTTCTTTTATTTTCATCAGAATTTTCACTATTATTCTTATTTTTTCCGATATTTTCAGAAATTGAAATAGTATTTCCCAAATTTATTACTTTATTTGACTGCACTTTGTAATATAAATTTTTATAATCCCTTACAAGCGAATAATCTGAAAAATATCTATTTTCCTTCTTAATTTCTCCCATTTCCACCATTCCAAACAATATTATCCCCTGCTCAACTACAAACAGCCCAGTTTTCAGTTGACTAGCAAGTCTTACCAAGAATTCCCAGTCTGTTTCATCAAACTGGACAACAAGAGTTCCAATCTGTTTTTTTGCAATATCAGAATATTTTATTTCCAGTCTTTTCTCAGTATAATCTTTATTAATCTCATTGATTATATCTGAAAACATAAGATTTACATCTTGAAAAACCCTATACTTCTTCTCGTTTTTCCTATCAAAAATTATACTTTTAGAAAATGCTCTTATCAAAATTCTACAACCATAACTCCCATAATCTAATATTTCAAAATAATCAACTATCCCACAAAAAATTTTCTTTTTAACATTCTGATTTATCCCTGAAAGTTCAATTTCAATTTCAACATTTTCCTTCTCAATAATTTTTTCCAAACTCTTTCTTTGCTCATCATCCATCTCCAGTTGCACTTCCAACTTCTGATGTTCATTAATATTCTCATTTAACACAAATTCTCGAATTACAAAATTATCTAGATTTTTTCTGTCCAGTATAATTTTAATATTTTTCCCCTCATACATATTTTCCATATCTGTACTTTCTTTCCCCATTTTCCTCACCTCAATTTACCTTTTTTATATAATATTTAATAAAATATTAATATGTTTTTATTATACTATATTTTAAATACTTTTTCAATCTTTTTATAAATTTTTTCCATTTTAAAATTATTAATTTTAGTTTTAAAATATTCTCTAATAATTTGACTACACTAAAAAATAATAAAATTTAAATTATTTATTGAAAAATACCTTTTTTTATAATATAATAAACTTGTTCAAAAAACTCACAATTTATAAAATTTATCCAATAAATTATACAGCTACTGAACGAGTTTAATATTTAATCAGAAGAAAGGAAAAAATACCTATGTTTATAAATACTATGAAAACAGGTTTCTTAATGTTTGGATTAGTTTTTCTCTTTGTAGCAATTGGTGGTGCATTGGGAAATCAGCAAGGGGCACTAATTGGACTTATAATTGCTGGCGGTATGAGTTTTTACAGTTACTGGTTTAGCGATAAAATGGTTATCAGAGCTTATAATGGTCAAGAAGTTAATTCTCAAAATAATCCAAGACTCTATCATCTAATACAAAGATTGACAAAAAATGCTGATTTACCTATGCCAAAAATTTACATAATTCCGGAACGACAACCAAATGCCTTTGCAACTGGAAGAAATCCACAAAATGCAGCAGTTGCCTGTACAGCTGGACTGCTTGAATTAATGGATGATAACGAGCTAGCAGGTGTAATAGCTCATGAACTTGGACATATAAAACATCGAGATATTTTAATTAGTACAATCGCTGCTACATTTGCTGGAGCAATTGCAAATATTGCAAGATTTTTACCTTATGTATCAAGCGGGGACAATAGAAATGGCGAAAGAAGACGAAATAACGTCGCCACTGCAATGCTAGTATCACTTTTAGCCCCAATAGCCGCTTCTATAATTCAAATGTCTATTTCAAGAAAAAGAGAATATATGGCAGACAGAGCTGGAGCTGAGTTTTCAGGAAATCCCTTATATTTACGCAATGCACTCCAAAAATTGGAGAACTACAGTCATAGTATTCCAATGAATAGAGAAGATCCAGCAACAGCCCACATGTTTATTGTGAATCCATTTTCAAACCTTGGAAATCTGAAAAATTTATTTAGTACACATCCATCTACTGATGACAGGATAAGAGAGCTTGAAAAAATGGCAAGAGAAAAAAATTTATTATAACTTAATGGAACTTTTTATTTTACTTGAGAATTTATTATAAGTATGATAAAATATATAAAAGTTATCAAATATATATGGAGAATAAGATATGATTAATACTTTTACATTTTTAACCCTACTATTACTTTTTGTACGTATTTATTCACTTGTTTCACTTTTATTCCTAAGTGAAAAACGAGTGCAGTTTGCAGAAAGGATAACTGTATTTATACTTTTATTTGAAGTTTTGACTATATTTTTATATACTTTTTTTAATTCATTCCGTTATCTACTACCGCCAGTTTTAATGTTGCTAAAGACTCAAAAATTTTTTATTCTGAAAAATTTTTCAGTAACACTTCTAATATATTCTATTTTAAATCTGGCATTAGCTTTCACATTTGGAAGTCAAAACATCTTCAAATTTATAAATAGATTTTTAGTAGGAATAATTTTATTAACAAATATTATTTATGGTTTTATGTTAATAATATAAATTTATAAAAAAATAGGTAGCTTAATTTTTGTAGTAAAAGTTACCTATTTTTATTATTAATTTAAAATTATCCTTCTTGTTTTTCAAGAATCATATTTACTTCTTCAATAATCATATCTGGATTTAAACCATGAACTGCAATTCCTTCTCCCAAAGTTTCTGCACTTGAAATAATACATCCAACACATCCAAGTCCATATCTCATTAATACTTGAGCAATAATCGGATATTTTTCCACAGCTTCCATTATATTCATATCTTTTGTGACTTTTTCCATAGTTATTTCCTCCCATTTGAAATTTTATTTTATATTTTTAATATTAAATCCTTTAAAATAAAACTAAAGTTTAAATGTAAACTAAATATTATATTTTTAGAATTTGGTTTTAAAGTAACCTATATCAAACCTCATAAAATAGTCAACAATATTTTATTTATTTAACAACCGCAAAAGATTTTGATTTTATCAAGAAAAATTATTATATTTACTATTTAAATGAGAAATAATAATACCACTCTATAAGTATAACAAATTAAATCGTTTCAGTCAACTTTTATAAACAAATATTTTTTTAATCAAATAATACTTATAATTTTTAGAAAAAAAGATTGAACTAGAATTATTATAAATAACGACTCCAATTCAATCTAAATTTATAAATTTATTTCAATAATTTATTCTTACTTATTTTGCAGCTTCATATTTTTTAGATACTGCATCCCAGTTTATAACGTTAAAGAAAGCTGTAATATAATCTGGACGTCTATTTTGATAATTCAAGTAATATGCATGTTCCCATACGTCTATTCCTAAAATTGGAGTTCCTTCTGAACATCCACAAGCTGTTACACCTGGCATTAGTGGATTATCTTGATTTGCTGTTGAAGTTACTTTTAATTTTCCATCTTTGTTTACAACAAGCCAAGCCCATCCTGAACCAAATCTAGTTGCAGCCGCTTTTGAAAATTCTTCTTTAAATTTGTCAAAACTTCCAAATGCTTCATTTATTTTTTCGGCTAATTCACCTTTTGGTTCTCCACCTGCATTAGGTCCCATTACTTCAAAATATAAATTATGGTTATAAAAACCTCCACCATTATTTCTAACAGCTCCACGTATATTTTCTGGCAATGCATCTAAATTTGTTAAAATTTCTTCTATTGATTTTTCCAAAAATTGTGGTGCATTATCTTTTAATGTGCTATTCAAATTATTAGTATAAGCTGCATGGTGCTTTCCATAATGGATTTCCATTGTTTTTGTATCAATACTTGGCTCCAATGCATCAAATCCATAAGGTAATTCTATTTGTTTAAACATTTTTATCACTCCTAATCTATTATTTGAATGTATTTTATCACATTATTTTTATAAAATCAATAAAAATTTATATTTTTTATGAATTTGTTATTATTACAATTATGAATAAACTGATAAACTAATTAAAATATTCATTATTATCTATTTTTTTATTTATTCTTTTATGATATATCCAACACTTCTTACAGTTTTTATAATTTTTTGATCATGTCCCTTATCTATCTTTGATCTCAAGAAATTAACATACACATCTACAATATTACTTTCTGAAACAAAGTCTATATCCCAAATTTTTTCAGAAATCATAGTTCTAGTAAGAACTCTATTTTTATTTCTCAAAAAATATTCCAATAATAAAAATTCTTTATTTGTTAGTTCTATTTCTTTTCCATCACGTTTAACCTCCCTATTTGCAGGATTTAATGTTAAATCGTAAGCTGTCAAAATTCCCATTTCATCTTCAGTAAGCCGTTTATTCAAAATTCTCACTATTGCTCTAAATTTAGCCGAAAGTTCTTCTAATCTAAAATCATTGTAAACATAGTCATCTATTCCCTTTAATAGGGCTTCGGTTTTCGCATATCTGTCATCTTGTTCGATTGCCATTAGAATATAGCTTTGTTTTTTATATCTTGTTATTCTTTCTATTGCCAATGGAAAATCTTCAATTGAATTAATATCTAAAAAAGAAATATCAAGAGTTTCTGTTTTTAGAGCATCAAGCATTTGTTCCTCATTTTCTGCCAATATAACATTAAAACTCAATTCTTTCAATAACTGTCCCACTACCATTCTGGTCTTTTCATTTTTGTTAAATACTAATACTTTCATTTTTCTATTGTATAATAAATATATTACGACTTAAATACATTTAAAATACCTCTCCTTTCACACTTATTTTCTTACTTCTCATTTTCTTTTTCTGTTTTTTCAATTACTTTTGTAATTATATCATTCATTCTTCTTGCTGCTAGAGAATCGTTTGAAATAAATGGTAACCCATTATCACTAGATTCCACAATATTTCCATCTAATGGTATTGAGCCTAGAAAGTCTGTTTTTTTCTCTTGAGCCATTTTTTCGGCACCACCTTTTTTAAAGATATTAACTTCTTTTTGACAGTCAGGGCAAATAAAACCACTCATATTTTCGATTACACCAAGCACATCCAAGTTAATCAATCTAGCAAAATTTATTGAGCGTGTAGAATCCAGCAAGGAAACCTTTTGCGGTGTTGTAACAATAATTGCTTTTGAATCAGTTCCTATATTCTGAGCAATGCCTAATGTTTCATCACCTGTTCCTGGTGGCAGATCAACTATTAAGTAATCAATCTCTCCCCATTTAATTCCTTCCAACATTTCCATTATCGCCGTAATTTTTTGCGGTCCCTTCCATACAACTGGTGAATTATCAGGAACAAAAAAACTTAATGATGATATATGCAAATTTTCTGTTATTTCCAATGGCTTGGAAATTTTTGAAAGTTTTACTCCTTCTTTTCCAAACATAATCGGAATATTAGGTCCGTGCAAATCTGCATCAAGAATACCAACTTTGTATCCTCGCAACGACAAACCAAAGGCTAAATTAACAGATGTAGTTGTTTTCCCAACTCCACCTTTTCCACTCATCACTACTATTTTATGTTTAATCTTGGACATATTGGAATCAATTCTTTGCTTCCGTTCAGCTAAAGCCGGATTAGTTTGCATTTATTCCTCCTATTCTAAAAATATTATAATTTTATTTAACTTCCCTACTTTAATTAAATCATAAACTTAGAAAAAATACAAGCAATTTTTTACATTTTTTTCAAAAAAAATTAATTTTTTTATTACAATAAATAAATTATATTTAAAATTTTTTTTATTAAAAAATATACTAGACTAATTTATATCTTTTTTATATAATATACATAAGTTTGATTATTAAAATTAATAAATAGAAAGGAACAATTAATTATGAATATTTATTTAAAGGAAAACATAAAAAGATTAATGCTCTTTTTAATCCTAACTCTTGCACTTGTATGTAAGACAAAGCCAGAAGATAAATACTTCTGGTATACTCCACACGAAGTTATTTCAAACGTTGACAAACTTCAGCCAGGAGATATTCTCATTTTATCTAAAAAACCGACGTTACGTTCAATGTGGGGACATGCCGCCGTTCTTAATGAACACAAAAAAATAATTGAATTTCCAACATATTCTGCTGGTTACAGCGAAAGTCCAATATATGCCTGGGAAAACATTGATAGAAAAATTGCTATTTTTAGATTAAAAGGAATAGACGATAAATTTAAATCTGCATTATTTAAAGAAATTGATGAAACTGTAACTAAACCTTATGGACTAACATTTACCAAGGACTTTGACAAAAGACTTTATTGCTCACAATTTGTATATTTGGTATTTAAAAAAGCAGGAAAAAGAGTTGGACGTAAAGTAGATCTAGATTCCAATGGCGGTGGATGGGTTATGCCATTTGACATAATGGATTCCCCTTTACTTGAAAACATATCTATTTATACTCAATAAATATTTCTGATGAATAAATTTATAAAAAAACTGTCTCGTATAATTTATCTTATTTTTTTATAAAATAAATATTACTTGACAGCTTTTTATTTTTTATAAATAATTCGTACTTTCAAAAAATTTTTATTAACATTCGCAAAAAATATAATCATTTTAACAAAAAATAATATTAAATTTGAAAATTAGGAGCTTTCCCCAATGTTGTTAAATCATAAGGAGTCCCTTGATAAACATGATGATTTATCCAATTTGAAAATAGTAAATTTGCATGAGCTCTCCAAACAAAAAGTGGTGCTTTACTTGTATCATCATTTGGATAATAGTTATAAGGAACTTTTATGGCTTTCCCTAATTTTACATCTCTCTCATACTCCTTTGCCAGTGTCATTCTATCATATTCCAAATGTCCCATAATAAAAATATTACGTTTATCTCGACTACGCACAATACTTACCCCAGCCTCTTTAGAATTGGCAATAATTTCCAATTCAGGAATTTTTTCTATATCCTTTGCATGAACTTTTGTATGCCGTGATTGTGGCATATTAAACACTTCATCAAATCCACGTAATAACATTGTATGACAAATATCAATTTTTAGAGGATAAATTCCAAAAAGTTTTTCCTTTAACGGATATTTTTTTATTCCATAATGATAATAAAGTGCCGCCTGCGCTCCCCAGCAAATACACATTGTAGAATAAACATGAGTTCTACTCCATTCCATAACTTCTGTTAATTCCTTCCAGTAAATAACCTCTTCAAAAGGCATATTTTCAACAGGTGCTCCTGTTATTATAAGCCCATCAAAATAATCATTTTTTATATCATTGAAGGTCTTATAAAAATTTGACATATGTTCTTTTGATATATTTTTAGATACGTAGGATGCCATTTTCAAAAAAGTTACTTCAATTTGAAGCGGAGTGTTACTCAAAAGCCTTAATAACTGTGTCTCTGTTTCAATTTTTGTAGGCATAAGATTTATTATTATAAACTTTAAAGGTCGAATATCTTGTGACAATGCCCTTCTTTCATCCATTACAAAAATATTCTCCTTTGCTAAAATATCTACAGCCGGTAAGTTATTTGGTATTTTTATAGGCATTGCATATTCTCCTTTCATAAATTTTTTTGTTCTCTCAAATTAAATCTTTAATTAAATCAGATTTTTAATTTCCTCTAATTGCTAACGGCATTGTAAAATACAACGATTTATCATTATCTTCATCTTTTACAATTACTGAACTTTTATCATTTAACAGTTCTAAAACAGTAACTTTTCCTTCAATTGTAGAAATATAGTCAAGTAAAAATTTAACATTTAATGAAATTCTCAAATCTTCACCCTCTTGAATTGTTACAATTTCTTCTTTTATCTGTGCATTTTCACTTGTCCCTGTAAGCAATAGCTTATTGTTTGAAAAAAGAAATATTCCGCCATTTTTAGATTCTTTATTATCCCTAACAAATATAGCTGTTCTCTTTAATACTGATAAGAAATCCTTTGTATTTAATAATATTTTTTTATTATGTTGAGAATTATTCAAAATTGATTTATAATCTGGAAATTGTAAATCAATTGTACGAGTTAATATCTCTACACTTGAAAATTTGAAAAATACTTTTGAACCATCTGATTTTAACGTGATCTTTTCTTCATCTATTAATCTCATAATTTTTACTAATCCATCAATTGTCTTTAATGGAATACTTAAACTAAGGTTTTCCTTATTTTTTTGAGAATCTTCCAAATCCTCTTCAATGTATGTTAATCTATATGTATCAGATGAAATAAGTTTTAATTTATTTTCTTCAATTTCCACTCTAATACAGTTTACAGCAAGGTTTTCTGGATTTGGAGAAGCTGATATTTTTACATTTTCGATATTACTTAATAGTTTTCCTTTTTCAAACACATATTCAACTCCGTTCTCAAGTTTTGACTGAACTGGAAAATTTTCTACATTATATAATGAAAATTCAGTATTTGTTGAACCTGCTTGGATTATTAATTTACCATTTTCCTCAATTAAAGTTATTTTATCATCAGAAATCTGTTTTAAAAATTCTTCAATTAATTTATGTTTTATAACAATTTTTCCATCTTCTTTCACTTGTGCTTCTATTTCTGTATTTATAGAAAGTTCCAAATCTGTTCCTCGTAAAATTGCCTTCTCACCTTGAGTTTCAATATAAATTCCAGAAAGAACTTCTCTTATTTTATTTTCAGTTACTGCATTTTCAACTATAGTCATAGCTCTTAATAATGATTTTCTATCTACAATTATATGTAACATATGTTCACCTCTTTTTTATAATATATCCTTATATTCTTCTAAATGTTCCTTTAATTTCGTTATAGCCTTTTTCTCAATTTGTCTAACTCTTTCACGTGTAATTCCCATCTGTTCGCCAATTTCCTTTAATGTATGGATTTTATTGTCATATAATCCATAACGATATTCAAGGATCAGTCTTTCACGCTCATTTAAAACTTTTTCAAGCAATTCCTTCATCTCAACAAGCTGATCCTCTTTTATTATTTTATCCTCAACATCATCATTTTTTCCTATAACATCCTCTAGATAAATATTATCGCCTATTGTTTCATTTAATGACATTATATCCTGAAATTCACCTAAAAGCAATATAACTTTGCTTTCCTTTAAATCAACTTTTTTTGCAATATATTCTGTTGATGGAGCTTCACCATGAATGGCAGTATAATTTTTTATGACTTTATTTACTTTTGATAATTGCTCATATTTATAAGACGGTATTCTAATATCCCTTCCAATATTGATAATTGCCTTTTTAATTGACTGTTTTATCCACCATACTGCATATGTGCTAAACCTATGCCCTTTTTCATAATCAAATTTATTTATAGCCTTTATCAATCCAATATTCCCTTCGCTAATTAAATCAATTAGAGGCAATCCGTTCCCAAGAGATTTTTTAGCTGTACTTATTACCAGTCTTAAATTTGATAAAATTAGTAATTGCCTTGCCTGTTCGTCATTATCTTCCCTAATTCGTTTTAACAGTTCGTATTCTTCTTCCTTTGAGAGTAAATCAAATTTTTGAATATCACTTAAATATAACGACATTAAGTTTAAGTTGTTATCTTCCATTACCTCACTCCAGTTTTATTTTATATATATTTCTTAATTTAAAAATTCTGACTTCAAGTCTCTGCTCATAAATGTAGATTCCAGTTCTGAAACTGGCTTTCCACCATAAATTACTTCATAAAGTGCTGTAAAAATAGGTGCTTTCAAGTCATTTTCCTTTATAATTTTATAAAGAGCCTTTATTGTTTCTGCACCTTCTGATACCATATTCATGTGTGAAACTATATCTTCAATTTTTTGACCTTGCCCCAGCTTTTCCCCAACATATCTATTTCTACTATGTTTGCTTGTACAAGTTACAATAATATCTCCAAGTCCTGACAATCCCATAAATGTTTTAGGATTAGCATTATAAAATTTTGCAATTTCAAACATTTCATTAATTCCACGAGTTATAAGAGCGGCTTTTGTATTATCTCCATAACCCATTCCATCGGCAATTCCCGCTGCGATTGCAAGACAATTCTTTAATGCACCTGCGAGTTCAGCTCCCATAAGATCCGTTCCTGTATAAACTCTAAAATAAAGATTGCTAAATGTAGTCTGCACAATTTTTGCAGCCTCTTCATCCTTAGACACAGAAAGTATCGCAGATGGCAATTTTTGTGCCACTTCTTCAGCATGTGTCGGTCCAGCTAGTAAAACATAGCTATATTCCTTATTTTCCAGTTCTTCAGCCACAATTTCAGAGATTCTTTTTTTTGTAGTAATTTCTAAACCTTTTGCAACATTTACCAGTATTATATTATAATTTAAGAAATTTTTCAATCTTTTTAAAATATTTCTTAAAAATTGCGTTGGAGTTGCTAATAATAAAATATCAATTTTTCCGTATTTTTTAGGGTTTTTTAATATTTCTCCATAATCATCCACAACATTAAGACTATCAGGTAATTTTATATTTGGCAGGAATTTAGGATTTTCCTTTGTGTCACGAATAACTTTTCTAACTTCCTCATTATGTTCCCACAAATATACTTTATGTCCATTTTCTACTAGCAGTTTTGAAAGGCAAGTTCCCCAGCTTCCACCACCAATAACCAATATATTTTTCATTATTATCCCTTCCTTTCACAATATATAAATATCCTAAAGAATTTAAATATTTTTATTTACAATTATATTTTTATAAATTTTTTATTTTTTACTTTTCAAATTAAACTTAGATTCTGTCCCATTTCTTAATCTTTCAATATTGCTTTTATGCTTTGCAACAATTAAAATTGCTATTAAAATTCCTAAAATAACATATATTATTTGCTGATACAAAAAATATGTAAAAATAGGAAGCGATATAGCTGCAAAAATTGAAGAAAGTGAAACATATCTAAAAATAGCAAAAACCACAAAAAATACAATTGCTGCAAACAATATAGCCTTTGGAACTAAAACTAAAAATACTCCTAGTGTTGTTGCAACAGCTTTTCCACCTTTAAAATTCATAAAAATAGAAAATACATGTCCTAAAATCGCACAAATTCCAACCAACACATAATCAAAATTTTCAATTTTTGTTAAATTTTCAAAAAAATCTACTTTTAGTAAAATTGCAATTAATGTTGGAACTAATCCTTTAGATATATCCAAGATTAACGTCAGAATTCCTAATTTTGCCCCTAAAACACGTGCAGCATTTGTAGAGCCTGTGTTTTTACTTCCGTGCTGACGTACATCTATTCCTTTAAAGACTTTCCCTATCCAAAGTGCATTTGGCACACTTCCTAAAATATATGAAAGTGCCATTAATAAAATCGTAATCATTTCTCATTCCTTTTTTTATTTAATAAATTATTTATTATTTTTATCTGTTTTCTCATACTCTGTAGATTCTATCTTTTTAGATTCCAATAAATGACTTTGATTTTCAATCATTTTGTCAAAAAATTTTTTTTCTCTGTATAAAAATACTAGAAGTATCAAAAAGAACAGAAAATCCGTAAACGGTTGCGCAAGCCATACACCATCCAGTTTCCATATATTTGAAAAAACTATGACAACTGCTAGAAATATAACAACTTGCCGCATTAAATTCATTGTAACCGAGTATTTTGAACGTCCAGTCGCCTGAAAATAATTTGGCACAGTTATTCCAAAAGATGAAATTATTACAAGTGAAAAATAAATTCTAATAGCTTTTATTCCTTCCCTTAAAGCTTCAGGCGTACTCTTTTCATTAAAAAATAAAATCAATTGTTTTGGTAAAAGCATTACAATTACCCAAAATGCAAAAGATAATATAGCTCCTGCACCTATAGCAGTCATTAAAGATTTTTTGACCCTTGTAAAATTTTTTGCACCATAATTAAATCCAATTATTGGCTGAACAGCTTGGGAAACTGCATAAACACTCATTGTCATAATTGGCAAATAGGAATTTATAATTGTCATAACTGCCACACCATAAGTCCCTCCATAAATATCTACAATTTTATTTGTTACAAGTCCAACTCCTGAACTTGCAGCTTGCAGTAAAAACGGCGACATTCCAATTGAAAAAATATCCTTTACTATTTTGGGATCTAATTTTAATTTTGAAAATCTTATTGCAATAACACTTTCCTCTTCTAATTTAAACCCAAACATATCAATTTTAAAGGGAAGTTTCCCAACGATTAAAAACCACAATACAAATACTGCAGATAACACATTCCCAATTAAAGTCGCATAAGCAGTTCCTTCAATTCCAGTGTGGATAATCATTACAGCCACATAATCTAAAATAATATTTACAACCGCCCCAATTAACATTGAAAACATTGCAACTCGTGGTGCTCCAGCTGCATTTAATATATTTGAAAGCCCAAATGAATAAAATAACGGTAAAATTGCCAGTAATATTATTTCAAGATAAGCCCTTGCATAAGGCAACGTTTCATTGTTAGCACCAGAATACCGTAAAACTGTGTCAATATTCAATATTAAAAATGCATATAATAAAAGTCCTAAAATTGCAAATAACGTTATAGCATTTCCCAATATTTTTTTTGCTTCTCCCTTTTTCCCCTGTCCAAGCCTAATTGAAATAATCGTTCCAGCTCCAACTCCGATGAACATTGAAAAAGCAATAATTAACATAACAATATAAAAGGCAATTCCCGCACCTGCAAGCGCCTTTTCACTAATTTTCCCAACAAAGAATCTATCAACAATGTTGTAAAGAACAACTGCCGCAGATCCAATAAGTGTCGGTATGAAATATTTTACAAATAATTTCAAGATAGAACCCTTTAACAGTTCTTCACGTTTTTTTTCCATATTTTTTCCTTTTTATAAAGTCAATTTTTATTTTTTTAACAAATAATTGGCAATTTTTTTCAAAACTCCAAAATTACCCAACTTCTCTCTTTCCTTTTTTAACTCTAAAACAATATTTTTTTTATTTTTTTCTATAATTCCCATTTCTTTAAGCAATTTTTCCTCAGAAAAATCCTCCTGCAGCAATTCCTTAAAAATTTCCTTATCAGCATTTAAATTAGTTAGAGTTATATATTTTATTTTTACTATATGCCGTGCAATAAAGGCATTAATCGCCGAAGTCTTGTAAACCACTATTACAGGCAATCCCGTAAGAGAAATTTCAAATGTTACTGTCCCTGAAGTCGCTATCGCATATTTACAGTCTTTTCTTATATTTTTTATTTCATCAAAAGTTATTTCTAAATTTGGAATTTTCAAAACATCAATTTTATATTTTTCTTTAAAATCACGAATATATTTTTTATGCTCTTCATTTGCCAATTTCATTAAAAATTTTTCATTCTTAACCTTTTCGTTTCTAATTAATTTCACAATTATCGGCAAAAATTTCTCAATTTCCTGTCTTCTGCTTCCAGGCAGTAGCAATATTTTTTTCCCCAATTTATCTGAAAAATCATATTTATCAACAAACGGATTTCCAAAATATTCTACTTTTAACCCTTTTGATTTATCTTTCCTCAAACTCTCATCATAATATTCTTTCTCAAACGGAAAAATTACAATAACATCATCAAATTTTCGTAATTTTTTTATTCTTCCTTTTCCCCAAGCCCAGACTTTAGGCGGAATATAATAAATCATTCTCAGATTTTGCAGTTCTTTTTTCAAAATTTTCTTTTTCAGCAATTCAAAAAATTTTAAATTAAATCCACCAAAATCAACGAATATAACAGTTTCTACTTCATTTTCCCTAATAAACTGCAAATATTCACGTGCCTTTTTCGTAAAATACCTATACTTTTTCAAAGCTTCCACAAATCCCATAACATCATTATTCTTAATATGATTTACAGCCTTGACCCCAGCTTTTATAGACTTATCTCCAACTACACCAAAAAATTCAATATTTTCATCTTTTTTTCTCATTTCCTCTACAATGTACGAAGCGTGTAAATCTCCTGACATTTCACCACAGGAAATAAAAATTTTTTTCTTTTTTTTTAAATTTAATGAATCATTATTATTTTTCATTTTTTTAGCCTTTTATATTTTTTTATTTTGATAAGAATTTAAAATTCTTTACTGAATAATTTATTTCTATTTTAGAATTTATTTTATATTTATAAAATATCTTCTTAATAAATATAAATTTTAAATTTTAATTCCCTTTATAAAGATTTTGTTTTTATTTGCAAAATTAATAACTTCCTCTTTATCAATAAACAGCATTTTATCAGCTTCTATTACAATTCCACAAGCATTTATTTCTGCAACTTTTTTTATTGTTTCCAGTCCAATCGTTGGAACATCTATCCGATAATCTTGATTTCGCCTTGCCATTTTTACAACAATACAATTTTTTCCAGCTAATTCTCCACCACGTAAAATCGTCTTATCAGTCCCTTCCACACCTTCTAGTGCAATAACTGATTCATCCTTCACGACAACTGTCTGCCCCGCATCAATGTCAGTTAGCATTCGTGCAGCTTCTATCCCAATTTCTATTGTCTTTTCCTCATTTTTATTTGGAGAAATTTTTGTATAAACTTCATTTCTAGCAATATATTCGTCTAACAAATAATTTTGGGGCAAAACTTCGATATTTTCAGATTCAATGTAATTAATTATTGCCTTTAAAATATTTTTATCCTTTTTATTTTTTGTAGATAACAATATTTTAGTTGCTGTCAGATCAAATTTTAGATTTGAAAAAATCAGATTTTTTTCAACTTTTCCAAGCATTATTAACTGAGTTATTCCATTTTTCTTAAAATATGAAATTATTTTTCCAACTTGAGCCACGCTATACTTTACAGAATTTTTATGTTTCTTTACATCATCTTCCACACTTTCAAATAGATAAACTGAAAATGGCTCAATACCCTTCAACGTACATTGATTTAAAAATAATTCTGGCAATTTTCCATTTCCAGCGATTAAACCTACTTTTTTCATTGTCATCTTTTATTTTTTCCTTTTTTATTTTTTTCTAAAAAAATATTTATATTAAAAAATTAACTCAAAATAAAACATAGATTATTTTGAGAAATTTTATATTTTAAATCTTTTATACAAATTTTTAACATTCAATTTTGTAATTACAGTAATTATGTAGTTAAATTACTTTAAAACTGAACTTCAAAGTTATAACTATTTACTCAAATCCCAATTTATCTAATTCTATTTATTTAGATTGTATTGTTTTTTCTAAGAGCTCAAGTATATCATCTCAAAGTTCTTTTACCTTGTAATACCTCTTTTACTTTTTCGTATAAAATTAATAAGGTTTTGAGCTTCCTCATATTGTCCGTAATCACGTTCTACAGTTTGAAGTGCTTTTTCTAATTTTAATTTTTTCTTGAATATAATTTTATATAGTTCTCTCAATCTTTTTATCTGCTCTTCCGAAAAACCTCTACGTTGAAGTCCTACAATATTGATATATACAGCTCTTGCCTTATTCCCTTCAGACAGCATATAAGGAACAACATCCTGATTTACAGCCGAACACCCACCTATCATTGCATGTCGTCCAACTCTTGTAAACTGATGTACAGCAGTAAGTCCACCTACAACCGCATAATCTTCCACTTCCACATGCCCAGCAAAAGTCGCAGCATTTGCTAATACACAATTATCTCCAATTATACAATCGTGTGCAATATGAACATAAGCCATCACAAGTGTATTATTTCCAATTCTTGTTTCATATTTGTCAATAGTTCCACGATGAATTGTAACAAATTCACGAATTTTATTGTTATTTCCGATAACAACTCTAGTTTTTTCCCCTGCGAACTTTAAATCCTGTGGCTCCTTACCAATTGATGCAAAAGAAAAAATATAATTATTTTCACCAATAATTGTTTCACCCTCAATTACAACATGTGATTCTACAATAGTTCCATTACCAATTGTAACCTCTGGACCTATAATCGAGTAAGCTCCTATTTTTACATTTTCTCCAAGTTTAGCATTTGGATCAACAATTGCCGTTGGATGTATATTATTTAAACTCATAAATTAATACCTCTCGTCTTTTATTTGTCTTTACATATCAGTTACAGCGAATTTCAATTCACCTTCGCTTACCACAGCTCCATCAACTAAACATTTTCCTTTAGCTACAATAATATTTCTTCTCACACTTAATTTTTCCACTTCGAGTCTTAATTGATCACCAGGCACAACAGGCTTTCTGAATTTACATTTGTCAATTGACATAAATAAAGGTATTTTCCCAGGTTCTAACATAAGCAGTCCAACTGCTTGTGCAAGCGCTTCCATTTGTAATACCCCTGGCATAACAGGTTTTCCAGGAAAATGTCCTTGAAAAAATTCCTCATTCATTGTCAAATTTTTAATTGCAACCAAACTATCTGTCCCATTTTTTTCTATCACTCTATCCACCAATAAAAATGGGTATCTATGTGGCAATATTTTCATAATATCCTCTACATTCATAATTGTTTCATTTGTTGCCATATTTTTCATTCCTCCTGAATTTATATTTTTATTTATTTTAATTTTTTACTCAAAATTAAATCTAGTTTAATTTTAATCTTTTTGGTAAAATTTCAAATTTTATATTTACATTATATTTGATTTTTTTACAAATTACAAGTGTTTTTTATATTTTTTATAAATATTTTTTTGCAATCATTCCAGTTAATTGGGAATTTACAAAATGTCCAGCTTTTATTGCAATAATATGAGATTTTATCGGAGTTCCCAAAACATATAAATCTCCAATTATATCAAGGATCTTATGTCTAACAAATTCATCAGGATATCTTAACCCTTCTGGATTTAACGGTCCATCAGCTCCAACTACTACTGCGTTTTCCAAACTTCCTCCTAGTGCCAAATTATTCTTTTTAAGAAAATCTATTTCATAATCAAAGGCAAAAGTTCTACATTTTGCAATATTTTCCACATAATTTTCAAAATTTACTTCTAATTCATAATATTGTGATTTCAAAAAGCTATGATTGAAATCAATCGTATAAGATATTTTAAATCCATCATAAGGCAATGCCATTACATATTTTCCAGCTTTCTCATCTGAAAAAATAACAGGCTCTTTAATCACAACAGGTTCTATTTCCTCATCCAATTCTGAAGTTCCTGCACTTTCAATTTTTTCCACAAACTGAATCGAACTTCCATCCAAAATTGGCATCTCATTCCCTTCAATCTCCACAAAAATATCAGTAATCCCACAAACCGAAAGTGCCGACATAAAATGTTCAATTGTATGAAGTTTTACCCCATCTTCATTTTGGATATTAGTCCCTCTTTCCAAATCAAATAAATTTTTATAAGCAACTTTTATGATATTATTTTTATCAGTAACATCCATTCTTTTAAAAACAATCCCAGTTTCTTGATTCACAGGTTTTAATTTCATTTTTATTTCTTTTCCCTTATGAAGCCCAATTCCAAAGATTTCAATTATATTTTTAATAGTTTTTCTTTTCATTTTATACTTCCTCCATTTCTTATAAATTTAGTTTATTTTTTATTTATAGCATTTCTTTTTAACCATATATTTGTATTATATCATAAAACTAAGTGTTTTTCCTTTTATTCTTTATAGAATAATATTTTTTTTGCTTGGTAACTAAATATAAAATCTAAAGAAAAATTAAAAGGATTAACTCCTGCTTTATACAGAAATCAATCCTTATTGATTAGTTAATTTTCATATTCAACTTTTTGAAATTTTTTCAAAAAATTATTATTTCAAGATGTTTTTTTATATTTTTTTACCAAATTTTTATTCTATCTTCAGGAGCCTTATACATTTTATCCCCTGGTTTTGTTTCAAATACTTTATGGAATGCATCTATATTTTCCAAAGTTCCATTTACACGGAATATATTTGGTGAATGTGAATCTGTTTTTGCTAAATTCTTTAAATATTCTGGTGTTGATTTTTGGCGCCACATTCTTGCAAAACTTAAAAAGAATAATTTATTTATTGTATCTGGGTAGGCTTTTGAAGAATTTGGATGATCCTTCAAATATAATTGTAATGCATCATAAGCGACATTTAATCCTCCAAGGTCTGCAATATTCTCTGTTAATGTGTATTTCCCATTAACATAAACTCCATCTCCAACTGTATATTTTGAAAATTGATTTTCCAATTTTTTTGTAGCCATGTCAAATTTTGCCTTATCTTCAGCAGTCCACCAGTTTTTGACATTTCCATCACCATCATACTCAGCACCAGAAACATCAAATGCATGAGTAAGCTCATGCCCAATAACTGATCCTATTGCTCCAAAATTACTTGCTACTTCCAATTTACTATAGTCATAGAATGGATACTGTAAAATTCCTGCTGGAAACACAATTTCATTACTAGTTGGAGAATAATAGGCATTTATTGTATGAGGAGACATATACCACTCTGTCTTATCTACTGGTTTTCCAACCTTTTTAAGCTCTTCGTTATAACCCCATTCGCTGATTCCTTTTAACTGATCATACAACGAGTCATTACTTGATATTGTCATTTTGCTGTAGTCTTTCCATTTATCAGGGTATCCTATTTTAACATTTACTTTTGCCAACTTTTCAAGAGCCTTTTTCTTAGTTGCAGCACTCATCCAATCTAATTTTTCAATTCTGTTCTTCATTGCTTTTTTTATGTAATCAACCATTTCTTTCGCATTTTTTTTTGCTTCTGGTGAAAAATTTCTTTGAATATAAATTTTACCAATTATTTCCCCAAGACTTCCATCGGTAAAGTTTAATGCTCTTTTTTCAAGTGTTTCTCTTTCTTTTTGTCCATTCAAATATTTCCCAAAAAATTCAAAACTTCTTGCACCAAGTTCATCATTCAAAACTCCTGCAGCTGAACTAATTAAATTATATCTCATATAATCTTTAATTATGTCGATATTCTCATCATTTACAAAATTATCCAAATTTTTATAATAATTCAATTCTGTTATTATTACTTTATCAGTCTTTACATTCAACTGTTTTAAATATTGAGCTAAATCCACATTTTTAGACAATGTCCCCAAATCACTTACTTTTACTGGATTATTATATTTTTTTACATCATGACGCTCTTCATTTGTCATTAACGTATTTGCAATTTTCTTTTCAAAAGCAACTATTTTTTTAGCTCTTTCAAGCGTATTGTCTTCTCCCAAGTATTTCAACATATCACTGACGTATTTTGTATATTCCTCCAATATTGCCCTATTTTCCTTAGTATCCTTCTGGTAATAGTCTCTTGACAACCCAATTCCTGCACTTCCTAAATATACCGCATTATTTTTAGAATTATTAAGATCTGTTCCTACTCCCCATCCATAAAATTCAGAACTTCCATATTTTGTAACTTCCACATTATATTTTTTTAAATCTTCAATATTTTGAATTCCATTTATTTTTTCCAAATCCTTTTGAATAGGCGACAACCCTTCTTCATTTCTTTTTTTCATATCAGAATAACTGTCATAAAGTGTTAATACTTTTTTTTCATCCGCAGTCAATGAAGCCTTTTTACTTTTTAATTCCTTTATCAAATTACGTAAAAAATCCTGATTTTTTTCATTAAGTTCATAGAATGATCCCCAAGCTGGCTTCGTACTTGGAATTTGTGTCTTCTTATCCCAATTTTCATTTACATATTTGTAAAAATCATCTTGAGCCTTAGATTTAGTACTTAAATCGTCGAACAGCTCCTTATCCTTTTCCTTCAAAAGTTTTGCCTGTTGCTTTTCATAGAAATCCCAAAATCCCGATCTTTGTTGAACAGGCTTTGTTGTCAAATTTCCATTATTTTGATTTACTTTTTCCAATGAAAGTTTACTATTGTCAACATTCTCATTTTCCGCATAAATTAAATTAATACTAGCTAAAAATAGCGAAACTATAAGTAATTTTTTCATTTTTTATCCATTTCTTTATTTAAAAAGAAACTTATCCTTTCTTTTTTATTTTTATATTATTTTATTCTAACTCCTTTTAAAAAAATAAAAATAATATTTTAAAGAAGTTTGGATATATTATACATTTTTCTTAAATTTATTTCAACAAATTTATACAAAAAATAAATTTTTTTATTTTAAATTTATTTTTCGAATAATAAATATTAAAAAAATAGCCTTAAATTAAATTTAAAGCCATTTTTGTTTTGATCATCCTAAAATTAAAATGCTGGAATTACTCTACCATCATATTTTTCTTCAATATATTTTTTAACTTTTTCACTTTGCAATGCCTTTACAAGTTTTTTCACTCTTTCATCATTTTGATTTTCTTTTAAAACAGTAACAACATTTACGTAAGGTGAATCTTTACCTTCTATCAAGATAATCTCGTTTTTTGTAACTTTTGCATCAATCGCAAAGTTTGAATTTATAATTGCTCCTGCAACTTCACTTAATCTTGGTGCAATTTGTTCATTTGATAATGTTTCAATTTTAATATTTTTTGGATTTTTTATAATATCTGCTGGTGTAGAATCTAATTTTGTGTTGTCTTTTAATTTTATAATTCCAGCTTTATCAAGTAAAATTAATGCACGTCCTCCATTTGTTGGATCATTTGGAATAATTAAAGTATCTCCATTTTTCAATTCATTAACATTTTTTATTTTTTTAGAATACAATGCCATTGGTTCTAAGTGAATATTTCCAACTGCTACCATATCAATATGATTTTTCTTACCAAAATCTTCCATATACGGAACATGTTGGAAAAAATTTGCATCTATACTTTTATCTGCAAGTGCCTTATTTGGCTGGACGTAATCATTAAATTCAACTACTTCCAGTTCGATACCTTCTTTTTTCAAATCATCCTTTACCAAATTTAATAATTCAGCATGCGGGATAGGTGTTGCTCCTACGATTAATTTTTCAGTTTTTGCAGCTCCACTTTGACTGCTAGTTGATTCCTTATTTTCATTTTTATTTCCGCAAGCTACTAAAAATAACGCTATTGCTAATAATAATGATAATATTTTTCTCATAAATACCTCCAAAAATTTTTATTTATAATTTATTTTACAACTGTTTTTACTAAAATACTGGAATAATTACATCTTTATATTTTTCTTCAATATATTTTTTTACTTTTTCACTTTGTAATGCCTTTAATAATTTTTGAATTTTAGGGTCATTTTCATTGCCTTTCAATGTTGCAAGGACATTTGCATATGGAGAGTCCTTATCTTCTTTCAAAAGTCCATCATCTTTATAAGACAATCCAGCATTCAATGCAAAACTGCTATTTACAATCGACGCTGCCACTTCAGGCAATCTTGGTGGCAACTGTTCAGCTGAAAGTTCTTCAAACTTGATATTTTTTGGATTGCTTACAATATCCTTCAATGTTGCTTCCGTATTTTTATTATCATTTAATTTTATAATCCCACCTTTATCAAGTAAAATTAGTGCACGTGCTAAGTTTGTCGGATCGTTTGGCAATAAAATAGTATCTCCATTTTTCAATTCATTAATACTTTTAATCTTTTTAGAATAAAGTGCAAGTGTTGGTAAATAAACCTTTCCAACTGCTACCATTTCAAATCCATTTTTCTTACTAAAATTTTCCATATATGGAATATGTTGAAAGAGGTTCGCATCAACTTCCTTTGATTGCAACACTTTATTTGGCTGAACATAATCATTAAATTCGACTACCTCCAATTCAATTCCCTGTTTTTTTAAATCATCTTTTACAACATTCAAAATTTCTCCCGCTGGAACAGGCGTAGCTGCTACCTTTAATTTTTGAACTTTTTTATTTTCAGCATCTTTTGCAGATTTATCAGAATTTCCACAAGCTACAAAAAATAATGCCACAACCAAAACTAATAAAATTTTTTTCATAAAATCATCTCCTTTGCTGTATTTATCTTAATAATTATATTTAAAAGAAATTTATTTATTCAATTTCCATTTTTATTTAATTCAATTTCAAAAAATTTAATCATATTTAATTAAACTATACTCTTTTTCTTTTATTTGTTAATATTTTTACTATACTATTTCCAATAAATTGTATAATTTGTACAAGTAAAATTATAACAATTGTTGCTTGCCACATTACTTCAGGTTTAGATCTTTGATAACCATCAATTACAGCGGCATTTCCAAGTCCACCACCACCGATTGTTCCAGCCATTGCAGAATATCCAATTAAACTGATTAATGTCAAAGTCATCCCATGAACGAGTGCAGGCATAGCCTCAGGAATCATAACTTTAAAAATAATTTCAGGAGTAGTTGCTCCCATTGATTTTGAAGCCTCTATAAGCCCTTCATCCACTTCTTTTAATGCCCCTTCAATAATTCTTGCAACAAAAGGTGCAGATCCCAATGAAAGTGGAATAATAAATGCTATACTTCCATATGATTTATGCACAAGTAATCTTGAGAGCGGAATTAATAGTACCATCAAAATTATAAAAGGAATTGATCTTGTAATGTTTACAATTATCATATCCAATAACTTGTGAATTGTTTTATTTGGTTTTACACCTTTTTCATCAGAAGTGACAAGTAAAATCCCAATCGGAAGTCCGATAATTAATGCTGCAATTGTTGAAATAAATACCATGTAAACTGTTTCCCATAATGGAACAACCATATTTTGAAACTGAAAAAACTTAATCCAATCAAATCCCATTATAACACCTCCGAATCAATTTTATTTTCTTTTAGCCATTCAATAATGTCCTTGGCTTTCTCTTCACTTGCAGAAATTTCTATTAACAAATTTCCTACAATGATATCACCTACTTTATCAATAAATCCGCTCAAAATATTTACTTCAACATCATATTTACGGATAATTTTTGTGATATACGACTCATTTACCTGATCTTCATTATATTTTAATCTTAACCGTAATTTCCCGTTATTTTCCTCACGTTGTTTCTTTTCTTCCTCTGTGCGAAATTCTTCATGGGAAATATTTCCTACAAATTCTTTTGCTAAATCTGTTTTAGGATTCAGGAAAATTTCTTTTGTTTCCCCTTTTTCAATAATTTGACCATCCGACATAATTGCCGTTTTATTGCATATTTTTTTTATAACTTCCATCTGGTGAGTAATTAAAATTATCGTTATCCCAAATTTTTTATTTATATCCTTCAATAGTTCCAAAATAGAATTAGTAGTTCTTGGATCAAGTGCCGACGTTGCCTCATCCGACAGCAATATTTTTGGATTATTCGCCAATGCCCTTGCAATCGCAACTCTTTGCTTTTGTCCTCCAGAAAGCTGTTCAGGATAATTCTGTTTCTTATCTGAAAGTCCGACAATTTCCAGCAATTCGTCTACTCTTTTTTCTATATCCTTTTTTTTCCATTTTGAAATTTCCAATGGAAAAGCCACATTTTCAGCTACACTTCTCGAATTTAACAAATTAAAATGCTGAAAAATCATCCCTGTTTTTTTTCTATATTGACGTAACATTTTCATATTAAATTTCAAAATATTTTTATACTCATACCCAGTAACTGTATTATTTTTTTTATCAACAATTTCCTGTTTTACCAAAATTTCTCCAGAAGTAGGTTCTTCCAATCTGTTAAGAAGTCTAATGAGTGTCGACTTCCCAGCTCCACTAAGTCCCATAATTCCATAAATATCGCCTTGTCCAATATCAAGGTTTACATTATTTACAGCTAACAATTCTTTACTGTTATTATTCTGATATTTTTTGACTAAATTTTTTATCTTAATAAAACCCTCCATACTTCTCACCTCTTTTTCTTATTTTATCTTTATTTCTCCAGTTAAAAAGATTATATGATTTATTACTTTAAAAGTCAACTTATTTTTAACTAATTTTCTTCTGTCATAATTTCGTAATTTAAATTTTATAAAAAATAAAAATAATATTTAGTATTGATTTAATAATTCATTTTTTTTATTTTTACAAAAAATTAGATTTTTTTTAAGATTAATTTATCTTATAAATTCTAAATCTATTTTTTGGATTTTTCTTTATTATAACATTTTTTTATTGTATATACAAGTAATATTTTAAAGTTTTTTATACTAACTTTCTATTTAAAAAATCAAAACAATATTAACATTAATAAGGGTATTACAAATTAAACTCATAATACCCTAAAATTAATACTAAATTTTATCTATAAAATAATGTTTTATTTATTTGTATTCAATAAATTCCCTTACCCTTCGAGAAACTGGATTTTCAAATATTTGTTGTGCAGTTCCTGTTTCCAGTATTTCACCCTTTTCCATAACAATTACTCTATCTGAGATTTCACGTACAAAGTTCATTTCATGACTTACAATTAACATTGTTATTTTTTGGCTTTTCAGCTTTCTTATTATATCCAATACTTCTTTTACAAGTTCTGGATCAAGTGCCGATGTAGGTTCATCAAAAAGCATGATATCTGGATGTAGTGCCAAAGCTCTTGCTATTGCAACTCTTTGTTTCTGCCCTCCTGAAAGTTCATTTGGATAACTATTAATTTTATCAGATAGCCCTACCAAGTTCAGCATTTCTTTAGCAATATTTTCAGCTTTTTCTGTATCCATCTTTTTTACTAATTTTAAAGTTCTAACTATATTATTTCTAACTAACATGTGTGGAAATAAATTAAATGTTTGAAAAACCATTCCAGTTTTTAGCAGCATTTCCTTCTTTATTTTTTTATCTACATTTTTATCTGTTAAATTGTTCCCTTCAATCAAAATTTCTCCAGATGTTATTGATTCAAGGTCTACTATACATCGCAAAATCGTTGATTTTCCACTTCCTGAAGGTCCTATTAATGAAACAACTTCTCCTTTATTAATATGCAAATTAATATTTTTTAAAATTACGTTATCACCATACTGCTTTTTTAATTTTTTTACTTCTACTATTTTTTTTTCTTCCATATTTTTCCTATCTTTTGCAATTTTTTCACTTTTCATGATTTATCTCCCAATTTACTCTATTTAAATTTTATTTTGTTTAAATTTAATATTTTTAATTTTTTTAAATTCTAACTTTATTTCTTTTTTCAATATTTTTAAACAATCTGTCAATTGCAAAACTTAGTACAAGATAAATAATAATTGCACAGATATATGGTGTAATATTATAATAAATATTAGCCAACTCCTTTGTTCGCTTCATAACTTCTGTTACAGCTAGGACATATATAAGCGAAGTGTCTTTTATAAGTGTAATAGCTTCATTTCCCAATGTCGGCAATACCCTTCTTATTGCCTGCGGTAAAATAACATATATTATTTTTTGCCAATAACTGTAACCAAGCACTTTTGCTGCTTCATGCTGCCCCTTCTCAATACTTTCTATCCCACTTCTCATAATTTCCACAAGATATGCCGCATAATTTATAATAAATGTAATAGTTGCCGCAGTATATGGCTCAAGCACAATTTTATATCCACCAATTTTCATAAGTGGAATCCCATAATAAACTACCATTAATTGCAGCATTAAAGGTGTTCCACGAAAAATCCAAGTATAAACTGAAATAAAAAATTTTATTATTTTATTTTTTCCTGCATATGCCAACGCTCCTAAAATTCCCAACGGGATGGAAAATAGAATCGTAAGTATATACAACACTATAATATTTGGTAATGTTTTTACCAGTTCAATAAATATTGGTAATGCCTGTCTCATTATTAATCTTTAAACCACTTAGAATAAATTTTTTGATAAGTCCCGTCTGCTTTTAATTCTTCAATTGCTTTATTTATTGCTTCTACTAACTTAGTATTACCTTTTTTAGCGGCAATTCCATATTCTTCTTCTCCGTAATTATCGCCTAAAATACTGTAAAGTTCCTTTTTAGCTTGGGTTTCTTTTGTTTTTTTTGTATATTTTGCCAATACTTCATCAGCTATAATTGCATCAATTCTTCCTGCATCAAGATCCATAAATGCCTGATCATATTGTGCATAAGTTTTAAATTCTTTAAACGTCTTATCTTCACCTGATTTTTTTACTGCTTCTTCCCCACTGCTTTCAGTTTGACTTCCAACAATTTTTCCCTTTAAATCAGCCTTTGTCTTAATACTTGAACCTGCTTTTACTATTATAAGTTGATGACTTGTCAAATATGGTTTCGTCATTTCAGTTTCTTTTTTTCTTTCATCTGTTATAGTAAGTCCATTCCAAATCAAGTCAATATTCCCGCCATTTAAGTCAAGTATCTTAGAATCCCAGTTTATTGGCTTAAATTCAACTTCACTTCCTAACTTTTGAGCTACCGCCCTAGCTAAATCAATGTCAAATCCTACGATTTCTCCCTTCTCATTTTTAAATCCCATCGGAACAAATGAATCATCTAGCCCGACTACCATTTTTTTAGGAATTCCACTGGCATTATCTTCTTCTTTTTTTTCTTCCTTCTGGACACTACACATAAAAACACTCAATGCCAATGCCATCAACAATAATATTTTTTTCATTTCCAATTCCTCCTGCCTTTATTTATAACTAAAAATTTGTTATTTTTTTATTCCCTTTCTAATTTTTGCTATTTTATAATATACCATTTTTTTTAGCTTTTTGTCAATAATTTTAATATATAAGTTTTATATTATTTAATATATTTTATTAATGATTAAATCTTTCACATAACTTATAATTGACAATTGCTCAAAACACCTTATTATACTAATCTCTTGAGTTTACTAAATTAATTTTTTATTTATTATTTTGCATCAATAAAACATTAAAAACATTTTCCAAATCAGTTTTAGCACTCAAAATATTACTAGCACTTATTACAACATCTTGAATATTTTGATTTTTTACACCAGTTAGCATTTTTTGTGTATTTTCAGATAATGTCTCTGAACTTTCCTTTATCTTTTTAAAATCTGATTCACTTATATTTTCTTTTTTAGCACTCTCAACTGTCATTTTAGCTATATTTTTATATGCCTTCTGTAACTCATTATTGGCTTTTTCCAAGCCTTTTATTTCCTCTTCGTCAAAATTCAAGTTATTTTTGCTAAAAGCAGCTTCTGCAAATCTATCTGCCGAATTTACAAATTTTAGTATACTTAATTTAGCTGTTTTTCCATCCATTTGTAATTGTGCTTCCATTTTTTTATTAATTGCTTCTGCAAATTCATGTAAAGAATTAGAAAGAATCTTACTATTTTCAATTCGATTTCGCAAAACAACCTTATATTTTTCGTTTAATTCATCAACTTTTCCCAGTTTATCAGTCTTATAATCTCCCTTTTCAAAATAATCATTAATTTCTGTCAAAACCTTTTGCTCTTGAATTAGGGAATCAACTAAATTTTCAGCGTTTTTATCAATAGATTCCATTTTTGGACTTTTTTGCATTTCATCGGTTATTTCCTTTATGTATTCACCTATCAAATTAATTGAGTCATCAAGATTTACAATGGATATTATTTCACCCGAAATATCTTTTATATTTCCATTTTTCTCGAAAAATTCATCTTTTTTTATTTCTGTAAAAAAATCATTCCATTCTTCTGAGTTTGGTTCTTCACTTATTTTTAAATATTCACTATATTTTTTTATCTCTTCTTTAGAAATATCTTTTTTTACACCTACCACTTTTACTTTTTCTTTATTCTTATTATCTTTTTTATTATTACAAGACACAACAACTAATAAAGCCGTCATTCCAATTAAAAAATATTTTTTTAATTTCATCAGTTTTACCTCCAAATTTCTTTATTTATACTAATCCTGCAATTTTTAAGATGTAAAGCCAGCTCGTCAATGTAAATATACTCATAATCGTTGTAACCATAACCGTTCCAGAAGTTACAGACCCATTATGTCCCATTCCCCTTGCCATTGTAAATGAAGTCGGAGTTGTAGGACTTCCCAGCATCCCAAGCACTGCAACCAGTTTTTCATCCTTAAATCCCATTTTCACTGCTATTGGCAAGAATATCGCAGTAAGTATTATTAATTTAAATGAAGATGAAACTAACACAACTTTTATTTTAGAAAAAACTTCCTTCACATCAAAACTCGCTCCAAGTGCCAGCAATCCAAGCGGAGTCGCTGCAGCCGCAAATGTTGAAATAGATTTTTTCATAATAACAGGCTGTGGAATTTTTAACATTGCCCAAATCATTCCAGCTAAAATTCCCAATATTAAGGGGTTTTTAATAACCCCCTTTAACGTATTTTTCAAGACAACTCTGTTTAATTTTCCCTGTTTTGGACGAAGCAGCATCAAAATCACAACAGAAGCTACATTATACAACGGAACTGCTCCAATTACCATAAGCGCCACAATCTTAGCCTCTCCATAAACATTCTGCACAAAGGCATAAGCAAGTAAAGCCGCACTGCTCCTAAAGCTGGCCTGAATAAATTCTCCACGAATTGACCTATCCTTCAAAAAAATTGATGAAATACACATTATTAAAATTGAAAGAAATGTTGTAAAAAAGCAAAATAACAAATATTTTAAATCCCAAATTGCTGAAAAATCAGACAATGACAATTCCTTGAATAATAGTACAGGCAAAAGCGCTAAAAATACAAATCTGTTCATCTTATCTGCAAATTCCAAGTCTATAACTCCAACTCTTCTAAAAACATACCCAAGTATCATAAGTAAAAATACAGGCATAGTCGCATTTAAACAAAATACTAATTCTTTCATTTTCCTCCTTTATGAAATTTTATTTAAAATTATTTTATAATTTTATCAATAACTCCCCCGCCAAGACAAACCTCACCATCATAAGCAACCACAATTTGCCCTAATGTCACAGCCTTTTGCGGCTCATCAAACATCACTTCATATTTATTTTCATCAAGTTTATTAATTACAGCTTTTGTATCCTTTTGTCTATATCTGAATTTCACAGTACATTCCAATGGAAACTGAACTTCATTTATAAAGTTAAAATCCGTTGCAATTAAACCTTTTGAATAAAGCACCGAATTATCCCCTTGTGTTACAATCAATTCATTTTTTTCCAAATCCTTATCCACAACAAACCAAGGCTCTCCAGTCCCTTCCTTCGTATTCCCAATTCCAATTCCCTTTCTTTGTCCAATTGTGTAATACATAAGTCCATTATGATGTCCTAGCACTTTTCCATGCGTATTTACAATATCTCCACCCTTTGCAGGCAAATATTGGGATAAAAACTTATTAAAATCACGTTCTCCAATAAAGCAAATTCCTGTACTGTCCTTCTTTTTAGCCGTTGCCAAATTATATTTTTCAGCAATCTCACGAATTTGCGGCTTTGTATATTTTCCCAATGGAAACAGCACCTTTTCCAATTGTTCCTGACTTAATTGACAAAGAAAATAAGTTTGGTCTTTATTGTCATCAACTCCTCTTAACATAGTCGACTTTATTCTTTTCCCATTTTCATCTTCCACTTCCTCGTGATTGATTCTTGCATAATGCCCTGTCGCCACATAGTCTGCCCCAAGTTTCATCGCATAATCTAAAAATACACGGAATTTAATTTCCTTGTTACACATCACATCAGGATTCGGAGTTCTCCCTCTTTTATATTCATCAAGAAAATAAGTAAAAACCTTATCCCAGTATTCCTTTACAAAATTTACCGAATAATAGGGTATTTCCAATTGTTCAGCCACAGCAATTACATCCTTATAATCCTCTTCTGCCATGCAGACCCCATTTTCATCCTTTTCTTCCCAATTTTTCATAAAAACGCCAATCACATCATATCCTTGTTCTTTTAGTAAAATTGCCGCAACAGAAGAATCTACTCCGCCTGACATTCCTAATACAACTCTTTTTCTTTTTTCCATAAAAATTCCTTCTCCTTCCCTCTTTTCATAATTCTTTGACTTCTTTCACTACTTAATCGCTTTATAAAAATAAGTATACCACAATATCCATTAACAGACAAGAAAATATATTTGAATAATTATTTCCTTAACTTTTTGGTGCGAGATTAACTTCATACTTAATCTCTTTAATACCAGGTTATTTTAATAAATAAAAAAACGGAAATTAATTATAGTTTTCAAAACAAATTCCGTTTTTTACTTTCTAAATCAGACTTTTTTAAAATTCACTTATTCTAAAAGAATCTAAATTTATTTTATTTTTTTTATAATTTCCTGAACGTTAGACACTTTCACATCTTCACTAATTCCAGTTTCACCTTTCACTTCACCAAATCCCCATTTACAGTAAACAATATCAACTCCAGCATTTTTAGCAGTATTTACATCCACAAGCATATCTCCAATAAATAGTATTTTGTCCTTTGAAACATTCAAATCTTGTGCCATTCTATCAACATTATAGGGATTCGGCTTATTTGGATATTCCTTTTCATTAGATCCAAATATTCCATCAAATTTCCATTTCGACAATTTTTTTTCAACAGCAGATAAGGCTGTTTCGTGATCCTTATTCGTCACAATTCCTTTTTTTATATTTTTTTCTGTCAAAAAATCCAGCAATTCAGGTATTCCTTCATAAGGCTCAACACCATAGTCAAAGTAAATATCATAATATTTTCTTATAACTTTTTCCATTTCCTCATTCATTATATCATCATATTTCTCTTTTCCCAAAATATTCCGTGCAAGCCCTGAAACTCCACCACCAACAAATTTTACACATTCATTAGCAGAATATTGCTTTTTTCCAAGTTCTTCCATCGCTGAATTTACAGTCTTTGTAATAGATTTTGACGTATCCATAAGCGTTCCATCCAAATCAAATATAACTAAATCATATTTCATAAATTTTTATTCACTCCCTTCCTAATTCACTTTAAACAATTACAAAAATCCATGAAATCTTGTCAATCCAACTTTCAAGATTTTAGGGATTAATCTCTAAATACTGTTATTACTATTTTATTTACGCTTCAGGCTCAATAACATTCCCGTCATCATCAATCGGATTTCCATCATCATCCACTCTAACAACCTTAATACTGTCCAAATGCCCTCTCATACTTTCCTTAAATTTTTCAATATACATTTTTCTATATTTTTCACGCTCTTTCTTCTCTTCTTCGGTCAATTCTCTCTCACGTGCTAATTTTGAAAATTCATTTACTTTTTTAATAATATCTTCCATTTTTCAATTTTCCTTTCTAAAAAAATATTATATTTTATCTTGATTTTTATCTAAAATACAGTATAAAATAAAATTTATTAGTATCAAGCTCTTAGTGTTGAATTTATTTTTTATCTTTTTTCCAATTTATAAATTTTATAATCCAAAAAGTATATAACAATATTATTATACTGTATTGACTATAATTTATCAACACTTTTCAAAAAATATTTCTTCCCAATTTATATATTCTATAAATTTCTAAAACAAAAAATCACAGTTAATCTTAATAACCGTATAACCGTGATTTTTATTTAAAGAAATTTTTTACTTATTATTCTATCTTATTATTTTTTAAAATGCCGAAACAGCATATCCTACAAATGCAATATATGATGTGAACTACTCACGACTAAAAGCCGAGAGCTTCATAAGATAACTGAAAAAGTAAGTTATCTTCTAAGAAGTTTGATTTTAAAATCCTTATTCTTTTTGGCTAGTCCACAATAGCCGCTACTAGATAAGACATTATGTCTACACTGCTACTTTTTATCTGTATATTATATTTTAAACTCAAATATATTATACTCTAAAATTAGTAATATTGCAAATTTTAAAGCAACATTTTCAATGTTGGTGTTATTCATCTCATGGCTAAAGCCACGAGTGTTCTAACACACTTAATAAAAATTCATAAATTTTAACTAAAATATTTTTTATTTTCTTTATTTCACGCTTCCAAATAAGTCATTCAAAGCCTCGCTCATTGTCGGATGAGTAAATATCATATCTTTTAAGAATGTATATTTCTGTTCAGCTTTCATAGCCGCTGCAACAATGTTTATCATTTCGTGGGAAGTGTTGCATAATAAAGTACATCCCAATATTTTATCTGTTTTTGCATCTACAACCGCTTTAAGAAGTCCATCTGTCACACCTTCTATTTTTGCCTTTGGAATTGCCATTGCTTCAAGTCTTCCTGTTTTTACTTCATATCCTTTGGCAATCGCTTCGCTTTCAGTCATTCCAACTCTTGATAATGGCGGATTTACAAATACACTGTATGGAATTACATTTCTGTCTTTTACCGTTCTGTTTCCTCCATTGTAAAGATTATCCCTTATTATTCTAAAGTCGTCAAGAGAAATATATGTAAATTGAAGTCCGCCTTTCACATCTCCCATTGCCCAAATGTTATCAGCTGCTGTTTTCAATGTTTCATCAACTATAACCGCACCTTTTTCATCAGTTTTTACTCCTGCTGCTTCTAGATTAAGACCTTCTGTATTAGGTTTTCTTCCGATTGCCACAAGAATTGCGTCTGATTCAATTTCGCTCTTGCTTGACCCTTGTGAAATTTGCACGTATCCTTTTCCATTTTTATCAATAATTTCCTCAATTTTTGATTCCAGTAAAAATTTAATTCCTTTTGCCTCAAATATAGCTTTTGCCCTATCAGCAATTTCTTCATCTTCTCTAGGCATAAGTCTTTGTGCCAAATCAATAACCGTAACTTCTGACCCAAAATCAGCATACATCGAAGCAAATTCCAACCCAATGTACCCTGCTCCCAAAATAGTCAATTTTTTAGGAAGTTCCTTTAGTTCCATAATTGAAGTGCTTGTATATACATAGTTACTTTCTTTAAGTCCTTTTATACCAGGAATTATTGTAGTCGAACCTGTATTTATAAATATTTTTTCCCCTTCAATCTGAACATTTTCCCCATTGCTTTCAATATTAACTACATTTTTTGAAACAAAGCTTCCAAATCCATCATAAATATCAATATTTTCCTTTGTAGCTAGCATTTCATAATTTTTTCCACGTAATGCACCAATCAGTGTATTTTTATTATTTATACTTTTTGTATAAAATCTCTCCTTTTCCTCAATACCACTTAGTCCTTTATTTTTAAGAACTTTTGTACTGTCAACAAGTTTTTTCGTAGGAATACATCCAATATTTATACAAGTTCCCCCATACATCTTGTCCGATTTCTCAATCAACGCAACATTCTGACCTTTCCCAGCTAAAAATCCTGCCAAAGTTTTTCCACCTTTTCCAAATCCAATTATTACTGCATCATATTTTTTCATTTTCTTCGTCCTTTCCATTTTATACAATTATAGTTACATAATTGTATTTATTATAAAATTAATTTTTATATTATAAGAGTACCACATTTTTTGTAAAAAAACAAGAGTATTTGTGTTTACAAATTTTATTATTTTTTCAATCCCCCTTAATAACTAAAATATCCAAAGTCTTCTCATCTTCCATAAACTCTACCATATAATCATTTAAAAATTCAGGAAATATCATCACAACTGTTCCAATCGAATTTTTTAAAACTTTATCAGACAATTTTCTTTTTGCTTTTACTACATCATATTCATCAAACATAAAATCTTCATTTTTCATTTTTATATCAAAACACCTATATTTATCATTTTATTTCACAATTAATTAAGCATTTTACTCTTTTTCTTTTAAAAATTTTTCATACTGCTTTATTCTTCCGCTTTGACCTTCGTTATAATTTTTTAATTTTGTTGAGTTTTTAACCACATCTACCCATTCTTTTATTTCTTTCAATTTTTTTCCTCTATAATAATATTTTAACAAATAATCAATTGCTCTATAATCTTTTAGCTCAGCCGCTTTTAAATACAAATCAAAAGATTCGAGTTTATAACCTTCTTCTTCCAAAATTTGTGCTAAATATATTTGTGAATCAGTGTATTCTGCATTCGCTGCTATCCTATACCATTTTTTTGCTTCATCAATATTTCTATTTCTATGCTCAATAATTCCTATAAAAACAGCAGCTTTCTTTAAACCATTTTCATATGCTTTTTTATATTTTTCCATTCCTTTTTCTTTTTCATCCTTAAAACGATAATAAAAATCAGCTGTATACAAAATTCCTTCTTTTTTTAACTTCTCCATTTGTAAAAAATATTTTTCTGCTGTATCATAATCTTTTTTTAAAATACTTTCCTCTCCTTTTATATACAACTCAAAGAACTCTTTATCCATTCTATCTTTTGATAAACTGTATTCCAGTAAATCATTTGCTTCATCATCAAATCTAAAAATTTCTTTTGTATTTAATATTTTATCTTGCCAGTATTTCAATTTTTCATTATCTTTTTTCATATAATATATTTTTATTAAGTATAACATCGAATCCGCATCTTTGCGATTTCCAGCTTCTATAAAATATTTCTCAGCCTCATTTTTTCTATTTGTTTTATATAAAAATGTAGCAAAAGATTTATATCCTAATACATTCTCTTTATCCAATGATTTTTTGTACCATTCTTCCGCCTTTTTATAATCATTATTATCCTCAGCAATCATACCTAAAATTGTACCTGCCTTTTTATTTCCTTTTTCAAAAGCTATCTTATACCTCTTTTTCCCTTCATTTTCATCAATATGTTCATAATACATATCTGCAATTGAAACATAAGCAGTTTTGTCATATTTTGCCACTTTTAAAAAATACTTTTCCGCTTCTTTATAGTTTTCTTTGTTCAATTCATAGGCAATTCTTGCCATTAATTGAGCTTTTTCAGGATTTTTTTTATTTTCCAGATAAAAATAAACATCATCAATATCTTTTATTACCACATCATTTCCTTGATTTCTACATCCTATTAACAAACAAAGCAACATCAGTAAAATATATTTATTCATTTATAATTCCGCCTTTTCAAAGTTTTTATTCCTTCCGATTTTTAAATTCCGTACCAAATCCCGCCATCCTGCATTCATCATCAAAAAATAGCAAATATCCTTCCCAAATTTCAACTTCTAAAAAAATTTTCTTCCCTTCCTTTAAATAAACTGTTTTTCCATCAGCCCAATATTTTTCCAGCTTATCCTCAATTTCTATTTCTACATACTCATACAATCCATATTCATAATCCAAAATAACCGAATTCCCCTTAAATTTTAATACTGCTTCCATTCCAATTTCTTTTTCAATTTTCTCATTTTCACTAACTATTTCTATTTTTTTCAGTTCTCCTGTTTCATAAGACAAATATATTTTTATCTCTCCGTTATTAAAAGAAAAAATCATATCCCGCTCGCTTACAACATTCTCACTTTTTCCAGTAAAATCTATCATCTTCAATTTCAAATTTTCCATAAATCAAAATTCCTTCTGCATAATTATCCCTATTTATTAAGATTACTATATTTTCACAAATTTTTACTCCAAAATAAATATTAAGCTTGTTATCAGTAAAATAACATCCGATAATATTTTTGGGAATATCAATCTCCAAAAAATCTAATTCTTTAACTTTTATACCAGCTTCATTGTATTCTTCTCTCTTAAAATAAATATCGCCTTCTATTATATTTTCAGGAATTTCTATTTTATGTGTAAATTTAGCCATTTTCAATATATTGAGAATTTCCAGCGAATTTATTCTCCCGTCTTCTCCTATTAATAAATAAAAACTGTATAATTTTTTTTCATACGAAACGCTTGAAAGTTCCGTTACCTTCCTATTTAAATTAATCTCCACATATTCATCAGAATTATTTTCAAATTTATCAATATTTTTTACAAATTCCAGTTTTTCTATTCTCATAAAACTCTCCATTTTTTATTTCTTTTATGATTTAATTTTTTCTGTTTTTCTATTTTTTCCAATTCTTCTAATTCTTCGTTTATTTTCAAAGCTTGATTATATTTCCCTTGCTTTTCATATAATTTGGCTAAACTCGTTAATGCAAGTTCCTTATGTGCAAGTTCTTTTGCTTTTAAAAGACTATTTTCAGCCTTGCCGTAATCTCCTTTCATTTCATAAACTTCTGCTAACAGACGCAATAATCTTGCTCTTTTTTCTTCAATCCGTTTTACATTGTCTTCTGAATGTGAAAATAATTTTTCCGATTCCTTTAATAACCATTCTTCAGCTTTGTCATAATCTTTTTTCCACATATAAAGTTCTCCTAAAAGTCTTTCTGCATTCGGATATTTTTCATTAACAAGCTCCTTGTAGAGTTTTTCAGCCTCATCAAAGTAATCATGCCTCTGATAATAAAAAGCCAAAGCATTTTTTACCTCAATATTTTTGTTTAAATTTCTTTTAAATGCTTCCACCACTTCGCTATTAATTTCTTTCCTTTCTCCATACACCCACACTCTAAACAAGGTGTCTTCCCTATAATCTCCCTGATCCATTGCCTTTATATAATATTTTCTTGCATTCATTTCATCTCTCTGATTAGCATAAATCTGTCCTGCAAATGCACTTGCTTCCTTCACTCCTCTGTCCGAGCCTTTTCTTGCCCATTTGAGTGCCTTTTCTTTTTCCCCTCTCGCACTATAGTTTCTTGCTAGATAATAATCTGCTATTGGAATATCCTTTTCCACACTTTTAAAATACACTACCCCAATTCGTAAATATTTTTCCTGAACTTCTAGCCCCTTTTGCAAAATTTTTTCTTTTTCTGCCATTGTCGGATTCTTCTTCATTTCAGCAATTTCCGTTTTTGCCTTTTTTAAAGCTCCTTTTTCCTCCTCCGAGAAAGGAATACCCCCACTACAGCTCACTAAAAATAATACACTTACCAAAATTAAAATTATCTTTTTCATAACTTACCCTTTCTATATTTTTTCAGTATTAACAAAATTTATATTTTAAATTTTATCCAGTAATATTATACCCTATTTTTTATTTACATTTCTTTTTTAAAATATAATTTTAACAACAAAATAAATTCTTTATTGCCATACAAAAAAGACTGAAAAAATTCCAGCCTTTAATTAAATATTTCTATACCAATCTTTCATCCTATTTTACTATTAAGAAATTCTATAAATTTATGATTAAATCCGCTTTTTGTTACAATACTTATATCATTTAGTTCAATAAATGATGTATTTCTTTAAAAAAATATAAATCATTACAATTAACAAAAGATGCAATGGATAAAAACTGTAAAACATATATTTTGTAATTTTATTATGAATACCTTGCTTTCCATTATAGAGCCATATAAAAACTAATGAAAATATTGCAAATGATTGTACTGGTGCATATATTTTATTTCCAAAAAGATAAAAAGAAAAATCATATCTTGGTATAAGAAAAATATTTATCCATGCTAACAAGATGACTTGAGCCACAAAATTCCACCATTTTCTACTTCTAAAAAAATAAAATACTAAAACTGTCATAATTCCGTATTCTAAATAGTCACTACCTATGAGACGTGTAATAAACATAGCTAAAATACTTATAATAATTTTTCCAAAAATTTTTACTGTTACAGGTAAGTTATCTTTATTTTTAATTTTTTCAATCAAAACTAGCATATATAAAGCAATCCCAAAAGTCCATAAAACATTATTATATGGAAAAAATATCGACGGACTCTCAAATATAGAAGTACTTAGCAAAAGATTAAAAGGAATTTCTGAAATAACAGCAAAAATAAAAATACGCTTTAAATATTTACTTCTATTCTTTGTTTTATAAAATCCTTCTACAAGCATAAAGGCAAAAATAGGAAAGGCAAGTCTGCCTAAAAGATTCATCCTTATCTGATTCTGATTAACAAAAAATACATTCCACGAATGGTCTAATGTCATAAATAAAATAGCCAAAATATGTAGTGTAAAAGAATCTATCCCTCTTAAAAATATATTTTTTTGTTTCATTTTAACTCCTTGTACAGTATAATTAAAATAATATCTAAATTTATTTTTTTTAATTTCTGGGCTTTTTATTTCAACGTACAATTGATTTTTTCACAATTGAAGAATTGATTATAAAGAAAATCATAAATAAAACTAACAATCTTTTTATTTTATGCTTCTTCCTAAAATTTTAAGCAATTCATAACACAACTAATTATTAAATCTTTGATACTACACAATTATTATAAACAACTGATAATTGTATAGATTTTTTACTAAAAACTTTCTTCCATTTTAATTTAAAATCATTTAGTATTAAACAAATATCTATTTGTCATAAACAAAAACGGACTGAAAAAATCCAGTCCTTATTTATTATTTTTTTATTTCCTTAACAAAAATTATTAAAAAATTTCTATTTTAAATTTTTCATTTCATCAAGCTCTTTTATTAACAATTCCTTATCAATCGGATTTCCTATAAAAACTGCATTGTTTTCTGAACTATCCTCCAAAATTGTAATATTATAATTTGTATCTACCACATCAAAGTGCATATTATAGTCATTGCCTTTAAATACACCTTTTGCTCTGTTTATATCCCCGTAAAAGCCTGAAATCAACTTTTCCAGAAAAGATACAAGAATTGCAGGATTATCAGAATATGAATTTTTATAAGTCATATTTTGCATTTTATTTTTAACATCTATTAAATCTGAATTTTCTGTTTTTACAAGTTCTCCGCTAAAAAGCGCATTCCAGTAATCCGTATTTTGGTTATGATAATCATTTGTAAAAATATCAGCATTTGGATTAAACGATTTTATGTCTTCATAAATTAGCTGTAACTCTTCATCTGCCATATTTTCGACTTTTGAAAGCTGTATATGTGCTGCCATTTTTATCTGGTCTATGAATATTTCATCATATTTATTTTTATATTTAAAATATGTGCCAGCATCAATTATTGTTATTGGCGGGAACATTTTTATTCTGTCATAGCCAGTATTTGTCACATTTTTTAAGATATTGCTCAAAATAGCTATTCCTGATGGTTCGACTATTAAAAAATCAGGATTTAAAGTATTATCAATTACAAGAAGTGAAGATATAAAATCTGCCTTTGTACTGCAACAGGCACATCCGCTTGTAAGTTCCCATACGTTTAATTCTACATTTCCATTTTTCTGGTTATTTTCTTTCATCTCTTCAGTATTATTTCTCAAGATTTCACCATCAATATTTACATCTCCAAATTCATTTTCAAAAATTACATATTCCCTTTTTGTGCTTTTAACCATCTCTTTAATAAATGTAGTTTTTCCTGCTCCAAGAAAGCCAGAAATAACAAGTATTCTCAATTTTTTCACCTTTTCTCTTTGCTTCTATTTATCTTTTTTACTCATTTATTCTTTGTGAAGTCATATAAACTACAGGTTTTATTACTCCATCAGCTTTTGTTCTCATAAGTTCCAAGGCTTTTTCAACATTTTCAAAACCTTCAAATCTATGAGTAATCAAAAGGCTTGGATCTAATTTTCCAAATTCAATCAATCTTGCCAATTTTTCAAGTCTTAATCTTCCACCTGGCATAAGACCTCCAAAAATTTGCTTATGTCCCATTCCAGCTCCCCATTCAACTCTCGGTATTTCTATAAATTCTCCGCTTCCTAAATAATTTACATTTCCTATACGTCCTCCTGGTTTCAAAACTTTTACAGCTGTAGCAAATACTTTTTGATCTCCTCCAGCAATTAATACCCTGTCAACACCTTTTCCATCTGTCAATTCCATGATTTGTTCATCTGCAGGCGCCTTTTTAAAATCAACAATATCTGTTGCTCCATAAGCCTTTGCAATTGGCACAACTTGTTCTCTTGAATCCACAGCAATTATTCTTCCAGCTCCCTTTAACGCAGCAGCAGCAACTCCCATAAGTCCCACAGGACCCAATCCAAATACTGCAACAACATCACCAAACTGAATATCAGCAAGTTCTGCACTATGGAATCCAGTAGGTACCATATCACTTAACATACATGCTGTTCCGTAATCCATACCTTTTGGAATTAACGCTAAATTACCATCTGCATCATTAACGTGAAAATATTCTCCAAAAACACCATCTTTAACATTTGAAAACTTCCATCCAGCAAGCATTCCTCCACAATGCATCGGATATCCCGCCTGAGCTTCCACCGAATTCCAATCTGGAGTTATCGCCGCAACCAAAATTTTATCTCCGACTTTAAAATCTTTAACTAATTCCCCAACTTCAACTACCTCTCCACAAGCTTCATGCCCCAATACCATATCATGTCTTTCTCCAACTCCACCTTCATAAACAGTATGTATATCCGAAGTACAAGGTGCAAGTGCAAGTGGTTTTATAATCGCATCTGTCGGCCCACATTTAGGTCTATCTTTTGTAATCCAACCAACTTCTCCGATTCTTTTCATTACAAACGCTTTCATTTTTTCTCCCATTTTGGAAACCTCCTAGATTAACAATTGCATAATTTTTTCTTAATATGAGTATAACCTATAAATTTTAAAAATGCAAATTTTATTATTTAAAACTTTTTATTTTTTTTCTATTATTTAAAAATTTACTTAAATATGTTGTACTAAAAAATAAATCACAAAAAAGGAGTAACTATGTTTTTAATAATTATTTTAATAATTTATATGTTATACTCATTAACATGAACAAATGAAATTCTAATATTTCAAAATTTAATAGAGAACTTAAAGATCTTAATGAGAAAAAGCGAGAATGAGAAGAACTAAAAGATAGAATGAGAGATTTAAGAAAAGAAATTTGTAAAATTAATGAAGAAATAGAAAAAAAAGATCTGAATACAAAAAATCCTATTTTCAATATTTGTACAAAAGAACCGCAGATTTGCAAATAGAATTAGATGATTATGAGTTTGAGCTAAAATAGGCTTACAAGCAAAAAGATAAAAATTAAATAATTCGTTATTCTCTACTAACTCAATCACTCCATACACACTATAAAATGTTATGTCTTTTAAAGGTCTAGTCACCTCAATTTCTCCAACCCCTCTCGCAATATTAATTAACCCTTTATTTTTTTAGTTGCATCAAATTTTTCGTACGATAACAGGATTTGTATTTATACTTCCAGCAAGAAAATCACTTGTAATTTTGTGACTTTTGTTATGTCGGTAATCGTTTTGAAAGTTAAAACAGTTGTAAATACGACAAAAAATACTCCAAATTTATAACATATTTTAATATTTATTTTTTGCCCTTCTGATACTGCAATACCGTTTTCCCAGTCCATTTTTTAAATGCTCGATAGAAGGACGAAAGTTCCGTATATCCAACCAGATAGGCTATTTCATCTATTGAAAGTTCCTTTGTTTCCAAATAGTTGAAAGTCATTATTTTCTGAATATCTTTCACCAGCTGATTAAAACTTGTATTTTCTGCTGACAGATTTCTTTGAAGAGTCCTTCCACTTATTCCAAACTCTTCTGCTACATTTTCCAGTCCAAAACGTCCGCTCGGAATAAGCTGAAAAAGTTTTTTCTGAACTCTGCTCGCAAAGGTTTCAAATGTCTCACTTTCCATTTCTGCCAGTTTCTGCTTCAATTGAGGTTCCAAATATTCCACCATTATATTATTTGCCGTCAAAAATGGCTTTTTCAAATCTTTCATGCTAAAAATGACTTCATTTTGCTTTGCTTTATTTATCGCCGTATTTATCTCTTTTGTCAATAATTCCCCGTACTCAAAAGGACTTGTAACACTTACTGGAGATATTTTTTCCCCAATTCCTTTATTTAGTAAATTTATCAACATAAGCTGTTCATTCAAAACTGCAAAACGTGGCAATTCCTTTTCCCTTTGTTCAAAAAAATACTGCACTTGAACTATTTCTTCAAACTCTTTAATTTCCAAAAACACAGGCCCTATTAATTTCTTGTATTTTGCCAGCCTTTTTAAACCTTCACGTCCATTTTTTGAAGAAAGTGCTGCAAAAAATGAAGGAATAAACACATTTAGATTATCAATATTGCTAATTGCTGAAATTTGCTCATCAGTAATAACTTCATCAATTTTTTTCAAAAATAAATAATATTCCTCAGTAGAAAGCTGAATTTCCTCTTTCCATAAGATATTTGGTATTCCCGTTTCTTCAAGAATATTTTCAATTGATAATCCAATACTCTTTAAAAAATCCTGAAACTGCTTTGGCATAGTTATTTTCATATTTTCTCCATTTTTCCTATTTTTTATTATATTAAGTTTTTCATTTTCAAAAATTAATTTTTTCTATAAGTTTCTCAGCAAAATTCAATTTTCAATTATTTTTTATCTATTTCGAAGCATTTTTCATAATTTTATCAAAAATTCTTGCAGGAAGAACAGTATGTAAAAATACTAATGGTTTTGCCATAAATCCTATTAAATATCTCGCTTTTGGACGACGACTATTCACTGCTTTTGAAATTGCTTTTGTGATAACAATCGGGTTAGAACCCATATTTCCTGAATATTGCTTTTTCATTCCTTCTGATGTTCTCAAGGCTTCTTTTTCATAGGCCCCGTCTTTTGACGAATCTACCAATTTATTCGCAGCGATGATTCCCCAGTCAGTTTTTATCAAACCTGGCTCAATAAGTGAAACATCTATTCCAAAATCAGCCACTTCCATACGTAACGCATCACTAAATGCTTCAAGTGCATATTTAGTCGCATGGTACCAGCCACCAAAATAGCTTGTCATTCTTCCTCCCATTGATGAAACATTTATAATTCTACCTGATTTTTGTTTTCTCATATGCGGAAGCACTAATTGAACCAATCTCGCCAATCCAAATAAATTCACTTCAAACTGCATTTTTGCTTCACTTATTTCAACATCTTCTATCGCACCATAAGAACCGTACCCCGCATTATTTATCAGAACATCTATACGCCCTTCATTTCCAATTATTGTATCAATTGCACTTTTTATACTTTCCTCATCAGTTACATCCAAATACATAGGTTTAACTCCAAACTGTTTTAAAGTCTCCATTTTTTCAGTTCTTCTAGCTGCACCATAAACCACATGCCCTTCTTTTGCCAAACTTTCTGCTGTCTGATATCCAATTCCACTACTTGCTCCTGTCAATAAAATTACTTTTTTCATATCTTTAATTTCCTCTCTTCTTATTATTAATTTTCATACAATTATTCTATCAAAGATATATTTTAAATTCAATAACAAAAGGCGACATTTAACTGACAAATAACGACAATTTTTATTTATTTTTTCTAATTTTTGGCATTGGAATATACCATATTGACAATGAAATAAATCCTATTATTAGCATAAACATTGGATTAAATAGACCTATTATCAAAGAAGAACTTTGCAAAATCGTTGCTATCTTATGTCTTCTAAGAGTTGTTATTGTGTTCTTTAATTTTATATTTTTAGAATCTGCTTTCATAAGTTCATCGCAAAGCCATGAATAAACAATATTTGCCCCTAACAAAAAAAATGTATACACGCATTCTACCAGATAACTGTGAGGATTTTCAGAAACCCATGATGTTATATACGGAAATAATGTATTCAAAAACAGTAAAAATATCTGTATTCTAGCTATTTTAGGAGTTACTTTCTCAACCTTATCAAATATTGTATGATGAGTGTCCCAAAATACTGCAAATAGTGTAAATGTAGTTATATATGCAAAATAATGCACTCTATTTTCCCAAATAGCTGACAATGTTGTTCCATGAATTTTAGGAAGTTCTAACACTAAAACTGTCATTACAATTGCTATAATTGCATCAAAAAATGCTACTAATCTTTCTTTTTTCATTTTATTTCTTCTCCTTTTGTTTCAATCCATAATAGTAATTATACTAAAAAGGTTCAATAAAATCCAGCACATCTTTTATTTTTTGATATTTTATTTTCAATATCAATTGATACAAATTTTATCAACTGGAAAATGAAAAAAATTTTAAATATCTTCTTCAATTTTTTTATATATTTCACCCAAAACTTCCCCAATATCCCCATCTAAACAAATACTTCTATCTTCAAGTTTAATCGGACAAAATGCTTCCCTGTAATTTATACAAGCATAAACAGCTTTTTTGTTTTCCATCGTCATATACCAAAATGAATATTTCACGATTACAGGTGTATTTCTGCCAACTCCTAATTCTAGAAATAAAATGTGCATATTTTTATGATTTTCAAGGTAATTTGAATATTCTTAAGACGCTTTATGCCATCCTTCATCTTCCACGAACGAACTGTCAGCCCGAAGATTAGTTGTCATATCTGAGCCGTCATCAGGACATTTAGGAATTAATTCTGCCGGTATTCTCATAAGAATTTCTCCATTCATAGGAATACTGAATACTTCATTTTCATCTTTTACAAATCCTTGTGCTTCCATCGCTTTCATTACCCATTCTTCATTATCATAGGTTTTTTGTATCTGCGGATTCACACTTTGGAATAAACCATAATCTCCTTGCGTATAGAAAAGTCTCTTTTTATCAAATCCTGCCTTTTGAAATTGATGATCCACATTTGTTGTAATAACAAAATAATCTTTATCTTTTAAAAGTGAAAATAATTCATTATAGACAGGTTTTGGAGCTTTCACATAACGATTAAAATATATGTGTCTTGCCCACCAGGCCCAACGAATTTCATCATTTGGAAATGGATAAAATCCACCTGAATACATATCTGCAATGCCATATTCCTTTATAAAGTCAAAAAAGTATTTTTCAAATCTTTCACCGCTATATGTAAAACCTGCCGAAGTTGATAATCCTGAACCAGCACCTACTACAATAGCATCCGCATTTTGAATTTCATTTTTCAAAAGTTCTATTCGTTCTTCTCTCGAACCTTTTCCTAATGAAAACTTATTTTCAAAAGTCCCCAATACCACCAATCCTTTTTGAATCGTTTCTAAATATCCATTTCTTCTACTGTAAGATTTCTTCATAATATTTTTTATCTTCCTCTTTAAAAACATTAAAAATCACCCTTTCCATAGCATTTGGATTTTCCACTAACCATTTTTGTACTGTATCCACAGCAATTTCTGCCGCCCTTTTATTTGGAAAACAGAATACTCCAGTTGAAATACAGCAAAATGCCACACTTTTCAAATTATTTTCCAGACACATATTTAAAACATTTGTATAGCAATCTGCCAATTCCTGTTCTAATTCTGCTGTAAGTCTATTTCTTACTATCGGACCAACTATGTGAATTACATTTTTTGCAGGAAGATTATAAGCATTCGTAATCATAGGAATCGCTGTCGGTTGCTCATAATAGCTTCCATATTTTTTTCTCAATTCCTTCATTTTATGACTGCATTCTTCCCTAAGTTGTACTCCTGCATAAGTATGAATCTGATTATCAATGCACATGTGCATCGGTATAAAACATCCTAACATTTGAGAATTTGCCGCATTTACTATGGCATCCACTTCAAGCCTTGTAATATCTCCCTGCCAGATAGAAATATTCCCTTTAGTTACAGGAATATCTGAAAGCTGGACAATACCTTTTTCCTCAGCACAGACAGATAAATATTCATCCTGTACCTTCAATACTGAATCTGACATTTTCTTAGGCATACGTACATTCATTAAAGACCTTAAAATACAACGTTTTCCATTTATATCTTCTGGAATTTCTATATCTTTATATTCAACTGAATCAGCTTTAAACTCTTCTAAAAGATAATCAAGCCTTTTTTCCTGCTCTTTATTCTTTTCCATAACTCTACCTTCCTTCCATTATTCATTCAAATAATTTTTATAATTTCACAAATATTTTCCTTAATTCTGTTATTTCTAAATTTAATCTTCTTTCCCTAAAATTTCCTGTATTTCATTTTTAAGGCTTTCCAGTGTATATTTTTTCATTTCATCTTCCATAGCCTTCTGTATTGTTTCCATCTTTCTGTCAAGCAATTTATGAATATTTTTCCCCACAGGACATTCTGGATTCGGATTTTTATGAAAATTAAACAATTCATTATTTTCCAATGGTTCTATTGCCACATATACATCATAAAATGTTATCTCCTTTAGAGGTTTTGTCACTTCAATTCCTCCTATTCCTCTTGCAACTGTTATCAATCCTGCATTCTTCAATTGTGTTAAAATTTTTCTTATAATAACAGGATTTGTATTTATACTTCCAGCAAGAAAATCACTTGTAATCTTGTACTCATCTTTAAATACCTCTACACATGCAAAAATATGTAGTGCTATCGTAAATCTACTTGATATCTGCATAATCTCATTCTCCTTTTTTCTATATTTTTATTTTTTTTTAATGGCTTTTTTTATTTTCAAAACTTCAAAATTGACTCTGATATTCTATAAAACTTCTAATCTCCCTTTAGATGTAATAGTGATAGTTACATCTTATAAAATCATGATACAATATTTTTGATGTAATGTCAATAGTTACAACAAAAAAATTATAAATAAAAAACTTCTTTAATTAAGATTTTTTCTTAAATTTAAAGAAGTTTATTATATTCACTTTAAATTACTTTGTAACTTTAGGTAACTTTTATTATTTTACTCTTACCTTCAAACTTATAATTTATTTCCTAAAAAACTTGGTTTATATAATCTAATCTCTTTGTCTGCTTCTCTCATTTGTAAATCATTTTCATGAATATTTCATTTTTCATCAATATATCTTACAATTTCTCCATTAGAATCAAAATAGTATCTCTTTTCAGAAATTCCAAGAACTTTAGGATTTTCTTTCCATACAGACTCTCCTGTAGGCATTACTTTTATGATATGTTCTGTATGTGTCATTTTTTCATATATAAAGTAAACTTTATCATTTTTTATATAATATTCTCTATATTCATTTCCTGTTTCAAAATAAAAATAGCTTACTATTTTTTCAGTACATTTCCTTTATAGTAATAGCTAACTTCTCCTATAGCTCCATCATCTACCTCTTCTTTTCATACTGTCAATCTCTCTTTATCTGTTCCATCCTTTTCATTTCTTATTTCCTGTATTACAGGATTTACCTTAGCTACAGCATACACAGCAGTATTGAATGAAAAAAAATAACATAAACAATACAAAATTCGTTATTTTTCTCATAACAAAATATCTCCTTTTCTATTCTTCTTTAGGATGGGTCATTCCTCATTCTTTACGTAATTTTGTCATAATATCTATTCCAGCTTCATTTTGTTAATTTCTACTCAATAAAATATATCCTTGTTTCAAAGTGAAGTCAAGAAAAAGATAGAGTAAAAAAATAACAGTTTCATAATCATCGGTTTCCTTGTCATAAGACTTTTTTAATTATTTCTTACATTCGAATAATTTGTAGCTATCATTTAAATCCACCTCTTTATTATTGTACAAAAATCAATACAATTTGCTATTTTTACAACGAAAAGCTTTTCGTTTCATTTTTTATTTGTCATAATATCTTATACAATCTGTGATTCAATTAAAAATATAGAGATATTTTTAAAATTTATTCAATCATTTTCTTTATATTTCCACAATTTATACCAAAAGGTAACTATATAACAAAAAAGTGCATTCTTGCCATTTGTTTCATTATGTTATAAAATAAACATACAAAAGAAAAAGGAGGAATCATATATGAAAAATTATTCAATAGGAATTGCAGATGGAGCAAGAACAGAGTTTCATCAAACATTAGGATTAACAGGAGCGGAAGTAAGTTTTAACAGTTTACCTGCAGGTGTAAGCGTACCATTTGTTCATTCGCATAAAGAAAATGAGGAAATATACATAATTACAGAGGGTAAAGGTACTCTGACAATAGATGGTGAAGTTGTTAAAATAAAAAAAGGAAATGTAATTAAAATATCCCCTAATGGTAAAAGACAATTTGCAGCCGCAGATGATGAAGGTATCAGCTATGTATGTGTTCAAGTAAAAGAAAATTCATTAACTTCATATACTGAAAATGATGCCATTATATATTAATATTATATATTAATAGGGTTTGTCTCAAAAAAAAATTTAAAAAATAATGTGGAAACTGTATTTTTGAATTATTTAAAATTTTACTATTTTGAGACAGCTCTTTTTTTTGTACTTACTTAAAGTATCATATGATGGTATAATGAATGCAAGAGGTGATTTTATGAGAAAAATATATACAGAATGTCCAGTTGAATATACTGCTTCAATGATAGCTAATAAATGGAAAATACTAATATTGAGGGATTTATTAACTGGTACAAAAAGATATAATGAATTAACAAAATCTATAGTCGGAATCAGTGCAAAAGTTTTAACTGAAAATTTAAGACAACTTGAAAGTGATGGAATAGTTGTAAGAAAAGTATATCCAGTTGTTCCACCAAAAGTAGAATATTCTCTTACAAAGAAAGGTAGTGAACTAAAACCTATTTTTGATTTAATGAACGAATATGGAAATAAATATAAGAAAAAATAAGTATACTGCACCCAAAATTTTGGACACTCTCTAAATATAATATTATGAAAACTATATTTTGAATTAAAAGCTGTCTCATGAGGATTATTTTATGAAACAGCTTTTTCATTTTTTAATCATTTTTTACTAAAATATAAACTTTACATAAAAATTAAAGACCTGCTGGATCATAAAATATAATTCTCTTATCATAATCTATTGCTATATTGATCCCTTCGTTCATAGATAAAGTCGAATTTTTATAATATCCAAGTATTGTTACTCCTATATTTCTATATCTTAATCCATTAATTCTACATAATTTGAAATTCATAACAGTTCTCGTACCTCCTCCTCCGTGTACCTCTTCTCCCATCGTATACCTTCTTATAACCTTTCCTCCTTCACAATATCCCTTTTCAACTGTAATCTGAGGATAACCAAGTCCAAATGAAAAGCTCAAACTTCCTAAAACTAATGATAAAAGAATTACAATTCTTTTCATAAAAATCAGCACCTTTCTTAATATATTTTTCAATTTTATATTATTTTACATCACTATCCTTTCTTTTTTTTTGATTAGAATATAATTTGAATAATAAAAATTTCTAATTTAAAATACGACAAAAATATTTACATCGGTTTTTTGTGGTTTTTTAGTTTTTATAATACTTAGTTCCTCTTCCATTTCCAATAGTTACAATATATTTTTTCTCAACCAAAGATTTCAATAATTTCAAATTTTTGTCCTTTTTAAACCCTGTTATTTCTGATATTTCTTTATTCGATAAAATATTTCCATCTTTTAATATTTCAAATACAATTTTTTCATCTTTAGACAAAAATATTTTATTAAAAATTGTAAAAAGTGTGATTTTTATTGAGTTTTCATTGATTTCATAAATAGGTTTTGTGCTATAATTTCTGTAAATTTCATTTATTCTTCTTATTCCTGTTCCAAACATTTCAATATACTTCAATCTAAAAAAAACATTTCCCAAAATAGGATTTCTAAGTTGTGAAATTTGTCCGTTTAAATATTCTTTTTCAGTTATTCCCGAAGGCAATCCTCCTGGAGAAACAACTTCAATTCTATTCTCAAACATTGATATTCTTATATTTGAGTTTATATCCCAAGTTCTATGAATTATCGCATTTGCAATCACTTCTCTAAAAGCTTTTTCTGGTATTAATTCTTTTTCAATTCTTTCAAAACCCTGAATTTCCTCATATTTATAGTATCTTTCAAATACTTCTATAGTTTTATGAAATTGAGAAAAAATAGACATATTGACAAATGTATTTCGATCAAGAATCTCATTTATATCCTTACCAAATCTCGCAATATCTATTCCTGAAAATGAATTTTTATCTGCTACAAGTGCCGCAGCATTGTTATAACCTTCTTTATCATCATATAAATTCAATGTTTTAAGTAAATCAATAGAAAAATTTTCAATTGCAAGTTTTTCCTTTAATTCTTTTTTCAATACTTCAAATTTTAACTCTTGATCATTTGATCGTAATTCTTCAAAATATCTGTTCATTCCTTCCAAAGTAAGTCTATTCAATTCTAATCTGTCAACTTCAACAGTTGATGTATCATTTCTTTTATAGGCTTTTCCTTTGTATAAATACGGTTTATCAAGTCCCTCTTTAACTACAAGTGTTATAGTTTTATCCCTATTATTTTTTATAAAACTAAAATTAGGTTTTGGTACAATATTATCATTTATTTTATTTTCAAGACTTAAGCATGTCTCATCCAAATCATCTATCCCTACAATTTTTCCATTATCATCAATTCCAAAAATTATTCTACCTGAACCATAATTAGCAAAAGCACTCACTGTTTTTAAAAAAGTATTTGTTATCGTTAATTTTAATTCTAATTCTCTATTTTCTTTCATACCTTTAAATCCTCCTGAAAAAATTATACCATAATTCCGTCAAAAATACGACAAAAAAAATACGTCGGTTTTCTGACGCATTTTAATATCTATTACTTCTCTTTTTGATACTGCGAAACTGTTTTCCCTGTCCAATTTTTGAATGCTCGATAGAAGGACGAAATCTCTGTGTATCCAACCAGATAGGCTATTTCATCAATTGAAAGTTCCTCTGCTTCCAAATAGTTGAAAGTCATTATTTTCTGAATATCTTTCACCAGCTGATTAAAACTGGTATTTTCTGCCGACAGATTTCTTTGAAGAGTCCTTCCACTTATCCCAAACTCTTCTGCTACATTTTCTAAGCCAAACTGTCCACTAGGAATAAGCTGAAAAAATTTCATATTTCTATTTTTCCCTTCTCCTTTTTGCCGCCTTATATTGTGCGGGAAGTACAATTCCAAGTAAAGTAATATAAACACTTGTCATCATTGCAGGCGGATAAAAGGTGCACGATATTATTAACCCTATAATTTTTATAATTGTATCAATACTTAACCATCTCATCCTTATTTTTAATGATTCCTGTAGTTTCTCATCGTTTCTATTTGCTTTTCCTATCAAATGCCCAGAAATTATATTACAAAATGTAACAGCCAGAACTATTATCCCATAAAATCCTTGTGCTACACTACTGTTGTAATATGAAGTGACAAAAGAAGTCACATAAGGAAAAAACGAAGAAAAAAACAGTAAAACTACGTTTGCCCAGACAACTGCCGGTGTAATGTATTTTATTTTATGCCATTCATTATGCATATTTATCCACATTGTTCCAAGCCAGAAAAATGAAATCGTATATGCAAAAAAATTTACTCTTAAATTCCAAAGGGCTTTTAAAGTTGCTGTTTCAGGCTTTTTTAGCTCTAATATGAGAATTGTCATAATAATTGCAAGTACGGCATCCATAAAAGCTGCAAGTCTTTCCTTATTCATAATCAAACTCCATTCCATGATTTTATAATAATAGTACAATTGTATCATAAATCAGTAGAAAATTCAATTTTCAGTTTTTCATCTTCTTCATCTGAAACTTCTTCAAACCACTCTGCATCTCCAGCTGTAATGGCAATATGTGAAAACCAGCTGTCTTTCGTTGCTCCATGCCAATGCTTTACATTTTCATGATCAGTATTAGATTTACTACTCCTATTAATCCCTTCTTCTTTTTATTGCCTTATACTGTTCCGGAAATGCAATTCCAAATAAAGTAATATAAACACTTATCATCATTGCTGGCGGATAAAATATACACGATATTATTAACCCAATTATTTTTATACTTATATCAACTTTTATCCATCTTATCATTATTTTTAATGATTCCTGCAATTCTTTATCATGTTTATTCACCTTTTCTATCAGATACAACGAAATTATATTGCAGAATGTAACAGCTAGAACTATTATCCCATAAAATCCTTGTGCTACACTACTGTTATAATATGAAGTGACAAAAGAAGTTACATATGGAAAAAATGAAGAAAAGAAAAGTATTACTACATTTACCCAGACAATTGACGGTGTAATATATTTTATTTTATGCCATTCATTATGCAGATTTACCCACATTGTTCCAAGCCAGAAAAATGAAAGCGTATATGCAAAAAAATCTACTCTCAGATTCCAAAGGGCTTTTAAAGTTGCTGTTTCAGGCTTTTTTAGCTCTAATATGAGAATTGTCATAATAATTGCAAGTACGGCATCCATAAAAGCTGCAAGTCTTTCCTTATTCATAATCAAACTCCATTCCATGATTTTATAATAATAGTACAATTGTATCATAAATCAGTAGAAAATTCAATTTTCAGTTTTTCATCTTCTTCATCTGAAACTTCTTCAAACCACTCTGCATCTCCAGTTTCTATTCAGTATTTTAAGCTTTTCACCCAATCTACAACCTCAGATTCATTATAACTGCTGGAAAATCTTTGTCCATCAACCCAGTTTCCTGTTTTTGTCAATTTTTTCAATCTGTTTCCGCTAGTCCCATCTCCTGTTGACATTGATGTACCAAACGGAATTACAGTTTTTCCAGTAAAATCATTTTTCTTAACAAAATCATCCAGAACCCAGGAAGCCTCTCTCCACCAAATCGGATACCCGATAAATACGGTATCATATGAAGAAAAATCAGGAATAACCGCATTTTTCAATTCTACATTTCTACTATTTGGGTTATCATGTTCTCTGTTAACTCTACTATTTTTATCAGTCCAATTCAAATCATCACTTGTATACTCGTTTTTTACTTCCAATTTAACCAAATCTGCATTCGTTTCTCTCGCAATAATTTTAGCAACTCCTTCAGTTGTTCCAGTTTGCGAGTAATATACAACTAAGACTTTTCCGTTCCCTTTTTTTGCATTTCCGTTTTTTCTTGAATTTTGGTTATTTACTGCTGAAGAATTATTTCCACATGCAACAAATCCAAATAATACCGCCATATTTAAAATTACTTTACAAAATCTATTTACAAAATTTTTCATTTTTTTGTCTCCTGTTTTATTTTTAAATATACTCTATATTCTTTGTTTTATAAATTTTTATTATAAAACTGTGTCAATTTTCCACTAATTTCTTTCACAAACTCAGGCTTCCAGTAAGTTTGAATATGAGTTGCACCTTTTACTAAAAATAATTCTTTATTATTTGTTCCAGTTGCATTTTTAAAAACTTCTTCTGTCATATACAAACTATCAGCCTTATCTCCAGCTATCATTAATAATGGTTGATTTATCAAATCTACATTAGTGTTAACATCAAAAGACATTAAATCTAATAAGCTACTAACTGTATTATTAGTTTGAGAATTTGGGTGTTTATGAGTTACTCCATAATATTCATAACCATCTCTATACAATTCAAAAGGTAATGCTGCTATTTCTTCTTTTGTCATTCCATCTGCAAAAGCTGGTGTGTATCTAACTTCTCCACCTGCTGCTTCTTGTGCTCTTGCATCTGAAGCATCTTTTAAACGAGTTTGTATAGTATCCATTTGTGTACGATTATATCCATTACGTCTAACATCACCTGTATTAAACATACTTACAGTCGCTACAGTTTTAAATCTTTTATCTGTTTGTGCTACTTTTATTGAGTAGCCACCTCCACCACAAATTCCTAATAAACCTAATCTATTTTTATCTACACCAGGATATTGAGTTATGAAATCAGCTGCAGCTCTTATATCTTCCATACGATTTGCAGGTTTATCTACATAACGAGGTTTTCCTCCACTTGCTCCTTGATAAGCAGCATCAAAAGCTATTGTAACATATCCTTGTTCTGCTAATTTTTGTGCATATAACCCTGCAACTTGTTCTTTAACTCCACCATTTGGGTGTGCCACTACTATTGCTGGAAATTTACCATTTGGAGTATAATTTGCAGGTTTGTATACATTAGCTGCAATATCAATTCCATTAATTTTATAACTTACTTTTTCTACATTTACCTTTCCTTTTTCATTTTTTGTAATCGCTCCATCATATACAAATGTAAAAGGATTATTTCTATAATTTGCCATTGCTATACCTCCTATTAAAAATGTCATAATTGATAATAATTTTAGAAATTATAGCCAGGTGCTAATAATCTCATTAACTCTTCATCATGTTTATGTCTTATTTCTGACTTATCGTTAAAAATCATAACTGTCCCATTTTTACGATTATATGGTTCCCATTTTGGTAAACCTTCTGCATTAGGATTCCCTGTTCTTGCAAAATTTATCCAAACTTGACTAATTTTTCCTGCTAATTTATAAGCTTCTTTTTCTCTAACTTTTATAAGTCCTTCAATCTTATCTATATCATTAAATACAAATGGAATTTCTGCTGTGTGGAAAGACATTGCCATACCCTCAACCATAAGTTAGTCACTTTTCATATTTTACACTTTGCTTTTCCCAAAATTTTATAGCACTATCTATCCAATTTTCTGCTGAAGTTCCAATGCCTAATCCAAAGCCATGCTCTACATTTTTATATTTATGAAATTCTACTTTTAAGCCTGCTTTTTTCATTTCATTAAATCTATTTTCAACAACTCTTGGATTAGCAATTCCATCTCTGTCACCAACTGCCATAAATGTAGGAGGATCATTTAGTGTAAAACTAGCTAATCCTGTGTAAAGCATAACTATTGTATTGGGTTTAGTATAATTTTTTTCTCCAAAAGAAACTAAACCTCTTGAGCCAATTGCTGCAACCATCCTAGCTCCTGCTGAACTTCCCCATAAAGAGTAATTATTTATATCAACTTCAAATAAATCTTTATTTTCAATTATATATGATATTGCTCTTGCTAGGTCCTGAGTTGCCCTATAACCATCTTCAACTCTATATTGTAAAACAAAAGCATTATAACCTCTTTTATTTAATTCTATTGCATAAGGAAAACCCTCATGTATAGAACCAACATAGGAAAAGCCTCCACCCGCATTGATTATAGCAAAAGGTGCATTTTTATTTCCTTTAAAGAAAAATATTCCTGTATTTGCTTTGCTCTTATCTTCTTTTATTTCTTTATCGGTATAAATTTTATAGAATATCTCTTCACCCTTTTCACTTCTATCAATTATATAATTAATACTCTTTAAAGTTGTATCAGTATTTATATTATTATGATATGGTAATAAATAAGCTATATCTTTTAATTTTGAGTTTGGATTGTAACCATGTTCAAGAGGTAAAATAAATTTTGAAAACTCTTTTATACTTGGATAAGTTAAAAGTTCTTTTATTGTACTATCTTTATTTAAGTATTCTTTTTTTAACATTTTTTCTCCTCCAACACTTGCTTCTATACTTTTTATATAGAAAAAGTTAATAATAATTAAAATTAATATATTCAGTCTTCTCATAATATTTTAGAAATTATAGTCAGGTGCTAATAATTTCATTAACTCCTCATCATGTTTATATTTAACTTCTGACTTATCATCAAAAATCATAACTGCTCCATTTTTAGTATTATATGGTAACCATTTTGGTAAACCTTTCACATTAGGATTTCCTGTTCTTGCAAAATTTATCCAAGCTTGACTAATTTTTCCTGCTAATTTATAGGCATCCTTTCCTCTACCTTTTAAAGTTCCTTCAACTTTATCTATATTATTAAATACAAATGGAATTTCTGCTGTATGAAAAGACATTGCCATACCATCAATCATAGGATTATCCCAAGCAAAAATATAACTATATACTGGTGCTCCATTTTGATCTGCTTTTAATCTTGTTGTTTTCAATGTTTGTTTTCTTAATAAAGCATCAACATAAAGTGCATCTACTGCTTTTCTTTCTGGATAAGCCTTTTTAAATTCTTTCGCTATTGCTTCTGCTCTATCACCATATTTTTCTTGCATTTTCTTTTTTATTTCTGCATTAGTAAAAGTATTTTTATTTTCAACTTTATTATTTGATAATACAAATGGCATTGTTTCCCATTCTGTTAAGTTAGTACCTATTAATAAAGGAATCTCTCTTGATTGTTCTGAATATTTTTCTCCTACAGGTTCTACTGGAATATAGCTATCTAATTTAGGTGCCCAATCAAGTCCTGGTTGTCCAGTTAAAACATTTTTATAACCTTGTTCCTCAGCTGTTTTTGCTAAGGCTTTTTCTGTTGCTTCCATAACTTTTTCATAAGGTATTTTTTGAATTTCATCTACATTTTTTGCATTTAATCCTAAATTTTCAAGAGTTAATTCTGCAACTCTTCTAGTAGCTTTTTCTGGTAAAAGTGTCATTCCCATTTTTTCTACTGCTCCACTTTCAGATATAGCTTTGTGGAATAAACCTTTTGCAGCTGGTGTAGCCATAAGAGTTAAAACTTTTGCTCCTCCTCCTGACTCTCCAAATATAGTTACATTATTAGGATCTCCTCCAAATTCTTCTATGTTATCTCTTATCCATTCAAGAGAAGCAACTAAATCCATAATTCCAGCATTGGCAGAATTTTTATATTTTTCTCCATAAGCTGATAAATCTAAGAAACCTAGTGAATTTAATCTATGATTTACAGAAACTACTACTACATCTCCTTTTTTACTTAAATTTTTTCCATCAAAAATATAATTTTCAGCAGATGAACCGCTTCTAAAACCTCCACCATGTAACCATACCATTACTGGTCTTTTCTTTCCATCTTTTATACCAGGAGTCCATATATTTAAGTTATGAGAATTTTCACTCATCTCTAATTTAGGTCCTGCAAACCAACCTCCACTTGAAACCATACTCTCACCTTGTGAAAAATATGTTCCAAAAGTTACAGTTTGTTTAATACCATTCCATTTTTCTACTTTTTTAGGTGCCATAAATCTTTCGGCTCTTGCATAAGGTACACCTAAGTAAGTATATATTTCATCTTGAATAAATCCTTGTATTTTTCCACTTTCTGTTGTAGCTATTGTATTAGTATTTTGATTTACAGTATTTTCAATTTTTTTAACTACATTTTTATTTTCATTTGTTTCAGAAAATAATAAATTTCCAGTTCCAATTTGTAATAAAAATAAAGCTACTAATAGCATTTTTTTCATTTTTCAACAACTCCTTTTAATCTATTAGATGAATCACTATCAACTTCTTTATTTAAAATATTTACAACTTTTTCTAAATCACTTTTTTTAATTCCTAAATTAGTTATTAAATTAACATGTGAAGCTAATTGTGCCTCTCCACCTGATATTGTGGAAATGGTTGAAACTGTTGTTAATTCTCTATTTACATAGTTTAAATTATCTCTACTAAATAAATAACCAAATAAATGTGCCTTTAAAGCATAGTCAACTCCATCAAAATTTTGTAATAATCCACTGCTATCTCTTTGAGATAAAATACTTAAAGTTTCTGTTCCATATTCATAGTAATTTATATCCCCCTTATTTGTAGGAACTTTCCCTTCAATATCTTTTTTACCATTAACTTTTCTTTCTTCTAACACTTTATTTAAAGTAAGCATTCCATTTAGTGCTCTTGGAAAACCTATATAAGCATATTGATGATTTAAAATTTCTCTTATTTCATTAATAGTTAAACCTTTATCTAATCCCTTATTCAAAGCTACTTTTAATTTATTTAAATCTCCTTTTGCCGTATTAGCTGCTATTGAAACAATAGCTAGTTGTTTTTCTGTCAAAGAAGTATTTTGTTTATGTTTCTCAATAGAAATTTTCAATCTTTCTTCTGTTGGTTTTTCATTTAATTCAACTTTTTCAAACCAAGTAGTTGTATTATTTTCAGTATCAGGTGTTATTACTAAGTGGGACATTGAAGTTGTTTCCCCAGCTCCATGCCAATGTTTTACATCTGCTGGTATCCATACAACATCACCTTTCTTTACATATTGAATTTCCTTACCCCATTCTTGAACTCTACCTTCTCCCTCAGTTATATATAAATATTGCCCTTTTGAATGTGAATGCCAATTGTTAACTACTCCAACTTCAAAATCTACTATTGCAACACTATCCTTAGATATATCAATTTGTGGTAAGATTGCAAACTCTGCTTCTCCTGAAAAATATTTTGGATCTGCTTTGATATATTTTAAATTTTCTTTTTTAGTAATACTTAGATTATTTACTGAATTTGCCATAATTAAATTTCCTCCCAGTAAAAAAATTATAAAAGTTAATATATATTTTTTTATTTTTTTCATTCTTTTCTTTCCAAATTTTATTTTAAGAGTCAAAATTATTTATTTTAGCATTTTTTTATTCCACATGAACTTTATCAAGATTTTCATGTGCTTTTATTACTCTGCTATTTTTATTTTGCTAATCCTTTTTCTTTCATCCATTTTTCCATGGCATTTGCTACTTCTCTATTATTTAAATCTGCCATCATAAAGTGTGTACTTCCTTTTATTCCTATATCAGGTAGCATTACAACTTTTACATCTCCACCTGCTTCATTCATCATTTTTTCCCATTTTTTAGCTAAATTTACTCTTATTCTCCAATTATCTAAACCCCAGTTATCAGTTAATTCAGTTGGAATATTATCACCAAAATATACAACTATTGGAATTTTAGTTAATTTTTTAAATTCAGCATCAGACACTTCATAGCCACTAGCTGGAAATGGACTTGTTGTTTTTTCAACTTCTGGTAATTTTCCTTTTGGAAATGGGAAAGTTCCAGGTTCTAATGCAATTACTCCTTTTACTTTGTCAGAAGCTATGGCAGTGTCCCAACCAGGTCCTCCACCAGCAGAATGAGTTACTAAAACTCCATTTCCTGATTTTTCAAAAACTTTTACCATCGCATCACTTATAACTTTTTGGTCAAAATCTCCAGTATCAGGAGTCATTTGTCTAAAAAATTGCTCACGAGATTCATTATCTCTTGGTACAGAAACATTATCATATATTCCTGGCCATTGCCCTATACGAAAATTGTTATACCAAAGTTGGTCATCAGGTCTTGCTGTTAAATTTCTTGGAACTGTTGACTGCCCAGCTCTACCACGTCTAGGCTGGTCAACAATATATGTACTGTATCCTTTTTCCAAAAATATATTTTGAAATCCATCTCTTCCATCTGGTGTACTTTCCCAACTTTTTCCTGACTGTCCATACCCATGTAAAAATACAATACTATTCTTTTTTGCTTTTACTGGCTTTTGATAAAATACATAGGCATGATCTCCATGTAATGTTTCCCCATCAAAATTCATAGGCTCGGAATCTTTATATTCTCCTGGTGATGTTACAACTGTTCCTCCTGCCATAAAACTTCCCTGTTCTTTAATTGTTACAGGCTTCTGAAATCCAAAACTTGCAGTTGCTGATAATATCCCTATTGCCATTAATAATATTAAATTTTTTTTCATATATAATCTCCTTCATTTTCTTATTTTTATTTCCTTATCTTCATGTAGTTATAATACTAAAATTTAAGATAAAAGTACAATACCGTTTATAAAATGTGCTATAATTAAAATGCATACTAGAAATAAAAATTATATGAGGTGATTTATATGATAGAATTGGAACAACTTAAACAGCTTATTGCGTTTGCAACATATGGAACATTATCAAAAGCTGCTGAAGAGTTGTATATTTCACAGCCTGCCCTTTCCCGTTCGATACAAAAGCTGGAAAAAACTTTAGGGGTTGAACTTTTTGACAGGAAAAAAAATAAGATGGAATTAAATGGAAATGGAAAAACTGTTATCCAGTACGCAGAAAAAATATTGAATCTTGTAGATGAAATGGAAGAAAAAGTTAATAAAAATAATCAGGTTCAAAATAATTTTTCAATTGGTTCATGTGCTCCTGCTCCATTGTGGGATATGATTTCATTATTTGCAAAATTTTATCCTGAAAAATACATTCTTCATAAAATAGAAAATAATCTTCAGTTATTTGAAAAACTTAAAAATGACATTTATCAGATGATTATACTTTCTGAGCCTATTGATAATTCTGAATTTTTCTGCATAAAATATAAAACTGAACAATTATTTTTATCAGTTCCTCTAAGTCATCCACTGGCTAAAAAAAAGGAAATACATTTTTCAGATATTACAGATGACAGAATGCTCTTATTCAATCCGATCGGAATATGGAAGGATGTAGTTTTAGAAAAAATGCCTAATATGAACTTCCTTATTCAAAGTGACAGGATTATTTATCAGGAATTAGCTGAAATGCAAAATTTACTGCATTTCCGTTCAAATTTCACACTTGAACGTGAAGACAATTTCAAAAATAATATTTCAATTCCAATTGCTGACAAGGAAGCAAAAATGACTTTCTACTGTGTCTGTAAGAAAAATATAAAAAATGAAATTGAGAAACTTTTTGATAGTTTTAGTAAAAATTTTTAAAAAATAAGAGGGAAGAAATCTCCCTCGTATTTTTATTATTTCCTTCCATTAAGCCATTTTACTATTTCTACATCATCATGGTTTAAAAATAAACTTTCCTTTTTATCAAGTTCAGATATTTTTCCCATATCCTCACTGTTCAATTCAAAGTCAAATACATTGAAATTTTCTTCAATTCTGTCTTTTCTTGTTGATTTAGGTATTGCAATTATATTTCTCTGAATTAACCATCTTAAAACTACCTGAGCCACAGATTTATTGTATTTTTTACCAATTTTAGATAAAATTTCATTTGTAAATATTCCATTTTTCCCTTCTGCAAAAGGTCCCCATGATTCTATTTGAACTCCATATTCCTTCATTATTTCATTTGCTTTAACCTGCTGATTAAAAGGATGTGTTTCCACCTGATTTACAGCAGGAACTATTTCATTATTCAAAATAAAATCAACAAGTCTGTCAGGATAGAAATTACTTACACCAATTGCCTTTATTTTCCCTTCCTTGTATAATTCCGTCATTGCTCTCCAAGCTCCATAAACATCATTAAATGGCTGATGTATCAGATATAAATCAATATATTCCAAATCCAATTTTTTTAAAGATGTCTCAAATGCTGATTTTGCCTTTTCATAATTTACATCACTTACCCATAATTTTGTTGTAACAAAAATTTCTTCTCTCGGTATACCACTTTTTTTTATAGCTCTTCCCACTGCCTCTTCATTTCCGTATGCTGAAGCCGTATCAATTAATCTATATCCTGCCTTTAACGCATTGTAAACTGCTTCCTCACATTCTTTCATATCATCAATTTGAAATACTCCAAATCCTAATATTGGCATTTTTACTCCATTGTTTAAAGTTACATATTTCATAATATTTCCTCCTAATTTTTTAATTAACATAACTGTTAATCATCATTTTATTTAATTACTATTTTTTTATTTTTATCCACATATTTTTTAAATAATATACACCAAAAATAATTGCCTTTACAACCCAGTCAAAAAACATCGCAACCCAAGTTCCAATCATTCCCATGCCAAATCCAAATGCAAATACATACGCTAAAACAATTCTACACAAAATCATTGATGTCATACTTACAATCATTGGAAATTTAGCATTTCCAACTCCCCTAAAAATTACAGGCAATGAATATGCTGCAGGCCAGATTAAAATCATTAACACACCATGTGAAACAACTATAAACCATGCCATTTCTGTAGCTTCAGGAGACAAATTATAGACTTTCATTATTAATGGCATAAGTCCTAACACAATTAAAGTACTTACGATAAATGTGCCATGAATTATTCTTATAATTTTCCTGTTATAATATTTTAACTGTTCATAATCTCCCATTCCATAAACTCTTGAAACAATTACTGATAATCCAAGATTAATAGCCATTCCAGGTAAAACTTCAAACATTACTATCGTTCCACCCACTGAATTTGCTGCAATGGAAGCAGTCCCAAATGATGCAACAACACTTAAGACAACAAGTCTTCCAAGATAAAACATTCCATTTTCAAATCCAAATGGCATTCCAATATTTAAAATCTGTTTTATAATTTTTTTATCAAACTTCGTTTTCATCCATCCTTTTATACTTAATTTCATTTCTTTTTTATTGGCAAGATAAAGGATGATAATTGCAGCCCCAATTCTCGAAACTAGTGTAGGTATTGCAACGCCAGCCACTCCCATATGGAAAATTATTACTAGAATACCATTTCCAATTACGTTTAAAATATTCATTGATAACATTATCTGCATCGGCAGTTTTGAGTTTCCAGTTGTTCTAAAAATTGCAGCTCCACTATTATATAGAGCCAAAAATGGAACAGATGGAAGGACTATCAAAAAATATATATTTGCAGCTTTCTGAACTTCAGTAGAAATTCCTCCAAACATATACTTAAATATCAATGGTTTTACCATATAAACAGTAATCATAATAAAAACTGAAAACCATACAGAAATTTTCAGAAGCTGTCTTCCTGTTTCCTTAGCTTTTGAAATATCCTTCTTTCCAAAATACTGACCTGCTATAACTGCTCCACCTGTTGCCAAAGCCGCAAAAATACTAATCAGCAATGCCATAATAAAATCCACTAGTGAAACTCCTGAAACAGCTGCTTCCCCAACTTGTGCAACCATTATGGAATCTGCCATACCTACAATATATTCCAGCCCCTGTTCAATTACAAGTGGCAGGAACAATTTAAATAAATCTTTATTTAAAAATATTCTATTTTTATTTTCAATTACTTCTCCCGTCATTTCTTTCTCCTTTAAAATAAGATGCTTTTCATAAAATTAATTTTTGATTTCAGAAACTTTTAAAATTATAATCGACATCCTTTATCATCTTGAGTATATTTTACAAAAAGTTTTTTCTAAAGTACAATATCAAATAGGAAAAGCACTATAACTAAAACGCATACTTTCTTTACCTAATCCAGTTTCTTTTCTTTCAAAAATTGTGATAACTGATTTGCAATCTGCACATTATTTAAATCTGCAAAAGGAAAATGAGTATTTCCTTTTATTCCTATTTCTGGAAGATGTACAAGTTTTGCATCTCCTCCATGTCTGTTTATTGCATCGACAAACTGTTTTCCCCTCTCAAGAGAGAGTCTCCAAAACTCTATTCCAAAAATTGGTGATTCATATATATTATCTCCATATACTATAAGAATTGGCATTTTTGTCAATTTTTCAAATTCTTCTTTTGGAATCATATTAGGTTCTGAAAACTTACTGGCTAATTCATTTTTTGAAGAAATATCTGCAGGTCTTTCTCCTTCAGGAAATACATATGTTCCTGGTTCATAAGCAACTACTGCTTTAACACTATTTGGATTTTTCATTGCTGTTTTCCATCCAAGTATTCCACTTGCAGAGTGTGATACAGCTGGACCTGATTTTTTGAATAATTCACTTACAGAATTAACCATATCGTCACTATTATCTACAAATTCTGAAACTTCTTCACCATTATCACTAACTTGCCATCTCATAAATTGATCTACAGATTTTTCATCTTTTGGAAATTTAGTATTTTTAAAAAATGTTCTTCCTTTTTCTGGTGTCCATTCTCCCAGTCTGAAAGCATTCCATGTCCCCATTTCTCCAGCTGTTGTAGGTATCATATCAGGTGCCATAAATTTAAGTTTTGATCTTCCTGCCCGTCCTCTTCCTGGCTGATCAATAATATATACAGACCAGTTACGTCTTGTAAATATCTGCATATAACCATCCCTTCCATCAGGAGTAGTTTCCCAGGTTTTTCCTGTCTGTCCGATTCCATGCCACATTACTAAGGGATACTTTCTCGCATGAACTGGAATAAAATACTGAACATATGCATGATCTCCATGAAATGTACTTCCATTTTTTTCCTGATAAACTTTTCCACCTACGGTAAAACTCCCCATATCTTTTAAATTAATATTCTTTTCTGCCGAAAATCCTGTTGCTGAAATTAAGGCAAGAATAACTGTAAATATACTTTTTAATATCTTTTTCTTTAAATTATTTTTCATATTTTTTATTTCTCTCCTTTTTTATTATTATGATAAATCAATTATTTCATTTCTTCAGAAGTTCTCCAGTCGAAATTTGAAGTTCTTTTGGAAATAAGCCATTTTCCGTTTTCATACACATATTCATCATTATATCTGACTCCCATTGTATTTTTTATTAACTGACCTTTGTCATTTTTACCAATAAGCACTGTCATACAATACACAGTTCCTGTTGCTTTATTCCCTTGAATGTCAAATACCTTCTGACCATTAAAATGGTAAACAGTATCATAACTAGTTAAAGTTTTGTTAAAAGTATCTCCTATTTCTTTTCTTCCAGTAAGTTTTAAACTAACTTTCCCATCTCTGACTATTTCAACAGTGGCATTTTCAGTAAAAAGAAATGTCTGACTATGAGCATCCTTCTTATCTGCCAGAACTGAAAAATCATCAACAAGTCTTCCCAATTCTCTCTCATTTTCTAATAACGATTTCCCATTATTCTGATTTTTACCAGCCGAATAAGATACATTTGATGTTGATAAAGCTCCTAATAATAATATTGAAACTCCCAAAATTAATTTTTTTAGCATAATTATCATCTCCTAATTTATTTTTTTTATCCTTAATAGACTTTTTCAAATCTGTTATTGAATTATTTCTATGAATGAATTATAATACTAAAAAAATCAAAATAGAACTACTCTTTTTTTCTAAAAGTTACTTATACCACATTTTATAAAAAATAGTTACTTTTAATGGAGGAATTTATGGAAAATGATAAAAATACAAATATTAAAAGAAATGAAATTAAGGATTTAAGGGTAAAAAGAACCCTTGAAAATATAAATAATGCTTTTAATGAACTTATCTTTGAAACTGATTTTGAAAAAATTACAGTAAAATCTCTTTCTGAAAAGGCAAAAATTAATAAAAAAACTTTTTATACTTATTATTCTTCGCTTGATGATCTTCTTTTGGAATATCAGGAAAAAACTTCCAGCGAATACATTGAATAAATTTCAAAGTACCGTATTCCTGAAGATTTTGATAAAATAACCAGAGAATTTTTCCTGTTTTCTGAAAAATATGGAGAAGCCTATGAAAAAATAACAAGTAATGAAAAATATTCATATATAAGACAACGAATGATAAATAATGTGATGTCTACAACATGGGGAAAATCGGGCATATGCGAAAAAATAGGGGAATACAGATATAATCTTCTTATTGCATTTGTCCAATCAACAACTCTTTCAATGTACAAACAATGGATAACTGATGGGAAAAAAATCTCTCTTGAAGAAATTATTAGTTTAACTAGTGACCTTTTAATTGATGGAATGAAAAAGTTTTTTTAATCTATTTTGTAAAATTAAAATCCAACAATAAGTAAATCAGGATAACTCCCATCATCCTGATTTTAAATTTCCCCTAAAGCCCATACTTCTAAAACCAATTGAAATAACCCCTTCTACTAATATTAATTCTCAAATTCAAGTATTTAACCTTCTAATAATTTGTATATACTATTATTCTTGTAACATCTCATCAAAAATTTCTTTTAAATCAATACTCTCAATAATTGATTTAAAAATTAATTTTTTTAGTTCTTCTGAAAAAATAACTCTAATTTCATTTTTTTGGCATTCTTCAATTAATTTTGGATTCTCTTCTTCTTTAGCTGGAGTTATAACCAAAATTTTATCAATTAGTTTTCCATCTTCCCATCCATATTCTTCAGCTTTGTTTACTTGGTCTATAATTATATTAATATTTTCATCAGAAATCTCACCTTTGTAATTTTTTACTTGTATAGCTATGTTATAACTTTCTGAAATTGAGATTCCAGGTATATTTACCAAAACATCGGTTCCATGTTCTTCTTCTTTACTACCACCCGTTTTTTTAATTTTATATCTAGGATAGATTTTTTCTAAAATATCTTTTAATACCTCTTCCCACTGAGAAGCTACAAATTTTTGATTATATTCATCAACAATTTTGTCACAACATTCTTTTAAATTAAAATAAGATTTTACTTGCTCTGATATAATATTTTTTATATTTTCAATAACACTTGTTGATTCCCTATTTCCTTCTAAATTTTTTATGATTTTTTCAATATCCTCTGAAAAACGACTGATATTCCAAAATCTATTTCTTGCTTTTAACGTACTTTGTATATTTCCAGAAACATCTTTTCCGTGTCTGTTAAAACATCCAATATATTTTGCAGGAAAAATATGTCCATAATCTTTCTTTTCATCATCAATCTCAAACTTATATCCTTTTTCTTTATCATCCCAATCTTGAGTTGCTTCAACTATAGCAACACTACCCCAATCTGGCAATCTAGGTATTAACAGTATATCTCCTTTTTTTACATTATGATACATGCTTAAATTTTTTCTAGCACCACTATCCTTTGTATCAGGTAGTTCTTGATTTTTATCATATCCCCAACCTTGTCGTAATCGTCCTTGTTCTAATTCCTTAAAAAAGAAATCTTGATTTTTTACATCAATTCTGTATCCCCAGTAATGCTTTTCTCTTTCTTGTGTATTTTCCATTCTAAATCCCTTCTTTCTATAATATTAATTAATTTATTTATTTAACTGAATCTTCCACAATGTAAGCAATAATATTTATGAAATTTTCATTTTCTGGATATATTTGCAGTCCCCAAAGAAATGCCCGCTCATTAAGAATATTAGTCATTATTTTAGCAATATCTTTTATCTGAGTCAATTCAATATTTTTTCCTGCTGTTATATTCAAAAATATTTTATAAGTTTTATTTTTATCAAAAGTTTCCAGCTTTAGTTTTAGGTTTTGCAAGAAATCATCAAAAGTTTCTAAATTTCCTTTTTCAAAAATTACGAAAGATTTTGAGGTTTTTTGAAATACAGTTTTTAAGTCCGCTAAATCAAGAGTAACCATTCCTTTTGCTGTTAAAGTTTTTGTTATTCCGTTGATTCCATTTTTTAAATCTTCTGAAGATTTGCATTTTATGATAAAGTCTGTTTTTGAATCAAATAGGTCAGTATAGCCATTTTCAATATCGTAAATGCCAGTAAAAATGTCGTTTTTTTCAGTGTTTCTGATTATTTCTAAGGCAAAATTTTTATCATTTTCAAAATATGTATTTAAAATTATCAAAATTACATCTGTATCTTGAAAATTTATTTTTAAATCTTTGTAGTCATTTTTAATTGTAATAATGCTTATATTTTCATGTGTAATTATTTCTTTCTCAATAGTGCTTAGAGCTGTTTCTCCTAAACTTATAATTTTTATTTTTGGTATTTTTTCCATAAATTTTCTCCTTTTTATAGAAATTTATTTTAAAATTTTGTATTCAATAACGTAATCTCCCTGACTTCGTAGCCACATTTCCGCTCCAAAACTTCCATAAACTTCGATTTTTACAGTATAAACTGTAGTTTCCCGATTATTTTCTTTAACTATTTTTTCATCCAATATTTCTGCAGTTGGAAATTTATCAAGCACATACTCGATATAGCCTCTGTATTTAAATTCTATTCTTGTAAGAGGTCCTAAGTGCATAAAATGTATATATTTTCTAAATTCACCATCTTTAAATTTGTCAGAATAATTTAAGATTTTAAATTTTCTGCCTGTATTTTCTATCTTTTTCATTCTATCAATTCTAAAAATTGCAGGATATTCTTCTTTATTTTCAATATATCCAATTAGATAAAAATAATATTCAGAAAACATTATTGACAGTGGCTTTATTCTGTATTCTTTATATTGTTTATCTTTTTTTGTATAATTTAAATGCACCCATTCTTGATTTTTTATACATTGCGCTAATTTCCAAATACTTTCGAGTAGTTTCTGTCCATGTTGTAAAGGAATATAATTCACCTTTTCACTATTTATCAAATTTTTTATTATCTCCCTATCGTTTATTGAGGAATTGTTAACTAGTTTCGTTATTAATTTTTCAGTTTCTTCTTTATTAAAAGCCCGACTTTCAAGGATAATTTTACTTATAGCCAAAAGTTCTTCGTTTGTAAAAGCTATCTTGTCATTCTTTTCAAGATAATAACCTTTTTTTGAACTAGAATATTTTATATCCGATTCACCTTCTTCAAAAAAATAATTCCTCAAAGTAGCTATATCTCGTTGTATCGTTTTTTTATCGACTTTAAATTCATTAGCTAAATCACTTCTATTCACTATCTCTTTTTGATTCAACCTTTTCATTATTTTTAATATTCTAATTGATTTTTCCTCAGAATTTTCATTTTTCATGATTAAGATTAAGCCTTTCTAAAAAATTTTTCTCAACGTTTTAATTATACCTTGATTTATCACTTTTTCAAAATTTAAAACTTTTTCCTAATTTTTCTTTTACTTCGAAATCTTTTCTTTAATCTCTTTTCTTCAAAATATTCTACATATTCCTCTCTTATGTCTCTACAATTTTTCATTTTATTAAATTTCTCAATTTTTTCCGTTATTTTATCAACCATTTTTTTTATATCTTTTAATGAACTATCTAGATTTACTGCAAAACACATTAATGGAATTTCATTATTTTCACAATCAATATCTTCATAATTAACTTCCTTAAAATCAGGAAATATATCTTTTAATTCTTTCTGAATTAATTTTATTGTCTTTTCTTCGACTTTATTATTATTAAACCATTTTAACAAAAAATAATTATTTGTTTTTTTATCTTCTGCAATTAAATTTACACAAAAGCATTCTATAAAAAATTCATGTTTCAACCATTTTATATAATCAAAACAACGATATACATCATAATCTTCAAATTTTTTATTTATATAACTTTCTAAAACTAAATATAAAGATAAATTTTCGTTAATATTTACACCAAAATTTTTCTTATTTTCCTGATTAATTTGATTGTAATAACTGTCAAAAATACTGTCATCTATATATTTTTTTGAATTTTCAAATAAAGTTAAAAATTTTTCTTTATCGTATAAAATATTTATTTCTTCTACTTCTTCCTTTTCATACCTAGAAATTAAATCAGATGAAAAATGAACAATTTTTACATTATTCTCTTCGTTTTCTTTTAAATTCTCATATTTTTTTAATAATTTAATTAATTTCCCATTGTATTCATTAAAATCTTTTGAATATTCGTAATAACTAAAATCTCTGAAATATATATATTTTCTGTTTCCATTTTGATTCCTATTTAAAATTAACAAAATCGGACAATCACCTAAAATTCTATCAATAAAAGTTCCATTTTCAGAATAATAATTTTTATTTGAAAAATGTATCTCAATATCTTCTGTAGTTAACTTTTCTCCTAAAATTTCCTCAATAAATTTTTTTGCCATATTTTTTAAAGCCACCTTACTACTATTATTTGTAGTCTCAACATTTAACCATTTTATCATCCAATATAAAAAAATATCGGTATCAAACTCAGCGTTATAAAAAGCATCATTTTTAACTAATTTTACATTACTCATTTTCCCCATCTCCTCAACTTTATTTTTGTTATTTAATTATACTTTTTATATGAGACACATTTTGTCTCTTTAGAATAAGAATTTATTTTTTCAAATAAAAATTATTATTCCTAAATTTTCAGAATTTTAAATAATTTTAAATTTTTATTATATTCAGATTTTTCTTAAATTCTATAACTAAAATCATAAATTTCAATACTAAATGCAATGTTTTTTTAGATTTCCTCAAATTTAATTTCATTACTCCTATACTCAATTTTTTGTTATTTTCAGTATATTAAATTAATTTTTTTCATTCAATTAAAAAATATGATATTCCTTTTTTTCTCAATCTTAACTGAATTAAAATAAGTTACAAAAATAACTTTATTAATAAATTGTCATTTTTTTTCATTTGTGTTATAATAACAACTGTTATATAAACAAATTATTTTAAAATCAAAATATTTTGGTTTAAATTACTTACTTGGGAGGAGAAAAATGAATAAATTTATAAATGGAAATTTGCTAAAAATGAATACAGAAGAATTTCTGTCTAATATAAAGAAAGCTTTCAATGATGTTTTTTCAAATGGAAATATTGAGAAAATAAACTTAATGAACTATTTGTCAGAGAAGAAATGGTTAAGTATAAAAAAATGTGGACTTTTACTGCCCTTTCTACCAGAAAAATTTGGAGGAAGAAAAAATAGTCAGCTTGAAATTCAGGAAGTTCTTAGAATCGCTGGGAACTATGGTGTACCAGTTACACTTAGAACAGGAATTGAAGGAGCATTAGTATTGCAGCCGCTTCTTGAATATGGGAATGAGGAGCAAATTGAAAAAGGTTTGGAAATGATATTTAACGGAGAAGGTGGAGGACTGGCTATAACAGAGCCTGAAACTTCTGGATCTGCTATCGCAAAAGAAATGCAGTCTTACTATGAATATGTTGATGAAAATACAATTCATGTTAAAGCTGATAAATATTGGCAAGGAAATTCTCAAAGTGATTTTTTATTAATTGCCGCAAAGGAAAAGAAAGAAGGTAAATTATCAAAAGTAATCAGCTTAATTTTAGTTCCAAGAGAATATATAACTTATGATGTACTAAATTCGGAAGGTTTAAAAGCAGTAAGATATGCTGTAAATCATGTTGATGCAAAGATTCCTGCAAAATATATAATAAAACTTTCAGAAAACAGGGCAAATTGTCTTAGAGAATTTCAAAATATCTTTATAAGAAGCCGATTGCAACTAGTTGGAATGACACATGGAATTATGGAATATATTGTAAAAAATATAAATAAATTTGCCAGAAAAGAAATACCATTTGTTCAAAATGAATTAAATGAAATCGAAAATACTTACGATATATCAAAAATTATGTATAGCTATACTTGCAATAATGTCTCTCCAGATAAGTCTGTTTCAGATAAATTAATGGAAGCAAATATTATAAAGAGCCTTGCTACTGAATATACTTACAAGGCATCGAGAATCGCACAAAAACTTCTAGGGGCAAAAGGATTTGAAGCTGGGCATCCAATGAGTAATGTGGCAATTGACTTTAGACCATTTACTATCTTTGAAGGTCCAAATGATATGCTTTATTCAGAAATTTATGATCAGTTTTCAAAAGCTACGGCTGTGGAAAAGAAGGAGGGAATCCGAATTAATAAAAATTCTACGATTTATGAAAGATTTATTTTGGATAAACGATTTGAAAATATATCTGTAAATAATATTGTTAATAAAGTAGACGATTTAATCAGTTTTCTAAAACATCATACATTAAATGAGATGGATCAGATAAAAAAAGTTTTTGTTGGGAAAATACTAGCAAGATTGTTTCTTTTAATTCAAACAGAATCAGATAATTTAATAAAATTTTTGATAAGGGATATTAGAAAAGATATTTTGGATTTTGAATATAATAGTTAGCTTAATAAAAAAAGAAGGATAGCTCATAAAAGCTATTCTTCTTTTGTTTTTTTCTTTAATAAATTAAAGATCAAATTTTCTCAAAATCCAAGTCTATTTAATAAATTCCAAAAATTCTTTTACTTGTTTTTTCAAGGCTTCTTTATGCTCATCAGTCAAGTTCAATATTCCTGTTCCCCATGCTTCTGCTAGTACGATTAAACCTGTTCCAGTTCCTTCCATTGGATTCATACGGATATATAAAAATAATGTTGAAAGATTTTGTCTTACAAATTTTCCTTCAGTTGAACCTGCAATACTACTTACAGTTACTGGTTTTCCTGCTATTACTGTTGGTGTTTCCCTATCAAAAGCCACTAACGGACGAGATAACCAATCCAATAAATTTTTTAACACAGCTGGATAAGAACCGTTGTATTCTGGTGAAACTACCCACACAGCATCTGCTTTTCCAACTTGGTCACGAACATCTCTAACTGATTGAGGTGCTGGAAATTCTGTATCTTGTTCCAATAATGGCACATCTCTATAATTTAAAAATTCCACATTCACATCTTTTTCAATTCTTTTGCGATACAGTCTGAAAATGTTTGGATACTTTTAAGTAGTCTTTATTTTAAGATTTTTTAGCCCTAAATTATTATATTCAATATTGTAACTTATAATATTGTAAACTAAAATTCATTTAAACCTTGAATTTTTTCCCATTTTACTATACAATATTCTGAAGTATTCAAAACTAATTTTTTAAATTTTATTTCAAAATAAACAGAAAGGAAAAATATGAAACAATATGTTGTAGATGCCTTTACAGACACTGTTTTCAAAGGAAATCCTGCTGCTGTGTGTATTATGGATTCTTGGATAGATGACGACTTGATGCTTTCGATTACTAGAGAGAATAATTTGTCAGAGACGGCTTTTGCTGTGAAGGAAAATGAGAAATATAGATTGCGTTGGTTCACTCCTGGCGGAGAAATCGACCTTTGTGGACATGCTACTTTGGCGACAGCTTTTGTGATAACTAATTTTTATGAAAAAAATATTGATAAAATCGTGTTTGACACATTGAGTGGCGATTTAACTGTTCATAAAAAAGGAGAATTATTTGAGTTAAATTTTCCTTCTTATAACTTAAAATCTGTTGAAATTACGAAAGAAATAATTGATGCGATTGGAGTTAAACCGCTAGAAGTCTTTATTGACAGGGATTTAGTTTGTGTTTTGGAAAATTCGGAACTTGTGGAAAAGTTTGAGCCAAATTTGGAAAAAATTAAATTACTTGATGGACTTCTCTTGCACATTACGGCTAAATCTGATGAAAACTCAGAATTTGATTGTATTTCTCGTTCTTTTGCACCAAAATTGAATGTTGCTGAAGATCCTGTTTGTGGCTCTGGCCATTGTCATCTTGTGCCACTTTGGTCAGATAAATTGGGAAAAAATGAGATTGTCGCATTTCAAGCTTCCAAACGGACAGGAATTCTTTATTGCAGATTAAATAGAGAAAAAAATCGAGTTTCATTGAGTGGGAAAGCTATATTATTTGCAGTTTCAGAAATTTTTATTTAAAAAATTTTATTTTCTATTTTTCAAAACTTAAAAAGCAGTATAAAATTAGAAATCTATTTTTTTCTTAAAACTATTGCATTTTCACTATTTCAAGGTAAAATCATATTAGGATTATATGATAATTTTAAAAAAATAATAAACTTTATTAGGAGGAATACTTATGAATTTATGGATACTTATTGGTATTGTTATTATTGTAGTGGGATTTTCTTTGAAGCTAGATGTGCTGGCTGTGGTGCTTACTGCTGGTATAGCTACTGGAATTGCTGCAAAAATGAATTTTTTTGAAATTCTTGGAATTATTGGAAAGGCTTTTGTGGATAATAGACTTATGTCAATTTTTTTGATTAGTTTGCCAGTCATTGCAGTCCTTGAAAGATATGGACTTAGAGAAAGAAGTGCAGCTTTAATTGAAAAATTAAAAAATGCGACTGCTGGTAGAATCTTAGGACTTTATATGGTAATCCGTTCGATTGCGAGTGCATTGTCAATTAGAATTGGTGGGCATATTCAGTTTATACGACCTCTTATTTACCCAATGTCTGAAGCTGCTGCAAAAGCTCATAAAAATCAGGATTTAACAGAAAAGCAAACTGAAGAGTTAAAAAGTTTAAGTGCTGCAATTGAAAATTATGGAAATTTCTTTTCACAAAACATATTTGTCGGTGCATCGGGACTTCTTTTGATTCAGACTACACTGAAGGAAAATGGATATGCTGTATCTTTGAAGCAATTGGCGCTATCTTCAATACCAATTGGGATAATTGCAATAATTTTCACTTTTATTCAAGTATATATTTATGATAAAAAAATAATTTTGAGCAAAGGAGGTAAAAAATAATGGAAATAAAAGCTCTTTTAAAACTTTTGACACAAATTATTTATATTCTTTGCGGACTTGTCAGTATAAGTACTGGAATTAGAGGATTGAAAAATGAAAAGGCAAAAATAGGAACATTTTTGTTTTGGACTATTCTTGGGATAATATTTATTTTTGGAGAAGCTATTCCATATAAGGTTACTGGCGGACTTCTTGTAATTCTTGCCATAATTACTGTAACAAAACAATTACATATTGGAAAATTTGAAAATATTTCTTCACAATTCAAAATCGCACAAAGTGAAAAATTAAAAAATAAAATTTTCATCCCAGCTGTATTAATTGGAATTGCCGCTTTTCTAATACTTCAATTTAAAATTGGAAAAACTGCTATACCACCCGCATTAGGTATCGGTGGAGGGTCACTTGTCGCTCTTCTAGCAGCTGCAATTATCATAAAACCAAAATTCAGCGAAACAAATGAAGATACTTCAAAACTTCTTATGCAAATTGGTGCAACTGCCATTTTGCCACAGCTTCTTGCTGCATTAGGTGCTGTATTCACTAAAGCTGGAGTTGGAAAAGTAATAGCCGCCAGCATTTCATCTGTTGTTCCAACTGGAAATATCTTTGTAGGAATCGTTATTTATGCTATTGGAATGGTTATATTCACTATGATTATGGGAAATGCCTTTGCTGCATTTTCAGTAATAACTGCAGGAATTGGAATCCCATTTATTATCAAAAATGGTGGAAATCCAGCTATTATTGGTGCTTTAGGAATGACCGCTGGCTATTGCGGAACTCTTATGACTCCAATGGCAGCAAACTTCAATATTGTCCCTGCTTCAATTTTGGAAATAAAAGATAAATATGGAATTATAAAAGTCCAAGCTCCAATGGCTTTATTACTGCTTGTAACACATGTTATACTTATGCTATTGTTATTTGGAGTAAAATAAAACTGAAAATACTATGTTTATTGAGATTTCTAAATTTTTGCAAACAACTAAATTAAAAAAAATCTAGAAAGGAGAGTATGAAATTATAAATTAAATCTATTTTTATAAAATCATACAAAAAATACTATGAAAATATTAGTTACTGGCTTTGACCCTTTTGGAGGTGAGCCCATAAATCCTGCTATCGAATCAGTTAAAAAATTACCTGATAATATTGCAGGAGCACAAATTATCAAATTGGAAATTCCGACAGTAAAAGGAAAATCTATAAAAAAAATTGAAAAGGCTATTGAAGAGCATAATCCAGATGTTATCTTGTCAATCGGACAAGCAGGCGGAAGATTTGATATTTCCGTTGAACGAGTTGGAATAAATCTTGATGATTTCCGAATACCTGACAACGAAGGAAATCAAACTATTGATGAGTCAATTTTTCCAGATGGAGAAAACGCATATTTTGTAGATCTTCCTGTAAAAGCTATGGTAAAAAACATACAAAAAAATAAAATTCCAGCTTCAGTTTCGTACACTGCAGGAACTTTCATCTGTAATCATGTTCTTTACGGTACACTTTATTTAATAAATAAAAAATATAAAAGCAAAAAATCTGGATTTATTCATATTCCATTTTTACCAGAGCAAGTTATTAATAAAAAAAATACACCATCAATGGAATTAAATACTATTGTAAAAGGTTTAATTGCCGCAATTGAAGCTATTGTAAAAAATGATAAAGATATTAAAGAAACTGGGGGAACTATTTGTTAGCAACATTTTTCTAAACATTTAGATATATCAAAAATAAAAAGCCTGCTTTTAGTGAACTACTCCCGCTTTTAGAAGCGGGAGCTTCTTGGGAAGTATCTGCTTTTGTTAGCCAAATATATTTACCAAGCTCTTCGGGCTGTTCCTACCCTGTCTTCTTTTATTTTCTTAATATTTCAACATTGCTTTTCCAATGTTTTTTATATTCAGTGCCGCATTGTAATCTCTATCAATTTCAATCCCACAGCACTCACATTTATAACTTCTTTCTGATAATTTCAGTTCCTCTTTAATATTTCCACATTTACTGCAAGTTTTCGACGATGGAAACCACTTATCTATCTTCAAAAATTGTTTCCCTAAAAACATCAACTTGTACTCAAGCATTTTCAAAAACATTCCCCATCCATTATCTCCTACACTTTTACCAAAATTTAATGCCTGGCTCATTCCTTTTATATTCAAATCCTCAACAACTACAGCATTATACGCTTCAGACAATTTTTTCGATAATTTATGTAAAAAATCTCTTCGACAATTTTTAATATATTCATGTAATTTTGATATTTTCGCTTTTTGTCTATACCAATTTTTAGAAAATTTTACTTTTCTCGATAATGATTTCTGTAATTTTTTCAATTTTTTCTCCAACATCCTAAAATATCTTGGATAATCAGCTCTTTGGTTTTCAGAGCTGACAAATAATTCAGACATTGAAAAATCAAGTCCAATCACTTTATCATTACTTGGTATTTTTTGAATTTCTTTTTCAAATTCCGTCAAAACAGAAACATAGTAATTTCCATTACTGTTTGTCAATGTTACTGACTTTATCTTGTAATCCTTCGGTATTTCTCTATGATATTTCAATTTTACTTTTTTCAATTTTGGCAAAACCAAATATTTGTTTTCTTCAATTCGTATCGAATTGTTCACACAATTTGTCGTGTAACTTTTAACATTATTCTTTTTAGATTTGAACTTTGGAAACTTCGCTCTCTTCTGAAAGAAATTCATAAACGATCGTTTTACATTCAATTGAGCATTTGAAAGTGCCAGACTATCTACTTCTTTTAAAAATTGATTTTCACTTTTCAAACTGGCAGGTGTAATTATTTTATTTTTTCCAGTTTCTTCATAAATTTTATTAGCGATACACAAAATCGTATTGTAAACAAAACGAACACATCCAAAAGTCTTATTTATCAATAATTCCTGCTCTTTATTTGGATAAATTCTGTATTTGAATGCTAAATTATATTTCATAAAATTACACCTCCTTTTAATTTTGAATATATTTTTTAATTATTTCTCTTCGATATTTTATACAAAAATTGTATCATAGACGTATCCTTTTTTCAATTTTTTTACAAAAAAAGCAATTCATCTCCCACTTGTAGAAGTCGGAGACTTCTTGCTATCTTTTTATTAAAAAAAATTCTAAAGCAGGTTTTATTATTTATTTTTTACTTATAAAAGGTAAACTTTCTTTTAAAAAACAAAAACTAGATTTTATTTATTTGTACCGTTTAAATAAAATTTCTATTTAATCTCTTCCATTAACAAATCCACAACTGTACCATTCACAATTCCAACTAATTTTTCAGTTTCCACTTCCATCTGCAATCCTCTTCTGCCAGCTGAAACCATTATTTTTTCAAATTTCTCCACTTCCTTATCAAAAAAAGTTCTATACAGCTTTTTCATTCCCACAGGAGAACATCCCCCACGAATATATCCTGTTTCCTTCTCAAGCTCTGAAAGCGGCAACAAATCAATATTTTTTTCCCCACAAGCCTTCGCCACCTTTTTCAAATCCAAATGAGCTGCTCCATGAATAACACAGACATATAAATTTTTACTTTTTCCCTTCAACACAATTGTCTTAAAAACTCTTTCTGCAAGTTCAGGAAATTTTTCAGCAACTCCAAGTCCCCCGCTTTTATCTTCACTCCATTCATAAGTATGAATAATGTATGGAATTTTTTGTTTATCCAGTTGTCTTAAAGCATTTGTTTTTGCTATTTTATCTTTCTTATGTTTCATAATTACTCCTTCGTTTTACAAATCATTTGATAATACCCAATCACATACTCTGCACATTTTATCCCATCAACCGCAGCCGACATAATCCCGCCAGCATATCCTGCACCTTCTCCGCAAGGCATAAGTCCTTCAATATTTGAGAAAAACTTTTCATTTCTAGGAATTTTTACTGGAGATGAGCTACGACTTTCTACTCCCGATAAAATTGCATCATAACTGGCAAATCCCTTTATTTTTCTATCCATCAAGAAAATTCCTTCTTTAATGGAATCATTTATATATTGTGGAAAAATTTCATTTAAGTTTGCAAATTTATAACCTGCCAAATAACTTGGTTTTACTTTTCCTAATTTTGTTGAAATTTTATTATTTACAAAATCACCAAATAACTGAATTGGAGCCTTGTAATTTCTTCCACCAAGTTCAAATGCCTTTTCTTCCAATCTTCTTTGAAATTCTACTCCAGCTAAGACGCTTTTTCCTGGAAAATCTTCAGGAAATACGTTTACTAAAATTGCTGAGTTTGCATTTTCCAAGTCCCTTTTTGAATAACTCATTCCATTTACAACAAGCCTTTCTTCCTCACTTGAAGACGGTACAACAACTCCGCCTGGACACATACAGAACGTATAAACTCCACGTCCATTGCTTGTTTTCACGTTTAATTTATATTCTGCAGCTGGTAATTTATTGGCAAATTTTCCATATTGAGAATGATTTATCATACTTTGAAGATGTTCAATCCTAACTCCAACTGAAAAGGTTTTTCGCTCCATAGTAACATTTTCTTCATTTAACATAAAGAAAGTATCTCTGGCACTATGTCCAATTGCTAAGACTACAATATTAGCTGGAATTTCATAGGTTTTGTTTTCATCAGTATCTTCAATATTTTTCACATTCTCAACTAAAATACTTTTTATTCTATTATTTTCAGAATCTGTTTTTTCATAATTTATTTTTATTAATTTTGTACTAAATCTATATTCTCCACCAAGGCTTTCAATTTTATGCCTAATTTTTCTCATTATTTCAATTAATTTATCAGTTCCAATATGTGGTTTTGACATATAATTAATTTTTGGATCAGCCCCAGCGAGAATTAATTCATCATAAACCTTTTGAATCCTGAAATTATTTGTATTTGTATTCAATTTTCCATCTGAAAACGTTCCAGCACCGCCTTCTCCAAACTGCACATTTGAATACTTTTCAAGTTTCCCAGTTTTAAAAAAATTATAAACATCCTTTTCCCGTTCGTTCACATTTTTCCCCTGTTCAATAATAATTGGCTTTAATCCAGCCTCAGCAAGTACAAGCCCAGCAAAGATTCCCGCAGGTCCGCTTCCTATAACAACAGGTCGTTTTATATTTTCACTTTCTGTAAAATTCTCAATTTTTTCTGTAAAATAAGATTTTTTCTCAATTTTTCTAACATTTTTTACATTTTCAAATCTTTTCTTTTCCATTTCCTCATCAAATTTAAAGGAAATATCTACTGCATAAACAAATACAACATTATCTTTTTTTCTCGCATCAATTGCCTGTCCAGCGATTTCAAAGGACTTTACTTCTTCTTCATTAATTCTGTAAAGTTTATAAACTGTTTTTTTTAAATCATTTTTATTGTGTATTACAGGCATTTTTATATTATTTATTCTAATCATGGTTGATCTCCTTAAATATGTTTACATATCAAATATTTTTTCCTAAAAAATATCCAGATGCCCAAGCCCACTGTAAATTAAATCCTCCACATTCACCATAAACATCCAGTATTTCTCCAGCAAAATAAAGATTTTTAACTTTCTTAGACTCTAGATTTTCTAAATTTACTTCACTTAACGGAATTCCTCCAGCAGTAACTTGAGCCACTTTAAATCCATTTGTGTCAATAATTTTTATTTTATATTTTTTCAAAATCGTACAAATTTTACGAATTTCATTGTCTGTTAAATCATTTATACTTTTCGATAATTTTTCTATTCCTGCAGATTTTGTCAAAAATTGTCCTAATTTCTTATTAACAACCCCATTGAAAAACTGTTCCATTGTAAAATCTTTCAATATTTTTCGACGTTTTTTCAAAATTTCAAAAATCTCATTGTACGTAAATTTTGGCATAAAGTCAATTTCAAATTCTACATTTTTGTAAATTGGAAAAACATAAGAAATATTAAAAACCACATTTCCAGAAATCCCAAAATCTGTAAATAACAATTCTCCATCATAAGTACAAATTTTTATTTTTTCTCCATCTTCATTTTCTCCAAAAGCCGTAACTTCCACATCCGACTTAATCCCCTTCAGTCCCCTTATTTTCTCCTTTTCCGCCTTCAACTGCACAATAACAGGCGTTAATTTCGTAACAGTATGTCCAAACTTTTTCGCCAGCTCATACCCGCTTCCATTAGATCCCAGCTCAGGATAAGATTTACCGCCAGTGGCAAGGACAACCTTTTTTGCAGTAATTTGCCTTTTATCTTCTGAAATTATCTTAAAATCAAACATTTCCTTTTCAATTTTCATAGCGTAAAAATCTGTAATTATCTCTATTCCAAGGCTTTGCGCATAAAATCTAAGCCCATCCACAATCGAAGCCGCCTGTCCGCTAAGCGGATAAACCTTTCCTCGATTCTCCTCGTTGCAAATAATTCCAACTTCATCTTCAAAAAATCTCATTGCATCTTGCGAAGTAAAACTTCCTAAAATTTTCTCAATTGGCTGCCTCATTTTTTCAATTCCAAAATAATTTTGATTTGAAGCATTTACATTTGTCAGATTACATCGACCATTTCCAGTAGTTAGAACCTTTTTTAAAACCCTGTCCTTTCTTTCTAAAATGACAACATCTTTTCCATTCTTCTTGGCAGTAATCGCTGTTAAAAATCCCGAAGCACCGCCACCAATTATTGCTATTTCTCTTTTCATCCTATAATTTTATTCTCCTAACTATTTATTCAATACTATTTTTTATTAAATGGTCAAACCATAAAATAAAAACGAGCCATGTGCTCGTTTTCTTGTATGAAAGAAGTCTAAATGTAGAGATGGGGCATCCCTATTAGACAGTTTATTTATATCATATAAATACGTTTTTGTCAAGCTTTGTACTTTTATTAATTTTCTTTAATTTCCACAGCCTGCGGATAAATTTCTTTAATCTCATCTGCAATTTTATCAATTTCAGCAATCAAATAATCTGAACTCCCACGATCTCCCTTCATCGCAATTCTAACGTGAACACACCCTTCCTTTGCATAAGGGGCAACAGTTGGATTTGACATTTCAAAATAATTCTTTAACCTATCATCAATTCTTCCTTCTGGAATTCCTCTTATTTCCAGTGTTCTCATTAATAAAACATCATTTGAATATTGCTTCAAAAGTGGCAAAACTTGATTGTCAACCATCCATGTCATTTCTCTTGGAGGTCCTGGTAAAACTATTATTTTTTTATTATCCTTTTCATAAAAAAATCCAGGTGCAAGTCCAACTTCATTTTCTAATAATTTTGAATTTTTTAAAATTGAAGCCTCCTTTCTTCCGCCAGAAGCCACTTCTCCAAAGCCTCTCTCATTATATCTTTTCACAATCAAATCATAATACCTCTCAATAACTTCCAGCTCTTCCTCAAAATAATCAGCCACAACTTCCTTCGTAATATCATCAACTGTAGGTCCAAGTCCTCCAGTAGTAATTACTAAATCAACTCTTTTAAAAGCATTCTCCAGACATTCTTTAAGCCGTCCATAATTATCCCCAACTGTAGTTTGATAATATAAATCAATCCCAATGTTTGTAAACTTCGCTGAAATATACTGTGCATTCGTATTTACAATATCTCCAACTAATAATTCTGTTCCAACACATATAATTTCCGCTTTCATTTTAGTTTCCTTTCTTTTTCATTTAAAATACCGCTAAATAATACTATTCCCCATTTAAAAAGCAAAAATTATATTTTAATTACTTGAAAATAAATATCCGGTTTAAACTACTAAAAAGATTTGTAATATATTCGTTATTTAAATGGGGTTTTGTATAAATTCCATATTTCAGAATTTTATTTAACGGCAAATTTATATTTAAATATTTATTTTATTTTTTAAAAATAATACTTTCATAAGGTTTCAAAATAATTTTATCATTTGAAATTTTAGGCCCTTCAATGTAATTTGACAATAAAATTGACGCATTTTCTAAATCCAATCCTTTAACATCAAACTCGCAAGTTTCACCATAGAAATTAGAAATTACTATTAATTCAGCATTTTCTCCAACTCTCTTATAAGCATAAACCTTTTCATTTTCAATATCAAAATCTTCATATCTTCCAGTTATCAACAATTCTTCATTTCTTCTCAATTTAATCAAATTTTGATAATGATAGAATACAGAATTTGGATCTTCCAACGCTTTTTTCACGTTAATTTCTTTGTAATTTTCTGGAACTGAAATCCAAGGTGTTCCTTCTGTAAATCCTGCATTTTTAGAGTCATCCCATTGAACAGGCGTTCTTGAGTTATCTCTTGATTTTTGCATTAAAATTTCAATAGCTTCTTCTTCAGAACATCCTCTATCCAACAAAATTTTATAAATGTTAGTCGATTCAACATCTCGATATTTCTCGATTTTATCAAAATATGGATTTGTCATTCCAAATTCTTCACCTTGATAAACATAAGGTGTTCCTTGTAATCCGTGAAGAACTGTCGCTAACATTTTTGCTGATTCATCGTGATATTTTTTATCATTTCCAAATCTTGACAATGCTCTTGGCTGATCGTGATTATTCCAGAAAGTTGCATTCCATCCATTCCCTTCATACATTCCAATTTGCCATTTAGATAATATTTTCTTCAATTGCACAAAATCAAACGGTGCTTTTACCCATTTTTCACCATTTGGATAATCCACTTTCAAATGATGGAATGAAAATGTCATAGCAAGTTCTTTTTCATCAGGATTTGAGTATTTTATACAATTTTCAATGGCAGTAGATGACATTTCTCCAACTGTCAATAAATCACTTTCTCCAAATACCTCTTTATGTAATTCTTTCAAGAACTCATGAATTCTAGGCCCATCTGTGTAATATCTTCTTCCATCAGGCACAAATCTAGTATCAGTTCCATCATCATTCAAGAATCTTTGATCTTTTGAAATCAAGTTAATTACATCAAATCTAAATCCGTCTACTCCTTTATTTAACCAATATCTAATCATTTCATACAATTTTTTTCTAACATTTTCATTTTCCCAATTCAAGTCAGCTTGAGTCACATCAAATAGATGTAAATAATATTGTCCTCTCTTTTCACTCCATTGCCAAGCATTTCCACCAAATTTTGATTCCCAGTTTGTAGGCTCTTTTCCATCAACTGGATCTTTCCAAATGTAAAAATCTTCAAATTCTGGATCTCTAGCTTCAGATTTTTTAAACCACTCATTTTCAGTCGAAGAATGATTTATGACAATATCCATCACTATTTTCAATCCTCTTTTGTGAGCCTCGTTCAACATTTCCTCAAAATCTTCCATTATCCCATAACTCTCATCAATATTATAATAATCACTAATATCATATCCATTATCATTTTGAGGTGATTTATACATCGGTGTCAACCACAAAACCTCTACTCCTAGTTTCTTCAAATAATCTAATTTTTGTGTAATTCCTTTTATATCTCCTTGTCCACTTCCAGTTGTATCATTAAAACTCTTTGGATAAATCTGGTATACAACAGATTTATGCCACCATTTTTGCTCAAAATCTTTTATCATAGATACCTCTCTCCTAAATTTTTACTTATTTCCTATTTTTTACATCTTTATTTTATTATATCCTATTATTTTCAGATATACAAACTAATTTTTATTTTTCAAATACTTCTTGTAAATCTTTTTAAATTCCAAATCTTCATTAATATTTTCCAACTTTTTCTCAAATAAATCCATTCTATTTTTCATAGTTTTTTCAATTGAATGAAATCGCCTATATTCATCAATTTTAGCATGATTTCCACTTCGCAGAACTTCCGGAACAGTAAAGCCATCAATTTCTACCGGTCTTGTATATTGTGGAAATCCCAATAGTCCATTATAAAATGAATCTGTTTCAAAAGATTCTTTTTTTATTACTCCTTCTTTTATACGAATTACAGAATCCATAATTACAAGGGATGGCAAATCTCCGCTACTTAGGACATAATCACCAATAGAAATTTCCTCATCTACAAATTTGTCAATTACTCTTTGATCTAATCCTTCGTAACGACCTGAAATAAGGACAATTTCCTCCTTTTTGGAAAATTCTGTAACTTTTTTATGGGTTAGCTGTTTTCCTTGTGGAGATAAAAAAATTACGTAAGGCTTTTTTGAATTTTTATTTTCGTTATTATAAAAATCGTAGTTTTCATAAAAGAAGTTCCAGTAGGCTTCTGGCTTTAGAACCATTCCTGCACCACCGCCAAAAGGGATGTCATCCATTTGATTGTGTTTATTTCTGGCATAATCTCTGATGTTTACAATATTAAAATTGATGATATCTTTATCACTTGCTCTTTTTAGAATTGTTTGTGATAAATATTGCTCAAATAATTCTGGAAATAGTGTGAGTACGTTAAATTTCATTGATTTTACTCCCTTTTATAAATAACTTTATTATATTTTTTTATTTAACAACAAGAGAAAAAGCCTCTTGCTCATACAATCTAAATTTACAACGAATCTAATAAAATTATATTAGATTTTATTATTCTCGCATTCCATCAATTAGAGTTACTTCCATTTTCCCGTTTGGAAAGTCAATTTTTGTTACAAATTCATCAATTAGTGGAATCATGATTTCTTTTTTGGAATCAATATCTTCGATAATTAAAATATTATGGGCAGCAGTTTCCATTACATCAACAATTTCACCAATTTTCTTATTTTCAGAAAATACTTCTAGTCCAAATATATCTTTTATATAAAAGTTATCCTCACTTTTTTCTGGCAATAAATCACGTCGAATTTTAACTTTATAGCCATTTAATTCCTTTGCACTATCAACATTGTCAATTCCTTCAAAATCTAAAATTACTTTTTTGTCATTTAATCTTTTTACATTTTTTACAACAAGCAATCTTTTTTTATCATTTTTTTCAAGGAGAACACGCTCATTTTGGATAAGTTCAATGTTTTCAAAAATTGAGTTAATTTTGACGCTTCCTCGTAAATGGTGTGTTCCAACAATTGTTCCTATATTTACTAAGTTTTCCATTATTTACTATTATTTCTCACTTTCTTAATTTTTTCATTTTGACAAGGAGTCAAGACCCCTTGCTTTATTTTTAATTTTGGTTAAATTTCCTTTCTTAATTTTGTAAATTTTCTGCTATCTTCAGCAATTATTTTCAAATCATTCAGGTCAATTCCATTAAAATTACCTGCAACTGCTGAAATTACCCCCTCCAAAAACGGAGCATCTGCAATTTTAGCTTCAACTTGTCCTTCCAATTCCTTTATTGCCTTAACTGCATTAAATACAGAACTTCCCATATCGACAAAGACAAGCACTCCTGCTCCTTTATCTGCACGAAGTATGGCCTGCTTAACATTTTCAACATTTGTTCCATAAACCTCCCTTTTCGCATTACCCCCATTTTCCAAGGCAAAATCCTCTTGCTTGAACACTTTTACAAAGTTAATAACTTCTTCTGCAAGTGTATTACTGTGGCTGACTACTACAATTCCTACTAATCCTTTATTTTTTGCTTTCATATTTCCGCTTATTTTCTCCTTTCAGATTTTCTACATATTTTTAATTTAATTTTCACCTAATAATCTATCTAAAACTATTGAAACAGCACTTCTGACACATAAATGATTATATTGAGTTTTTCCACGAATTGGCTCTAAAATTTTGTAGGATAAATCCATAATTTCGCTTGTAAGTCCCCATCCAGTTCCAAATAAAATTAAGTATGGAGTATCATCTTCAATGATTTCTTTACCTAAATCAGCATATCCAACAGTATTTGGAAAAATTTTTGCTGAAGTTGTAATAATTTTTGGCTTTTTTCCTTCAATTTTTTCAATAGTTTTTATAGCACTTTGGACAGAATCTTCAAGTTCTGTATTTTCAAAGGCTTCATTTCGATTTTTATTAAATTCTATTCCGTTTCCTTCAGTCCAGTAGCCGATTATTCTGCCTGTCAGCTCCTTCTGGGCATCAACTGGAGTAATTATGAAATATTTTTTTATATCATAAGTTCTGCATGTTCTAGAAATATCGTGTATATCAAAGTTTGTAACGGAAGTCGCTACAACTGCGTTATTTTTATTGTATACAGGATAGTGGACAAGTCCCACATATATATTATCTCTCATTTTTTGTTCCTTCCTCTTTTTTTATTTATTTTGTATTTGTCTATAGCCACGTATTTTCTCATTTTTTTCCTTATAAGCCAAAGCCATAATAAATAAAAGTACAGTCTGTATCCAAAAAATTGCAAAGTCAGTAAAATTATGAACTACAATTCCAGCAATTAAAGCAATTTTCATAACATTATTCCTGTCATTTTTCAAAATATCGTATAAATATCGTAAAAATACAGTAAGTAAAGCTATTGTTCCAATTAACCCATAGCTTAAAAGCAATTCTACCAATGCATTATGCGAATGTGGATACACGTAATTCGTAAATTTATAGTAAAAAAAGTTCCCGTGTCCGTATAAAAGATTTGTTTTTTTGAAAATTCTAATTGCCATATCAATGATTTCTATTCTTAACCAAAAATATTCTATTAACGTACTTTCCCGCAAAAATGGAAAAACTCCTGAAATTACTCCAAAAATATATGACACAAGCATTAAGATTAATCCTGCAAAATATCGTCTTTTCAAAAAATAGAAAAAAAGTACAAACATTCCAAGAATTACTGCAATTAATGATGATCTTGAGCCTGTTATCAAAATTGTCAGAATATTCATAATAAATATGACAAAATTAATTTTTGACCTTTTTTCAAAAGTAAAATATAAATTTATAATTGCCGACATCATCATAATGCTTCCAAGATAATTTGGATTAAAATATGCAAAATATCCTACTCTGTTATGCGTGAATAGAAATTCTCCAATTCCAATAAAAAGCGATATTCCAGAAAATTTTGCCATCCATTCCAGATTATTTTTTTTAAATTCCACATTTACAATCAATGTATAATAACGTCCAACTATAATGCACAAAAATATTGGAATTGCCATTAATCCCAAAATATTTTTGTAAAAGGCAGATGTTATAAGGGAAAATCCAAGAACGATTCCCACAGTAATAAGCGATTTATCTTTAAATATCTTTTTATATTCTCCAGTTGTAAAAATATTTATTAATATTAAAATATTAAATAAAATAACCAAAGCATAATGCACAAAAATTGATGCACCTAAAAGTAAATATAATTTTTCCAGATATTTCTGTCTTTTCTCAATTTCCAAGGTTCCTCCTTTAATTTTAAAAATTTATAAAACTCCCTGTTCAAAAGCATAAGGAGTATATTTCCCACTTTTCGTATCAACACTTTTTATAATCTTTCTTACTTCATCAGCATTTTCAAACGTAAAATCCAGCCTCAATTCATCCAAATCCAGTTCATAAATCTCATTTAGCCTTGGAATCAAATTCATTGGTTTATCCAAATAAAGCTCAATGTTATCCAGCTCATTTTTCACAATTTTATACTTATCATAAAATTCTCCTTCCAATTCTTTGTAATTCTCATCAAAAATTTTATGCTCAATATACATTCCCTTTAGATAACCGTAAATCACAAGACCCTTTTTCAATTTATCAGATTTTATGTTTTTTAACTGTCGACAGCTTAATTCTGGCGATAAAAATACCGTTTCTAAATTTTTAAAGTTAGAAAACATTTCAATTGTATGATTATTGAAAACGTTTAAGTTCCAATCTAAGGACTGCCCTTTTGCTCCAGTTTTTTCTCCCATAATTGCCTGATAAAGGTTAGAAACTAAATTTGTTCCAATTTTTATTTTATCTGTTTTGGACAAGTTCTTTTCTTTGGCAACATCAAACTGTTTTCGGTAAATTTTTGTTATTCCCGTTTCACGACAGGCTTTTTCCTGCTCATCATTTGCAACAAGTGCTGAAATAACTGGTCTTTTCTTATTTTCTGTATTTTCATTTTCCTTGATTTCAGAATTTTTATTTAATTCAAAATCATATTTTTTTCGCTCAGCAGCTGTTCTTTTATATGATTCCAGCAATTTTTCCAAAAGTTCTGAAACACATTCCCTTTTCAAATTTTTCAGTTCACTAAAGGGAATAAACGAAGTTCCATCATAGTCAATCTGAATTTTTCCAAGCTCAAAAGTTGTATCCCCTAACTCTCCAATTTTTTCGGCAATTTGCTCCTTCGTAATTAATTTTCTGGCATCCTGCTCGATAATATTCCCTTTTTTCGTAGCAGAAATTATCTCATTTTTCAAGTTTTCAATTTCCAGTGTAAGTTCAATTTCCTGCCCTTTTTTTGCCAGCAATTTTGCATTAACAGCCGCATATCTTTTGGAAACCTTTATATTATGAATAATTCTGTCGTTAATCTCTTTAGAATAATTTTTATAAATGTACTTTGTCCCTTTTGGCAATTTTCCAATGGAAATAATATCGTATTTATCAGCTTTTGAAGTTTTTTCTTCAGCTTTTTTATCTTCATTTTCCTTACCTTTACTTTTTGGGTTCTGTTTTTTATTTTTCTTTTCAGAATCTTTTTTTCCAAACTCCCTATTCTCGTTATTTCCATTCTCATAAGCTTCAATAATCCTAATTTTATTTACATATTCTCCGCCAATCTGTTCAAAATTTTCATCTACAAATTGAACTCCATCTCCTAAAATTAATTTGTCATCAATTTTGAAATTATTTGACTCACCAATTCTCACTCCCAGAAAATATCCAAAATTTGAAGAATATTTAAAGTTCATAAGTTTGTCATCCAAATAAAAATATCCCTTTGAATATCCACGGTTAAACAGCTTGTAGCTTTCTGTCGGCCGTGGAGTCCCTTTTAAAATATTATCGTAATAACTTACGGTTTCATAAACATATTCGCTCGATTTTTTCCGACCTTCAACTTTTATCGCATCAATTCCAATGCTTTTTAGCAAATTAATTTCCTTTTCCTGCAGAAGCTGGTCATTTGGACTTAAAAAATATGCACTTTTTCCATTTTCATCTGTAAACTTTTTACGGCAAGAATATGCACAAAGTCCACGATTTCCACTTCTTCCCCCAATAAAGCTGCTTATGTAGCAATTTCCAGAATAGGAAATGCATAGTGAACCTGAAACAAAGATTTCCAGCTCTATGTCAGTCTTTTCACGGATACTTTTTATCTCTTCAAAAGAAAGCTCTCTTGCAAGACAGACACGAGTTAAACCCAGTTCCTTTAATTTATTGGCTTCTACATGATTTGCCACAGTCATTTGTGTACTTCCGTGAATCTTCAAATTTGGAAAATTTTCCTTTAAAAACTTCACAAATCCCAAATCCTGCACAATAACAGCATCAATCCCGTGTTCATAAACCCTTTTGACATTATTGTACATACTGTTAATTTCGCTGTCCTTTAAAATCGTATTCAAAGTCATAAGCGTTTTAACCCCACGTGAATGAGCATAGTCAATCCCGTCAAATACCTCCTGCATAGCCAGATTTTCATTATTTCTTCTAGCCCCAAATCCCTTCAGACCAAAAAATACCTCATTAGCCCCAGCCTTTACCGCCGCAACCAGTTTTTCATAATTTCCTGCTGGTGCCAGAATATTCATTTTTCTCTTTTTATCAAAATCTATTTCATGTTTCAACTTAATTTTCTCTCCATTTTTCCAAATTTTTTCATTTTTTATATTATAGCAAATTTGCTATTTTTTTCCAATTTATTTTTCTTATATATTTCATAAAAAGTGAAATTTACATTTGCAATTTACTACAAAAAAATTTTTCAAAAAAATCATTTAAAAATTCAAAAAAATAAGGTATAATTAATTATAGAAAAAAATATAAAATTTTTAGGAGGAGAAAATGAAAAGAATTTTAACAATTTTTAGTGTAATTTTTGCACTAATGTTAATCGCAGCTTGTGGAAATAAGCCAGCTACTGGAGAGCAGGTAAAAGATGGAAAAACTTTTACTGATTCAACAAATTCTAAAAAATCTGTTGCAGTAGTTTACTCTACAGGTGGAAAAGGTGACAAATCGTTTAATGATGCAACTTTTAGAGGATTGCAAAAGGCTCAGAAGGAACTTGGGATTTCTTTTAAAGAATATGAGCCAAAAGACCCAGCGACAGAAGCAAAAAATGCTTTGACACAATTTGCAGAAACTGGTGAATTTGACTTAATTATTGCAGTTGGTTATACAATGAAAGATTCGTTAGTTGCAGTAGCCAAAGCGTTCCCAGATCAAAAATTTGCAATAATTGATGAAACTGTAACTGGCCTTCCAAATGTTGCTTCTATCTTATTTAAAGAACATGAAGGGTCATTCCTTGTAGGTGCATTAGCTGGAATGATGGATAAAACAGGAACTATTGGATTCGTTGGAGCAAATGAATCTGAACTAATTAACAGATTTTATGCTGGATATGCACAAGGTGCAAGATATGTAAAACCTAGCATCAAAGTTTTACCTGTTTACATCGGAGGAAGCAATTCTTTCAACGATCAAGCGTCAGCTAAAGCAAAAACAGAAACATTAATTCAACAAGGTGCAGATGTAATTTATCACGCAGCTGGAGCAAGCGGACTTGGAGTATTCCAAGCAGTTAAAGAAAAAAATGTTTATGGAATTGGTGTAGATTCTAACCAAGATTCCCTGTATCCTGGAACAATCTTAACTTCTATGATGAAATATGTTGACAATGCAGTATTTGATGTTATAAAAACTACTGCCGAAGGAAAATTCCAAGCAAAAGTACAAACTTTTGGAATCAAGGAAAATGGAGTAGGAACCACAGACTTTGAATTTACAAAAGATAAAATTGGTGAAGAAAATATCAAACGTCTTGAACAAATTAAACAAGATATTAAAGATGGAAAAATTATAGTAAAACCTTCAATATAATCAAATAAATTATTTGATATTTGATAATTCCAGTAATTACAAATTATAATTATGTAATTACTATACAAGTATTTCTTCAAATTCAAAAAATTACCAACGGCTGTTTTAGAATTGATATAAAAATTAAATATCATTCTTTTACAGCCTTTTCTTTATTAGAAAATTTAGAATTAAATAGGAGATGATTTTATGAGAGCTGTGGATATAATTCAAAAAAAACGTGATAATAACGAACTTTCAGAAATGGAAATTGAATTTTTATTAAATGGGTATTTATCGGGAAATATACCTGACTATCAGATGACGGCATTTCTTATGGCTGTTTATTTTAACGATATGACAAAAAACGAATTATTAAAATTTACAATGTTAATGCGAGATTCTGGAGATACTATAAAATTTGATGAAATAAATAGATTTCTCGTTGATAAGCACAGCACTGGCGGAGTTGGTGACAAAGTTACAGTCATTCTTTCTCCCATTTTATCAGCACTTGGAATGGGAAATGTAAAACTATCTGGAAAAGGTCTTGGTCATACTGGCGGAACAATTGATAAATTTGAATCAATTCAAGGCTTCAAATTTTCAACAACAAGAGAAGAACTCGCAAAAATTGCCAATAAAACTGGAATCGGTCTTATGGGTTACAGCGATAAAATTGTCCCACTTGACAAAAAACTATATTCTTTACGTGATGTTACAGCAACTGTTCCAAGTATTCCACTAATTGCAAGCAGCATTATGAGTAAAAAATTGGCTATTCATTCGGATGTTATAATTCTAGACGTGAAAGTTGGAGATGGAGCTTTTATGAAAAATTTGGATCAAGCTAAAAAATTAGCAGAACGAATGATGGAAATTGGTAAAGGAGCAGGCAGAAAAGTTAAGGTTGTGCTTAGCAATATGGATGAGCCGCTAGGATATGCAGTTGGAAATGCAAATGAAATTATTGAGGCAATAGAATTTCTAAAAGGAAATTGTGCTGATGATGTGAAAGAAGTTGTCTATACAATTGTAGGACTTGCATTAAAGGAAAAAGGGGAAATATCAGAACTTTGCGAGGCTTATGAAAAAATAGACAAAGTTATAAAAAACGAAAACGCATTACAGATATTAGCTGAATTTATTGGAGAAAGCGGTGGAAATAAGGAACTTGTAAATAATTACGATTTGCTTCCAAAAGCCAAATATAAAATAGAAATTTTTTCTGAAAATGCAGGATATATAAAAAGAATAAAAACAGAAAAAATTGGGAAGGCTGCAATGATTATTGGTGCTGGACGCGCTAAAAAAGAAGATAAAATTGATCATTCAGTAGGAATAAATATCTTTAAAAAAGTGGGAGAAAAAATTGAAAAAAATGAAAAAATTGCTGAGATTTATTATAATGACAATAAAAATATTAACGAATCTCAAAATATGGTTTTGGAGGCTTTTGAACTGACTAAAGAAAAAGTTGAAAAACCAAAAGCTATTTTAGAAATAATAGAATAAAAAATATAAAAAAACTACACTTTTCTATCTTGTTCTTTTAAGATTTCGGGTGTAGTTTTATATTAATCAAGAATTTTTATACATTCCTTCTTTCACGTTCTCTTCTTTCTCTTCGTGAAAGTGGACGTCTTGGTTTGTTTGCCGCATCATTTGGAACATCGTCACCAATCATTTCATTTTCATTATGTTCGTATTTTACATTTGAAACTTCTTCATGTGTCAAATTATTTGTATCTTCTTCGCTACGAACTCTTAATTTAAGGATAAATGAACTTGTTTCACGTTTTATCGCATCTATCATTTCATTATAAACATCAAAAGCTACGATTTTATAATCGTGAATCGGGTTTCTTTGTCCATAAGAACGTAATCTTATTCCTTCACGCAATTCTGTCAAATCCTTCAAATGTTGTCGCCATTTAGAATCTAGTACTTCAAGCATAATATATCTTTCAATTCTTCTAAATACTTCACTTCCAATAGCTTCTTCCTTTTCATCATAAACTTTTATTAAGTCATCATAAACTTTGTCAGAAATTTCTTCAGCGCTTGCATTTTGTAAATCTTCTGAAATTTCATATTCAAATGTTTCTTGAAATTTGTCTGCCAATAAATTAAAATCCTTTTCTCCATTGCCTTCACCAACATAAGCCGAATTTACAATATCATCCACTGTATCTGAAATCATTCCAGTAATCAATTCCTTAAGATTTTCATTTTTCAAAATTGCATCCCTTTGTTCATAGACAACTTCTCTTTGAGTATTGTTTACATCATCATATTCAATAAGACTTTTTCTTGATGAAAAATTTCTGCTTTCAATACGTTTTTGTGCATTTTCTACAGATTTACTGATTTGTTTATGACGAATTTCCTCATCTTCATCAATTTTTAACATTTTCATCATTGCTTTTAACTTATCTCCACCAAATAATCTCATCAAGTCATCATCTAGCGACAAATAAAATTCAGATGTTCCTGGATCTCCTTGACGTCCAGCACGTCCTCTTAACTGATTGTCAATACGTCTGCTTTCGTGTCTTTCAGTTCCTAAAATAAACAGCCCTCCAGCTTCAATAACCCGTTTTTTATCCTCTTCACATTCCTTCGCATAAGTTTTATAAACATCTTCGTATTCTGGTGTTCCCTTAACTGCAACTTTTGTAGCAAAAGACTCTGCATCTCCACCAAGTTTTATATCTGTTCCACGTCCTGCCATATTTGTTGCAATCGTTACTGTTTTAAAACGCCCAGCTTGCGCTATAATTTCCGCTTCTCTTTCGTGATGTTTTGCATTTAATATTTCATGCGGAATTTTTGCCTTTTTAAGAAGTGCTGATACTTCTTCAGAATGCTGTATTGAAGCTGTACCGACAAGAACTGGCTGTCCCTTTTCATAAAGTTCTTCTATTTTTCTTGCAATCGCTTTATATTTAGCATTTTTATTCATATAAATTACATCTGGCAGGTCAACTCTGGCTACAGGTCTATTTGTAGGCACTACAATAACTTTTAACTTATAAATTTGTTTAAATTCATCTTCTTCTGTTTTTGCAGTCCCTGTCATTCCTGAAAGTTTTTCATACATTCTAAAATAGTTTTGCAGTGTAATTGTCGCAAGTGTTTGATTTTCCCCTGCAACTTCTAATTTTTCCTTAGCCTCTATAGCCTGATGCAGTCCATCTGAATAACGTCTTCCTTCCATAAGACGTCCAGTAAATTCATCAACTATAATAACTTCATTATCATCATTAATAATATAATCCCTATCTAATTTAAATAATTCCTTTGCCTTCAATGCCTGTGTCAAAAAATGTGTCAGTTCAACATATTCCGGCGAATACAAATTTTCAATTTTCAATATTCTTTCAACATTTTTAATCCCTTTATCAGTAATTGTAACCGTATGCGACTTTTCATCAACTTCATAGTCTTCCCAGTCTTCATCAGGGATAACTGTATTTTTCTTATCTTTAATTTCTTCAGTCTTGTAACTTCTTTTAAGTTTTTTAGCAACTTCTGCAAAAGTATTATACCACTCTGTAGTTTCTTCAGCAGCTCCCGAAATAATAAGCGGCGTTCTTGCTTCATCAATCAAAATCGAATCTATTTCATCGACAATAACATAATTATGCCCACGTTGAACCTTTTCATCAAGTTCTCCAACCATATTATCTCTCAAATAGTCAAATCCAAATTCATTATTAGTTCCATAAGTAATATCACAGTTGTACGCATTTTTTCTTTGCTCTGGCGTAATATTCCCAACAACAACTCCTGAAGTTAGTCCTAAAAACTCAAAAAGTCCCGCCATAATATCTCTATCCCGCTTTGCAAGATAATCATTAACCGTTACAACGTGCACACCTTTCCCTGTCAACGCATTCAAATAGATTGAAAGTGTTGACATCAGAGTTTTTCCTTCCCCTGTCTTCATTTCCGCAATGCTTCCCTTATGCAAAATCATTCCACCAATAAGCTGAACATCATAATGACGCATTCCTAATAGTCTTTTAGCAGTTTCTCTCACTGTCGCAAATGCTTCCACTAATATGTCATCAAGCGATTCCTTTGCTAATCTTTCTTTAAATTCCACTGTTTTATGCTGCAGCTGCTCATCTGTCAGTTTTTCAAAAATCGGTTCAATCTCATTAATTTTGTTTACTAATTTCTGCATTTTTTTTATTTCTCTATCATCTGATGTACCAAATATTTTTTCTCCTAATTTTTTTAACATATTTTATAATTTTTTCCTTTCGTATATTAAATTTTTAAATCACAGATCAAATCTGCCCTATTATAAAATATTCAATTTCTATTCACGTATTCTCAAATTATTTTCATTCTTTTTACTAAAAAAAGCATAAATATCTTGGGAATTTTCAAAAATTTTATCATAGCTTTGACAATTTCTATTTCCATAATAAATAACATCTTGACTTCCTTTAAACAAAAAAAACAAGTTATTATTTTTCTTTTCTTTTTCCTTTCTTTTCCCAATTTTTTCCAATTCTTCTGTAAATCGCCTATTATCCCTGCTCTTAAACTGATTAATCTTCACAATCAGATCCCTAATATCCTCATGGCTCAAATTATTCTCATTTACAAAAACACTTAATTTATGGCTAAAACTAGGCGTTCCTATCAAACTTGAATAAGTCATCATAAAAATAATACAAGTCATCACAAGCATTATACTTTTTCTTCTATCTATAATCATTTTTTTCATCACTATTTTTTATTCCTTATTAAATATTTCAGTCAGAATTTACTTATTATATCATTTATTATATCTTTTGTCTATTGCACTTATATTTAATATTTTTTATATTTATTTTTAATTATTTATTTAAAAAATTATGATAATCTATTTCTAAAATCCTCATACGTAAATCTTCTAATAACCTCAACTCCGCCTTTTTCAGTATAAACCGCAATCGCAGGCAAATTTATCCCATTAAAAGTATTTGTCTTTACCATACTGTAATGTGCCATATCAGTAAAAATCAGTTTATCCCCTACTTTTACTGGCTCATCAAAGGAATAATCCCCAATTATATCTCCGGCAAGGCAAGTAGGCCCTCCCAATCTATAGGTATATTTTTTTTTACCTGACATTCCTGAACCAAAAATAAATGGACGATATGGCATTTCAATTACATCTGGCATGTGACAAGAAGCCGAAGTATCCATCAATAAAATATCCATCTCATTTTTTGTAATATCCAAAACTTCTGAAACTAAAAATCCCGTATTTAGTGCAACTGCTTCTCCTGGTTCTAAATAAACCTCCACACCATATTTTCCCTTTATATAATTTATACATTTTACAAGTTTTTCAACATCATAATCTGCTCTTGTAATATGATGTCCTCCCCCAAAATTCAACCATTTCATATTATACAAATATTTCCCAAATTTTTTTTCAAAAATCTTTAGAACATTTTCCAAAGCATCTGAATTTTGCTCACAAAGTGCATGAAAATGAAATCCATCTAATCCTTCAAGTTCATCTTCCCTAAAATTTTCAAGTGTCACTCCAAATCTGGAAAATCTTCCTGCTGGGTTATAAATTTCTGTTTCAACTTCAGAAAATTCTGGATTCAATCTAAGTCCACAACTAATTTTTTTACCATTTTTTTCTTCAAATTCTCTTACTTTATCTTTAAATTTTTTCCATTGATTAAATGAATTAAATACAATATGATTTGTAATTTTCATAATTTCATCAAATTCATCTTCCCTGTAAGACGGATTAAAAATGTGAGTTTCTAATTTTCTATCTTTACTCTTCAATTCCATTTCCTCATATCCAAGCCGTGCTTCAAATAACGAACTCGCAGTAGTTCCATTCAAATACTTTCCAATCAGCGGATAAAAATAAAACATCGAAAATCCCTTTTGTGCAAGCAATATTTTACATCCTGTCCTGTCAATTACACTTTTTAATATTTCAAGATTTCTTTTAAGCAATCTCTCATCCACTATAAATACTGGCGTTGGCAAATTTGTTATATCCATATTAATATATTTGTTTTTTGACATTTTTATCATCTCCTTTTATATTTTTGTATTTGACTTTTTACAAAATTAAATCAATATAATATTTTTCAATTTTTACTTTTCTTAATTTTTATAATTTTTTTTAATAAAGAACATTGACACATCAAAAAAGTAAAATTATCAATACATTTAAAAAAATTCAAATATATTATATCATACTTTTTTCAAAAATTTAAAAAAAAAGATTATCCCATTAATTTTTAGAATAATCCATTTTTATTTAATAATTATTTAGATTTTAAACTACAATCAAGTATTAATCAGTCCTCAATGCCTCCATTGGTTCTAATGTTGCTGCCTTTTTAGCTGGATAAACTCCAAATACAAGTCCTATCATTGTTGAAACAAATATACACACAGATACAACACCTGGACTTAATACTGGAGATGTCTTAATAAACATACCAATTAGAAGTGCCAAAGAATACCCAATTGCAACTCCGATTATACCTCCAAAAAATGTCAAAATTACTGCTTCAATCAAAAATTGCACAAGAATATCCTTCGTTCTGGCTCCTAATGCTTTTCTTAAACCAACTTCCCTTATTCGTTCCGTAACGCTAACAAGCATAATATTCATTACACCAATTCCTCCTACAAATAATGAAATTCCAGCGACTCCACTGATAAATAAAGTTACCATATTTAAAATATTATTAAATTGATCTAATCCCGAACTTTCTGATCTCACATTATATTTATCAGAAGAACTTCCTCTTCTTGACATTAAATCTTTAACTTCCGCCATTGCAATATTTAATGAATTTGCCGAAGTTGCCTTTACTTGTAATTCTTCAAATTTATTCTGTTCCCCTCCGTTAATAAATACTAAAAACTGATTTGGTATAAGTCCGCTCGATGGAGCACCTCCTCCACCTCCAAAATTTAGACTTGAATAGGGATCTTTATACACTCCGACAATGACTAATTCATATCTGTTCTTTTTAAAGTTTAGAGTTACCTTCTTTCCTATCGGGTTTTCATCTGGATACAGCTGCTCTGCTGTAGAACTGTCAATTATTATGAACCTTCCATCTTTTTTATACTCGCTTGGTAAAAATTTTCTTCCTTTTACTATAGTAAAGTTTGATATTTTAAAATAATCTTGCGTAACTCCTGTTCCCATAAACATTTTTGTATTTCCATCAACTTCAATTCTGGCAAAAGCACTGGAAGTTGGACTAACCGCTTCAACTTCTTCTATTTTTTTTATATTTTCAATATCTTTTTCCGTCATCAAATCTTCAGTTTTATAAGTTTGTCCAGGAGAAGTGTCAATCGAAACGTTAAAATTTCCCACTCCTAGCTTATTTAAGTCTCCCGTTATATTTTGCTTCATTCCAGCTCCCAATGACGACATCATAATAACTGCTCCAATCCCAATTATTATACCTAACATCGTCAAAAATGACCTCACTTTATAACTAAGCAAGTTGGACAAAGACAACTTTAACGACTCTAAAAAATCCATTTAGCCTCCTCTCCGATTTACAACAATTTCATCTTTTTCAATCACGCCGTCTTTTAATCTAATAATTCTTTTACAATGCTCGGCCACATCTTCTTCATGAGTTACCATTACAATCGTTGTTCCTTTATCATTCAGTTTTTTAAAGATTTCCAAAATTTCCTCAGTTGATTTGGAATCTAAATTTCCAGTTGGCTCATCTGCCAAAAGTATACTTGGATTATTAATGATGGCTCTTGCAATTGCAACTCTTTGCCTTTGTCCTCCAGACATCTCATTCGGCTTATGGTGAATTCTATCCCCAAGTCCCACACTCTCAAGTGCTTCTATTGCTCTTTTTGTTCTTTCAGACTTTTTTACTCCTGCATAAAGTGCTGGAAGTGCAACATTTTCAACAGCATTCATTTTAGGAAGCAAATTAAAAGTCTGAAATACAAACCCAATTTTTTCGTTTCTCACTTTTGCTAGTGCATCGCCCTTTATTTTGGAAACATCTTGACCGTCTAAAATATATGTTCCTGAAGTCAGGCTGTCAAGACACCCCAAAATGTTCATAAGAGTGGATTTCCCACTTCCACTTGGACCCATAAATGCAACAAGCTCTCCTTTTTTAACTGATAGATTAAGCCCCTTTAATACAGTTAATTCCAAATTCCCATTTTTATACGTTTTTACAATATTTTTTACATCTATCATAAATTTATAATTCCTTTATCAAATTTTAAATTTTTCACACAATTTTACATAGGTTCAGGACCTCCTGGTGCTGCCTCGCCTGCTGGTACACTCTCTACATCTTGTGATTTTATTATTTTTTTATTATCTTTTTTAGGCTTTTTAGGATCTGCAATTTTTATCTTTTGACCATCCTTCAGTGTTTCATCAACAACAGAAATTATACTTTCTCCCATGTTTAAACCTGAAGTTATTTCATAGTTGCTTTCATCACTAACTCCTACTTTTACTTCTTTTTTTGTAATTTTTTTATCTTTCCCAACTGTAAATACGAAGTATTTTCCATTTTCATTCATTACTGCACTATATGGAACTTTTACAACATTTCTTTTCTCTTCATAAAAAATTGTGGCACTTATTGTAGTTCCTGGTCTTAAATTTTTAGTATCATTCATTTTTATAGTAACAGTCGTGTCACTTTCATCTAAATTCTCACTTTTCTTTGCCACTCCCGCAATTTGTGACACATATCCTTCCACTTTTTCTCCCTTAGGCAGTGCATCCGATGTGATTTCCACTCTTTGCCCTACTTCTATATTCTTTACCTGCGTGTCAGAAAGACTCACTTCAACTTTCATATTTTTAGAATCTGATACTTTAAATAAAGTTGATTCTGTATTTACTTTATAGTTTTCATCGGCGGTCATTTCTGTAATAACTCCATCTACTGGACTTGTTATTTCATTTTTTATAAGCGTCATATCCTCCTGTAATGTCGCCAATTCTAATCTTGCAGTCTTTAACGCTGTCCTTGCGTCTTCTATGTTAGTTCTTTCTTCGCTATCAACGGTGTCTGATTCTAGCCTAGAAGTTCTTAATGCTTTTCTTGCATCATCCACATTAACCCTAGTTTCCCCTCCAACTTTGTAAAGCTCTTCAGCGTTATGCAAATCTCGTGACTTTTGTTGAATTTCCAAACTTTTAGTTTCTTTTTTTCTTCTAAGGGAACTTTGAGCACTAGCTAAATTTCTTTCATATTTTTGAATTTCCAAATTTTTCATCTGTATTTTTCTTAAAGTTTCATTTTTATCAGCTGGATAAAATGTAACAACTACATCTCCCTTTTTTACATTATCACCCGTTTTAAAAAATACATCTTTTACTCTTTGGCTGGAACTCGTATAAACTGACACTACATTATCCGATACAACTTGTCCTGTCTTTGAAACTGATAATGAAATATCTCCCATACCAACTTTTGTTACTTCATATTCTATTCCTTCTTCCTTTTTTCCACAGCTGATTAGACAAAATAATAAAACAACAAAAATCAAAAATATTTTTGCAATATTTTTTTTATCTTTTAAAATATAATTTTTCTTCACAAAATCACCTCTTTTTATTTTTTCTCTTTTTATGCTATTCTTTATTTAAAAGTAAACTTATTATAAATTCTTCTTCATAAAGTCTCCAAACTTTTTGTCGTTAAATAACTAAAATATAATTTTTAATTTTTTTATAAAATTTAAATATAATATTATTTATAATATTTTATTTTTTTGGTAAATGCCGCCAATTCATTTTTGGCAGTTTCATAATCCATTACAGCCTTTTTATAATTATTTCGTTTTTCCACATAATTTGAATACGTGTCAACTCCTAGTTCATATTTTTTTGCATAAATTTCATATTCCCTTTTTTTTATATTCATCGTATTTTCAGCTGTCAATTCATTTGTCTGATAAGTCGTATAGGTTATCATCTGCTGTCCAACATTTGATATTAATTCGTTTTTTTTCTGCTCATATTGTAATTTTAACTTATCTGCTTCATTTTTTAAATCCTCCACCGTATCATTATATCTCTTGAAAGACTTTGAAACAGAAAGTCCCGCAACAACCGAATGATTTTTTAATGAATAACCAATATCACCTGTCAATTTGGGATATTTATAATCTATTATTTCTTTCTTTAACTGTTCTGCATTTAACTGTGTATTCAATTCAATCGTTTCAGCCTCCGATAACCTAAGTCCATAAAAGTCATCCTTTTTCAGCTCAACCTTCTTCAAATCATCAAGTTTTCCCTTTTCAGGTAATTTTATATTATAAATCGTAAACTGCTCTCTCAAAATCTGTAATTCCCGTCCAAGATTCTCATATTTTAATTGAGAATTTTCATATTCATTTTTTGCCAATTCATAGTCGTATTTTGATGCCGTTCCAACTTCGTATTTTTTTTCCTGAATTACATAATCCTTTTTCGTATCTTCCATCGTAAGTGCTTCCTGCTCAATTTCCTTTTCCTTATTCTTATAATTCTTATACAAGTCAATTAAATCCCTAATTTCTGAATTTTTAGTAGTTTCATTAGTAATTTTCTGTATATTTCGTGAAATTTGATTTGTTTTTTTATTATAATTATTATCGCTATATCCAAAATAATCATTCAAAGTTTTTGAAACTCCAATTTTATTTTGGGTAACTTCTTTACTTCTAAAATTATATCCATTTCGATAATAAAAAACTCCATATTTTACATTATTTTCCATAGTAAGTCCATTCGCTTCACCATGTAATGTATAATTATTATCTGAATTTACAGTAACCTCATTCCAATCACCATTTTTCAGCACCTTATCCTTTATATCAAACTTTTTCATATTTTTCTCATTAATTTTAGTTGTATAAGAATTTTTTTCATACTGAGAAATTAAATCATCCACATTAGTCCCATAACTAGTTGCTCCAAATACCATCATCATTGGAAAAACCATTACTTTTTTACTTTTAAAACTAAAAAACCTTTTAATCATTCAGTCTCCTTTCTGTAAATCCTTCTATTTAAATTTTTTGCAATTATTTGTAATTTAAAGTAAATCTACATTTAAACAGGGAATAATACTAAAACGAATTATAACATTTATTTCCTAGAATATCATTTTTTTTAACAAAATTATAACTTTATTTAATTCTTATTTTATATTATACTACATTTAAACAGTATATCTGTTATGACTTATTTTGTTCCCAATAAGTAAAACAGAATTTTCATTTTGAAATGAGATTTAGTATTATACCAGATATATTTGATATCTTATTTATTTTTTCTTTAACAAACATAAAGAATTATATCATAAAAATAAAATTAAAACAAAAAAATAATTGCTATACTTCACAATAGCAATTATTCATTTAAAAATATTATTTTTCAAAATAAATTTCATTTTTATCTTCTGTAATTTCTACAATACATTTCGCTCCAAGCGGTATTGTTGCCAAGTCAGGCTTTTCATGTCCACTTTCAAGTCCATAAATTACAGGTTTTTCGTAATCTTTAAAAAAATTCTTCAAAAGATCCATCAGCTCATAATTTTCCCCATAAGTATTCTCACATCCTGCAAAATTCCCAAATAAAATCCCATTACAATCATCAAATTTTCCAGCATACTTCAAATGAGTCATCATTCTATCAATCCTGCTTATTTCCTCCTCAATTTCCTCAATAAAAAATATTTTCCCCTTCGTATCAATTTCATAATCGGTTCCCAAAGTTGTAACAATTATTGATAAATTTCCTCCAATTATTTCACCATTTATTTTTTTATTTTCAAAATTCTTTTTATACAAAAGTGAAATTTCCTTTTCCATTCCACTTTTCACATCCATCGGATTTTTAAATTTCCATCTTTCACCTTTTTTCTTATTTAAAACATCCAAAAAAGATTTTTTTGTAAAATCATTAAAATCACTAAACATATTCGATTTCACCATCGGTCCATGAAAAGTTCCTAAATTACACTTCTGATTAAAAACAATATTTAAATTAGTAACATCACTATATCCCACAAAAACCTTCGGATTACTCCTTATCAATTCATAATCCAACTTATCCAAAAGCTGTGAAGCACTAAATCCACCCTTCACACAAAAAATCCCCTTAACCTCATCATCAGCAAAAGCTCTATGCAAATCCTTTACTCTAATTTCAGGTGTTCCCGCTATATATCCCCCAATATCCTCAAAAAGGCTCTCCCCTAACACAGGTTCAAATCCCAGTTTTTTCACAACTTCCTTACATTTCTCAATATCTTCCTCCAAAATAGGTGAAGAAGTACAAACTAAAAATACTTTATCCCCATGTTTCAATGGTTCTGGAAAATTCATCTTCACACTCCTTATCAAATTATATTTATATTGAATAAAGTTAATTTAAAACTTTTATTATACTTCCTAATACAGAGTTTTTTTCTATATTTTTTATAATTACCTAATAAAATTACTTTCCAATCTCAATTTTAAAAACAACTTTTGTAACAATTTTCTTTTCATTTTCATTTCCAAAATCCAAAATATCAAGTTCAGGCTTATGAACATCATTTGGAAAAAACACAAGCACATCTCCATTTTCAATAATTACATCAAACATCTTATCTCCATCTAAAATAACCAAATCTCTTTCAGAATCAAAACTTTTTTCCCTCATATTCCGAATATCATTAATCGCAACTCTTTCACTTCCATCAATCATAATTTGTACATCCAAATATTTTTTATGACTTTCCCAAAATTTTTCTTCTTCCCTTTTCGTAAAATATTTCCCTACATTCATCTTAATTCCATTGTAATCAACATCATAGCTTCCATTTTCAAGCAATAAAATCTTATTTCTATTTTTTACAGCATAATCAATACAAAATTGAATATCCTTTGTTAAACTGCTATTTTGTAGTTTATCATTTATATTTGTAAAAATCATTTTATTTTCTCCTTTTCTTCATTTTTTTTTAATCATTAGATATTTTCAATAACCTAAGATTTTTTATCTTTACAAGGGGTCAAGACCCCTGCTTTAAGATATTTATTTTATTAAATTCTAAATTTTTATGATTATCGAACAAGTATTTGTAAAAATTTAAAAATTCCAATAAATATAGCACTATTTTCCTGTAAAACAATAAAATTATAAAAAATTATTTAGAAAGATTTTTAATTCTATCTAAATTTGAAGTTGAAATTCTGTATATTTTCAATCCATAGCTTTTTAATTTGTAGTATGCCGAGTGAGAATTGTATGATGTATCGAAAATTATAATATCTGAATTTTTTAATTTATCTGAGTTTCTGAAAACGGAGGTGGCATGGATAAATTCTATCTTAAAGCCTTTTTCCTTTGCATATTTTTCAGCCTTTTCAATAACCTTCTGACTCCATCTTCCACCTACTACTTTCACATTCTGATTTGTCAAATCTATTGCTTTTCCTTCTGGCAATTCTTTTATATTCACATTTTCTACTACTTTGACATTTTCATCTTGTTCTATATTTTCAATTTCTTTTTGAAGTTCTTTTATTTGAATATTCAACTTTTCAATTTCTTTTTTCTGCTTTTCAATTGTTTTTTCAGCCTCTTTATTCCTATGTTTTCTCAAATCTTCCTTCAACTTTTTATTTTCTTTCTCGAGTTTGTCATAACCAGAATTTAAAAATTTATTTTCCTGCTCAATTCCCTCAATTTCAGTAATAATCTCTTCTAAATCTCTTTCTTTTTCACTAACCTTATACGAATTTATATTAAAAAATTCAAATCCCCTTTTAAAATTTTCTCGCATCAAAAAATATTCCTTCATTTTCTCATCAAAAAAACTAATAAACTCTGCTGAAACATTAAAATTTCTCTGTTTTTCATTAAATTCCAAGTTATATTTTTTCGATAATTTTTCCAAATTTCTCTTTTTAACATTTTTATATTTTGTATCTAAACACTCTTGAAATTCCTTCTCCAAATCCTGATTTTCCAATTCTTCCACAACCTCTTTCAAAAATAATTCTTTTTCCAATATTTTTCGCTTATTCTCTTCCAATTTCTCAATATATTTAAAATATTCTTCCTTAAAAAAATCCAAAAGTTCAACTAGATTATCTGTACTCAAAACATACATTATCATTTGCTCTGGATTCAAGCCCCTTCCATTTACCCTTAAAATTTTATCTCTCTCAAACTCTTTTAAGCAGTCTTCTTTTACCAAATTTAGATTTTTCTTTGCATTTAAATATTTCTTCTCAATATAAGAATTATTTATATCTATTAATTTTCTCAAAAATTCTTTATTCGATTCATCAATTTTTTTAACAATTTCAATTTCCCTTTCAAAAAAAATCGAATTCTTATTAAACGGTTTTCCAAATTTCTTTTCCAACACCTCATTATTGAGATTATCAATTAACAAATCAAAAAAAATATTTTCATTTATAGACTTCAATTTTTTTATCAGTAATGAAATTTTTTCATTATTTCTTGCCATTTTTATCCCTTTCTTCAATTACTTTTAACTCTAGCAAAACTGATTTAAAACTGAACTCAAAGCTATAGCTATATTTACTAAAACCCTAAATTTATATGATTTTTAATAGTTTGATTTTGAATGGGTTTGAATATATTTGTAAAAGTCGATAAAACTCAATAGATATGTTCGATAACCTCTCTAAAAGGCATCAAGACCCCTTGCTTTAGAATAATTATTTAATTGTATTCTGAGTTTATATAGTTATCGAACAAGTCTAATTAATTCAGTATCTTTAAAATTACAGCTGTTTTATCATTTTTATTTTTTCCAGAATCTCTTTTTCCAAAATAATTTTATCAATTTTACCTTTCAAATTTTCATCATAAAAATCCTCAACTGTAACAATTTCGCTATTTTTATTCAAATTTTTCTCCCAAAATTTCTTAAAATATGGTCGCAAAAACTTATTTATTTCCAGCACAGCCTTTATTTTTCCCTTATTTTCCTCAATATTTTCCAAATGTTCCAAAACAATTGATTTTGTTTCATCAAAAGTCTGAATTGTATTTATTTTCCCAGATTTTAGGAATTCCCTTGTTTGTAAGATTAGCCAAGGATTTCCAATTATTCCACGTGAAAGCATTATTCCATCAAGATTGCAAAAAGATATTTTCTGTTTTATTTCAAAAGGATCAAATAAGTCTCCGTTTCCAAAAAAATCTATATTTCTTGGCATCTTGCTTAATCTTTCTACAATTTCCCAATTTGCAGTTCCAGAATACATCTGTTCTTGAGTCCGTCCGTGAACGCAGATAAAATCAAGATTATATTTATTTGCCAATTTCAAAAAAATATCAGGATTTTGAAACTCCTTATATCCAACACGGATTTTTAAAGAAATATCAGCCTCAATATCCTTTGTTTCCAAAAGCACTTTCTCAACTAGCTCAAAATTTTCTAAAAGTGCCGACCCTGCCCCATTTTTTATAATCTTAGGCTGTGGACACCCCATATTTATATTAATTTTCCTAAATCCAAAATCTTTTAATTTAAAAATTCCAGAAACCAGCTCATTTCTATCCCCACCAAAAATTTGAGTCCCCGTTTTTTCTTTATCATCATATTTCAAAAGCTCATTTATAGTAGTCCCATCTTCTCGATTCAATAAATTAGAATTCACCATTTCAGTAAACATAAAATCAGGCTCAAATTTTTTAAGTATTTTTCTAAAAGAATAATCAGTAATGCCCGCCATCGGAGCAGTATATATTTTCATAATCTCTCCTAAAATTTATTCTCTTCCAGTCATTTATCCATTTGTGAAAGTCTATAAAATCTAATAATTTAATTTTGTCTAAAATTCTTATTTTTTATAAAATTTTATTTCCATTATTTTTTACTTTTACAATTATTCATTCGCTTTCTATTATATAGTCAAATCCTTCAAAAATCAAATTAATTTTACAATTTTGCAATACTGATCATTGACTTCGAAAAAATTTATAGTATACTTATAACAAAATAAAATTATTTTTTAATATAATTCAAAATCTTCTCAACTTATTATGGACAATTGCAAAAGCAAACGAACTAAGAACAGTATTTATCTCAAAGAGGGGCAAGATCCCTTGTTAGAGAGCAGAGGAAAATAATAAAGTTAAAAATTTAAAAATACTGTGTCTATTGGAATTTTTAGACTTTTACAAATAACTAAAATCTATTCTAAAAGGAGAAAAGTATGAAAATAAAAAATAAAATTTTTATGTTGGGAATATTAGTATTAATATCAATAAATACAAATGCTGGATGGGCAAAATATAGAGATAAAATTGTAAACGGAGTAAAAAAATCCTTAAAAAAAGATCATTCCCAAAATAATCATACCAGCAGTAATAATTACACCCAAAATTATTCCAATATTTATTATAACGATTATGACAACGATGATGATTACTATGATAATGATGAAGACGATAGCTACGATAACAGCGATTCTTATTATGATAACGACAATTACGATGATAATGAAGACTACTATGATGAAAATAATGATGAATATAATTATGACGATGATGGTTATGATACTGGAGATTCTTACGATGATTATTATGAAGATTAGTTTCATAGGATATAATTAATAATAGATATATTCGGTAATCTAAGTTTTTTATCTATTCGAGAGGTCAAGATCCTCTTGTTTGTGGAAAATAATTAGAAAGCACATGGAGAAAATGTAGATTATAGTTCTGATTATAATTATAATCATGGTGAAGATACTTCCAGAAATCAATGGATATACAATAATGATTCAGTAACTCAAAGATATAAAAATAAATATCGTGAAAAAATACTTATTCATGCTCAAATATCGTATAGCTAAAAATAAGAAAAAGAAAAGTACAAAATTCAAACAATGATGATGAAGGTTAGGATGATTTAATTTAATTTAATTTTAAATAAAAAATTAATAAATCAGTGTGGAAATATTCGTTTTTTTTATTGCTTTTAATTTTAATCATTTATAAAATATATTAATAATATATATATTGTATATTACTTTACCTCTGTTTTTTTTAAAATATTTATTTCTTTATAACAAAACATTTTCAAAGCCAAAAAAAATTAAAATAATATAAAAATATTGTATAATTTATTAAAATGTAAAAAGGTAAATTTTAAGGAGGAGTCGAAATGAAAAAAGTATTGGCAATTACTATGTTATCATTATTAGCATTGGTTTCTTGTACAACTGCTACTGATGGAACTAGAAAAGTTAGTAAAACTGGAATTGGTGCAGGAATTGGTGCGGCTGCAGGAGCTGCTATTGGACAAGCTATTGGGAAAGATACAAAAGGTACATTGATTGGTACAGCTGGAGGAGCTGCCATTGGTGCGGCTATTGGAAATATTTTTGACAGACAAGAAAAGGAATTAAGAGATAAATTAAAAGGTACTGGTGTAGATGTAAAAAGAACTGGTGAAGGTGAAATCAAATTGACAGCACCTGAAAACATTACTTTTGACACAAACAGCTACGTAGTTAAACCACAATTTAGAAATACATTGGATTCGGTGGCAACTGTGTTAAACACTTATCCTGATTCAACAATTGTAGTTTCAGGACATACTGATACAACAGGAAATGATACAATTAACAATCCACTTTCTGTAAATCGTGCAAGTTCAGTAGCATCTTATCTTGAATCACAAGGGATTTTAGCTTCAAGAATAACTTCACGTGGTTATGGAAGCAAACAGCCAATTGCAAGTAATGCGACAGAAGCTGGGAGAGCTCAAAATAGAAGAGTTGAAATTGCTATAATTGCAAATCAAAAATAATTGAAAAATTTTTAGGAGTTTTTTCAAATTGAGTTTTGAATTAACTCCTTTTTTTTCTAGTTCTAACTATATTTTTACTTAACTTATTTTCTTTAAATGATGAATTTATACTATTTTCTATTTAAACAGTAAACTGGTTACATAATTCCTTGTTAGTAAATAATGAAATATAACTTCTATTTTTAAACGGAATTTAGTATAAGATAAATTTCTATTCAGGAGGTTTTTATGAGAAAAGGCATATTATCAAAATTTATAATATTAATGGGATTTTTATTTAGTTTTGCTTTAAATGCTGGAAATAAGGAGAATTTTAATAATTTTGAAAAGTTTTCAGCCAGAATGTCAAATAATCCAGATTATATCAGTTATGAGATAATTTCAGGAAATGGAAATAAATATACTGTTCAGCTGAATGTTGGAAATTATTTGGCTTTTATGCCTTCAAGATATGCAGCAGTCAATGTTTATGAATTTTTGTCTGACACTTTGAAAAAAGATTTTAAAATTATAAAAATAAATAAAAAGGGAAAAATAACAAATGAGTCAAAAATTATAAAATATTCGCCAAATGATTTTTTTTCTAATTATACAGAAAATACAGATTCTGAAAAGGCTGAAATGAAATCAATGGGAATGGTATTTGCAGGTGTGAAAAATGTCGGTGCGGGCGAATATAAAATAACTGCTTATGGAAATAAAGGAATTTCTGGTGGGATTGACAGTAAAGGATTAAATTGGCTGAATTTAGCGTTTATTCCGACAAATTCAGCATTTTATATAAAAATAAATAATGATAAAAATCTTGTATGGAGTCCAAATCGTGATTATAGGAGTATTCAATATACTTTTTCAATAGAAAATGGAAAAATTGAAGTTGTAGATAAAAAAGGAAAACATTATATGTCAATTTATCAAAAAGATAATTCTTTGTTTGTTGAAATGGCAAAATACAATGTTGAATTCAAAATAAATCAGGCTCAAAATCAGCTGGAATATTGGATAAATCATAAATTAAAGTATGTAGAAAAATATCAAATTATTTAAATAAAATTTATCAAATAAATTTTATAAATTTTGAATTACATACTATTTTTTATTTGAAATTCTAGTAAAAAAAAGTAGAAAATTGAAAAAAAATATGGTATAAATACAACGTGATAGAATTTTTAAAACTAAAATAAAAAAATAAAAATAAAGAGAGGATTGATTTGATGAATGCGATTAATTATCAGCAAATGGCATTTGGATTTTTAGGTGGATTAGGATTATTTCTATTCTGTATAAAATATATGGGAGATGGGCTGCAAATGGCGGCAGGAGACAGGCTTAGATATATTTTGGATAAATATACGACTTCACCGTTTTTAGGGGTTCTAGTTGGAATACTTGTAACAGCGTTAATACAATCAAGTTCAGGTACATCAGTTATTACAATTGGATTAGTTGGAGCAGGTCTTTTAACTTTGCGGCAAGCTATCGGAATTATTATGGGTGCCAATATTGGTACGACAATTACAACATTTATTATTGGATTTAATATTACCGAATATGCATTGCCAATATTATTTTTAGGAGCGGCATGTCTATTTTTTATAAAAAATAATTTTATAAATAATTTAGGTAGGATTTTATTTGGGTTTGGGGGAATATTCTTTGCATTGACTTTGATGTCTAAAGCAATGGAACCGCTTAAACATTTGCCAGCATTTACAGAATTGACAATAAAACTTAGTCATAGTCCAGTTTTAGGGGTATTTATTGGAACAATGATTACAATGCTTGTTCAGGCTTCGAGTGCTACAATTAGTATTCTGCAGAATGTCTATCAAGAGCATCTTATAACATTAAAAGCTGCACTGCCTGTTCTTTTTGGTGATAATATTGGAACAACAATAACAGCTATAATCGCAGTAATTGGAGCTAATACTTCAGCAAAGAGGCTTGCATTGTCACATACAATGTTTAACGTCATTGGAACAGTATTTTTTATGATTATGTTATCGCCATTTTCAATTTTTGTAGAAACAATGTCAAAAATTCTTCATTTGAATCCGAAGGTTACAATAGCATTTGCACATGGTTCATTTAATATCATAACAACAGTTCTGTTATTTCCATTTATTGGTGTTCTAGAATATATTGTCGTAAAATTGATTAAAGAAAAAGATGAGGATGTTGTAGAACATCAACCACGATTTTTGGATGCGGCGCTAATTCATACACCAGCGATTGCATTGGGTCAAGTAAAACAAGAAATGTTATCAATGATTTCAATTGCAGTAAAAAATCTTAGCAGATCAATTGATTTTTTCCATGAACATAATGAAAAAGTTGCTGAAAAGGTGGAAAAAACAGAAGAAGCAATAAATAATATTGATCAGGAAATTACAAAATATTTGACAACATTGTCACAGGAACATATAACTGAAAAAGATGGAGAAGAAATTAGCATGTATCTAGATATGTGCCGTGATGTGGAACGTATTGGAGATCATGCGATTGGAATTGTAAGAGATGTCAGATATGAAATTAAGAAAAAACTGGTATTTACTGAAACAGCTCATAAAGAAGTGCAAAAATTATTTTTAATTTCAAAAGAAATAATAGAAACAGCTGAAGCAGCACTTAAAAACGATGATACAGAAAAAGCCTTTACAGTAGTTGATTTGCATAATAAACTTTATGCAAAAGAAAAAGAAGTAAGAAAGGCTCATATAAAACGTGTGAGCAAGCAAGAATGTGATGTAAAAGCTGGACTTTACTATATAGATGTTGTATCTCATTTTACAAGAATTGGAGATCATGCCAGAAACTTAGTTGAAAAAATGATTGAAAATAAAACTGTTAAATAATAAATTTTAAAAAAAATTATGAAAATGGGCTGATATAGCCTATTTTATTTTGGAAAATACCAAAGTTTTAAATATTATTGTATTAGTTAATAAAATAATTTGATAGGGAAAGTTTCTTATTTTAGAAATAAAGAAAAGACAATATTGAAAAAAACTAATAAATATAGTAAAATAAATAGTAAAAAGATAAAAATTTTAATTTAAATAAAAACATATAAATTTTTTTGATTTTTTACATTTCAATAAAAAAAAGTAAGAAAATTCTAAAAATTTAGGAGGAATGAATTATGGAAAATAATACTTTTGTAATTGTGGGAACACAATGGGGAGATGAAGGAAAAGGTAAAATAATTGATGTTTTATCTCCAAAAGCAGATTATGTAGTTAGGTTTCAAGGTGGAAACAATGCTGGACATACAGTTGTTGTAAATGACGAGAAATTCATTTTACATTTGTTGCCATCAGGAATAATAAATTCAGCTGGAAAATGTATAATTGGAGCTGGAGTTGTAGTGGATATTGAAGTTTTGCTGCAAGAAATAGATGAATTGGAAAAAAGAGGGAAAAAATTAGATAATTTATTTATTGATGAAAGAGCTCATGTAATTATGCCTTATCATATTGAAATTGATAAGGCGAAAGAAGAAGCAATGGGTAAAAACAAAATTGGTACTACTCAAAGAGGGATTGGACCTTGCTACATCGATAAAATTGCTAGAAATGGAATTAGAATTGGAGATTTATTGGAGCCAGAAAGATTTAGAGATAAACTTACTTGGAATGTAAATGAAAAAAATGATATGTTAGTTAGATATGGTAAAGGAACTTTCAATTTGGAAGAACTTTATGATAAATTTATGAAACTTGCTGAAAAGATTAAATTTAGAATAATTGATGCGGTTGTGGAAATTAATGAAGGGATTGAAGAAGGAAAAGTTGTACTTTTTGAAGGTGCACAAGCGTTAATGCTTGATATTGATTATGGAACTTACCCTTACGTAACTTCGTCATCGCCAACATCTGGAGGAGTAACAGTCGGAACAGGAGTCGCTCCAACAAAAATCTCAAGAGTGCTTGGAGTTATGAAAGCTTACACAACAAGAGTTGGAGAAGGGCCTTTCCCGACAGAATTGGAAAATAAGGATGGAGAAACTTTGAGAAAAGTTGGACATGAATTTGGTGCGACAACTGGGCGTCCAAGAAGATGTGGATGGCTTGACTTGGTAATTGGGAAATATGCAGTGTTAATTGACGGCTTGACAGACATTGTATTGACAAAATTAGATGTATTGACTGGATTTGAAAAAATTAAAGTTGCAGTTGGTTATGAAATTGATGGAAAAGTTTGTTACTCATATCCTGGAAACTTGAGAAAATCTAAAGACTTGAAAGTAATTTACGAAGAATTGGATGGATGGAATGAAGATATTACTCAAATAAAAAATTACGAAGACTTGCCTGAAAATTGTAAAAAATATATTGAATATATTGAAAATAAATTGAAATGCCGTGTTTCAATGATTTCAGTTGGACCTGAAAGAAGTCAGAATATTTACAGATATGATTTAGGAGAATTTGTAAAATAGAAATTTTTGAATTAATTGAAATCTATAAAAATATAAGAGAATAAAAGATATTTTTTGAAATTAACTTTAAAAAAAGGAATGATTAATGAAAAAATTATTATTAGTATTGATGTTAGTTATAGGAGCAATTTCATTTTCAGCTAAAGCACAAAATGTTGGGAAATATAAAGTTAAACAATCTTTAAAAGAAAATGTTGCACAAAATTTATCTTTTGATACAATTACGTTAAAATTAAAAGGTACTAAATTGTCAAAAACCGATAAAAATAAAATAGAATTGGAATATGAAAATTTTAAGGCAACTGGAAATAATAAAAAAGTTTATACAGAAAAAGACTTTCAAGTAAATGGAAAAAATCCAAAAATTATTATAAATAAAACAATTTCCACTGCAATGATGGAAAATTTTGTTAATAGTGATGAAGAAATAGTTGTAACAGGGTTTTATGAAAATAATGAAGGAATTAAGTATAAACCATTTAATTTTAGTTTTAGTGTAAATAAAGATGAAGTAAAAAAGATTTACTTTAAGGATGGGGCAATTTACATTTGGGATAATTAGTTTTTTAATTTTATAATCTTTTGCTAAGAAAGGAATGAGAAATGAAAAAAGTTTTAATTTCAATCGTATTTTTAATTTCAATAAATGTATTTGCAGATATTAATAGTGAAATAAAAAATTTGAAGCAACTTAAAGTAGATAATGAATTTATTGAAGGATATAAAAAGGCAGTAAATGAATTTTCTTCTACGAAAAAATTATCTGACAAATATATGGCAGAATATCTTAATATCGGTATGATTTATTTAAAAAATTCAAAATATGATGAAGCAATAGAGCTGTATAATAGAATTTTAAAGAGTAATTTAAAAAATGTAAGTACTAATTATTGGGCTTATTATGGAATTTCATCTGCGTATTTTTACAAAAAGGATTTTAAAAATTCATTTGAGTATGGGAAAAAAGCGATAGAAATGGATATTAAGCAGAAAAAAGAATTACCGTTCATTCCAAAAGATGAAATGGAAGATTATAGAAGAAGAAATTTAGCAGAAAGAATTTTTTTATCAGGATACTCACAAGAAAAATATGAAGAAATATTAAATATATTTTTAGAAACAATCAAAGACGAAAATTATAAAAATGTTATTTCAAAAGATGAGGTAATAATAAAAACATTAGTGAGTGCAACGATGCAAATCAGGAAAAAAGATGAAAAACTTTCTGATAAGTATTTGAAAGAATTAGAAAAGTTAAAAATTTTTAAAGTTGTCAAAGTTGATTAAAAAAGTAAAATTTGTGTATATGAAGGAGAATTATGAATAAAATGTTAATTATATTATTTGGGATTTTGACTATTTTATCATATTCTTCCAAAGCTCAAATAATAACATGTTGTAAAAATTGTTATCGTGAAAATTCACAAATAAAAAATAAAAAGTATGATTGAGAAAAATTAGGGATTGAATTTAACTGGAATTTAGATTCAGAGTATAAATTTACAAAAAATAAAAAATAATTAGGAGGAATTAAAAATGACAGATATGAGCATATATTCAAATCCGTTGGCGGAAAGATATTCTAGTAAGGAGATGTTGCACATTTTTTCACCTGAGTTTAAGTTTAGAACTTGGAGAAAATTGTGGATAAATTTGGCTGAGGCTGAAAAAGAGCTTGGGCTTGATTTTATTACTGATGAACAAATTGAGGAACTTAAAAAATATAAAGATGATGTGGATTTTGAAGTTGCAGCAAAATTTGAGAAAAAGTTAAGACACGATGTGATGGCTCATGTGCATACTTATGGAGAACAGGCGAAAAATGCAAGAAAAATTATTCATTTGGGAGCGACAAGTGCATATGTTGGGGATAATACTGATTTGATTCAAATTAAGGAAGGGCTTTTGGTTGTTAAAAGAAGAATGCTTACTTTGATTGAAAAAATGAGAGATTTTGCATTGGAATATAAAGACTTGCCGACTTTAGGATTTACTCATTTCCAAGCGGCACAGCTTACTACTGTTGGAAAAAGAGCGACATTGTGGCTTCATTCGTTACTTCTTGATTTTGAGGAATTGGAATTTAGATTAGAAAACTTGAGATTTAGAGGAGTTAAAGGAACTACTGGTACACAGGCTAGTTTTAAAGAATTGTTTGAAGGAGATTTTGAAAAAGTAAAACAATTGGATGAATTGGTTACTGAAAAAGCTGGATTTAGCAAAAAACAAGGTGTTTCAGGACAGACTTACGATAGAAAAGTAGATGCGCAAATCTTGAATTTATTGTCAAATATTGCTCAATCTTCTCATAAATTTACGAACGATTTTAGATTGCTTCAACATTTGAAGGAATTAGAAGAGCCATTTGAAAAAAATCAAATTGGGTCAAGTGCGATGGCATACAAGAGAAATCCAATGAGAAGTGAAAGAATTTCATCACTTGCAAAATATGTAATTTCAAGCTCACAAACAGGTGCATTAGTTTTTGCAACACAATGGTTTGAAAGAACATTGGACGATTCTGCAAGTAAAAGACTTTCAATTCCGCAAGCATTTTTAGCAGTGGACGCAATTTTGATTATTTGGCTTAACATCATGGATGGAGTTGTTGTTTATCCAAAAGTAATTGAAACAAACATTCAAAGAGAGTTACCTTTTATGGCAACTGAAAACATCATTATGGAATCAGTAAAAAAAGGAATGGATAGACAGGAAGTTCATGAAATCATAAGAGAACTTTCGATGGAAGAAACAAAGGAAATTAAATTGAATGGGAAGCCTAACAGATTGATTGACAGAATTATAAAAGACGGTAGATTAGGTCTGAAAGCAGAAGATATGGAAGGAATCTTGGTTTCTGCTAATTATACTGGATTTGCTGGGCAGCAGACTGAAGATTTTGTGAAGAATGAGATTAATCCGATTTTAGATAAGTATAAGGATGAGATTGTGGAGGATAGAGAGGAATTAAGGGTTTAATTTAGGAAAATTTCTAAAAAATTAATCTCTTGAATAAAAATTTGATTATTAATTTATAAACTGTATTAATACTATTCCCCGTTTAAAAAGTGAATATTTATTTTAATTATTTAAAAAAAAATATTAGATTTAATCTAAGTAAAAAGATTTATAATGTATTCGTTATTCAAATGGGGGTTAGTATAAATTATGTCTTAAATTTTTGTGTTTTAAAAGTTTTGGGCACAATTTAATTATATTAATAAAAAAGGAGTAAAGTAATGAAAAGTAAAATATTATTAATTTTTTCACTCTTCATGCTCTCTCTTAATGCTTTTTCAAATCCAAATTCTAATGAGAAATTTAAATTGGCAAAATCATATTTGGAACAGAAAGAATATGTTAAAGCTGAAAAGATATATTTGGAATTGGCTAAGGAAAAAGATATTCATGCGATGTATAATTTAGGTTATCTTTATATGGAGCAAGGAAAAATAGTGGAAGGTGAAAAATATTATAAAATGGCTGCTGATATGGGGTATGATGATGCGATGTATAATCTAGCGATGTTTTACGATAGACAAAAAGATTTTGTTAAAGAAAAATTATATCTAGAAAAATTGGCTGTGAAAAATCAAAATGATGCAATATTCCAATTGGCTATAATTTACAGGCAGGAAGGAAACTATCAGAAGGCAGATGAACTTTATAAAAAATTATTAAAAGCAAAATATCAAGAAAGTGAAGTTTTTTATAATTTAGGGGTTTCTTGTTATTATCAAAAAAAATACGATGAAGCAGAAAAATATTTTTTAAAAGCAATAGAATTAGGTAATAATGATGATCCAAAATATAATTTAGGTATCTTATATAAAGTTCAAGGAAAATTTACACAAGCTAAAAAATATTTAATACCACTTGCTCAAAAAGGAAAAATAGATGCAATGATAAATACGGGAGCAATTTATCGAGATGAAAAAGATTATAAGAATGCTAAAAAATATTATAAAATGGCGATGGATAAAGGTTCACGAGAAGCAGAGGCGGAATACAACACTATATTGATAATGGAAGAACACGGATTATAATATTTTATAAATTGCAATATTAATTGCGACATTTTGCCAATTTTTTATATTCTTTAACAAGGGGGAATCCCCTTGTCTTTTGTGTTAAACCAAAATTTTGAGCATCTAAAATTTTATAAAAGACAGTATATTTTAATTTTTGTAGACTTTCAATAATAGTTTTAAAAGTTTTTTCATCATCAATGGTTACTAATTCCTTTAAAAATGCTCTAGGTAGTTTTTTTCATAAAATTAACCGATAAATGATTCTTCTTTACAGAAAAATAGTTTCATGTTATTATTTATTACATAATCTATTATTTAAAATATCTAAGAAAGTACTTATAGTAAAAATGAAAAAGAAAAAACCTCTCACAAGAAGCCAGAACATGGCAAGAATAAAATCAAAAAATACAAAACCTGAAATCTATATCCGCAAATTGCTTTATAAAATGGGATATAGATACAGAGTAAACTATTCACAGCTTCCAGGAACGCCTGATATTTTTATTTTGAAATATAATACTGCGATATTTGTGAACGGATGCTTCTGGCATAGGCATAAAAATTGTAAAATTGCAACTTTTCCTAAGACGCATGCTGAATATTGGGAAAAGAAGTTTAGGAGAAATGTAGAGAGGGATATTGAGGTTCGTGAGAAGCTTTTTGAGATGGATATTAGTGTCATTACGATTTGGGAATGTGAAATTAATAAAATGCAGCGAAATGAAAAATACAAGGAAAAATATTTGAAAATTCTGAAGGATAGAATTGAAAGAGTCTTTAATTATGAAGAAAAGGATATTTCAGTGCAGATGGAGATTGCAGAAGAAAGCATGCAATAAAATAATTGAAATTTGATTAATTTGTACTGAAATGGCTTTGAAATAATTTGACAAAAACTAGGAGGAATTTTTTGTGAATAAGAATTTAAGCGAGTTTGAAAACAAATTGCCTAGTGTATTAGAATACGATACACAGCAGCTTTTGGATTATTATTATGAAAGTCCAGAAAAAATGAAGATTGCAGAAGTATTTTCTGAATTTTTGACGGAAAAAGGAATAAAAGTGAAATTGAAGGAAATAGGAGAATATCAGTATATTTATGAGATTGAAACTGGATATTACTTATTACCTTTATTTGTCGGGGGTGGAACTACTGATAAAAAAATGTCAGTGAGCATTAATATTCATCTTTTTCACGAAAAATATTTTCCTGAAGGAATGAAAAATTGGAATGGATCTCAAATGAACCTTAATTATAAAGATTCCTTAGTACAGGCTTTTGAAAATTGGTTCAATTATGACAGGCTGAATTATTTAAAATTAGTAAATCCTGATAAAACAGATTTGAGAAGAATAAAAATTAATGGAAAGAAAAAAATCATTGTTTCTGGGAATGTAAAAACAATATATAACTATGATGAAGAAAAATATCAAGAAAAAGAAAGGGAAGAAAATTTTTTATCAAATATATTTTCACTTATTAAAGAAAAAATTTCATTAAAGGATTCTAAGATTGATATTTCTCTTTTAAAATATCCATATAATAATTATGGCAGCTATCTTGAAGAATTTGATAAAGGTGATTTTTATGTAGATTGCCGTATAGATGGTAATCGTTTATACGGTAATGAATTAAATCCAGAAGGAAATACTGAACTTTATTACAGAGAAATTCTGAAAAACTGGAAGGATTATGAATATAGTAAAAGTCAAACATTTTTCGTACTTGACAATAAATTCGAGAAAAGTGAGTGGTTAAAAATAACGGAATTTGAATTTTTACCTAAAATTAAGCTAAAATATGTTGAAAAACCTTCTTGGAAAAAACTGGAAGAAAATTTTGGTAATTTGAAGGAAATGGATAGAGGACATGAGGGAGATTTTGCCTTTACGATGGCTGAAGTTTTGTTTGATAAAATGATACATTGCGGGTATAATGTCAGATTAATGGATGATTGGGTGTATGATTTTGATAATGAGTGCTATTTACTTCCTTTGCTGTCAACGAAAGACTATAAAACTATTCCGCACGATGATATTTATCAGGTTGTTACTACGATACAAGTCCATAATAAAAAATATTTTCCAGAAGGGAAATTATATATTCAAAAATTGATAGGCGAACCGCTTTATGATGCAATTTGGATAAATTATAGAAACTGGATAAATAATGACTATAAAAAGTTGTGTAAAAATATTTAAATAAAAAATAAAATTTTAAAAAGTATTAAATACAAGTAATCAGAATCAGAAAAAATGAGGGGTTAATGCCACTCAAGGAAAAAGAGAAGCTAAAAAACTAAATACTTTACAAAATGAAGCTAAATTATAAAAGCAGAAAGAGATATTGAGATTCGTAAGAAACTATTCGAGATGGATGTTAGTGTTATTACAGTTTAAGGAGACTATACAATGAAAAGTAAAATATTATTAATTTAATAAAAAAATACTATTTCATTTTCATAACAAGGGGATTTTTGCCCCTTGTTAAATAAGACAAATTTACTAATCCAAAAAAATTTAAACTAACTATTTTTTACAAACTTTCTTCTGCTTCTTCAATTGTTTCGTATCCTTTTTCTAGAACAATATTTTCCAAATTATTTTCTGCTAAATTTATATTATTTGAAACGCAGTTTTGGATATATTCGTAATATAATTTTAAAGTTTTTATTGAATATGAAGACAATTCTCCCTTTAAATAAGTTTCAATTGAAGTATAGTTTGGAGTATCGTATTGTGAGTGTAAAGGACGACCTTTTGCGGTAAGTTTTGGATATTTCTCTATTATTTCCTCTTCCCAATGTAAGTAAATTTTTACTATTTTTTTGATTAATTCTTTTTTTTCTTGGGGAATTTCAGGTAAATAGTTTTTGATTACTTCATATTCTTTTGGGGCACTATATTTCATCATTCTGGCATATTTATCCTGAACGATGTTTTCGCCACGGTGTTTTGCTAAAATCAAGTCTTCCAGATAACTTTCCAAGATTTCATCAGGCAATGTTTCCCATTGGCTTCTTCTCATAATTTCAAATTCCTGTGGATTATCTTGACATTCTGCTCTTCCTTCTGTATGATGCACATTTTGAAAAAATTCCCATTCTCTTTTTAAAATTTGTCTAATAAAACTTTCTTTTTTACTAACTTCTATTTCCATTTTTGATTCTCCTATTTTTAAATCCATAATTATTTTATAAAATATAATAGATATATGTTCGATAAACTAAGTTTTTTTGTCTTTACAAGGGGTCAAGACCTCTTGCTTCAGAATATTTTATTTATTAAATCCTAAATTTGTGTAGTTATTGAATAGATCTAATATTTTTTACATTAATCCATCGCAGGATTCCAGTTTCTTAACTTTTCGTCTTCTATTTTATTTTGCACAAAAGGTCCGTAATCCTGTAAAAAATCACTTGTTAATTGTCGTGGAACAATATTTTGATATTTCAATTCTAAAATCACATTAGCACTTATTTCTTCAATAATTTGAAATTTTCGGTTTACTGCACCAACTGGCAATTTTACCAATTCCTCAATTAGAAAATACGTTTTTTCTCCTAAAATTTTCAAATTTTTCAAGGCTTTTGGTATCCATTTATAAAACAGCTTATACTTTTTATTTAATAAAAAAATTATATGAATTGCCTCGTTTATAAACTCAGTTTCTGCTAGCCTTGCCGCCACAATCTCATTTCTTCTCATACACCGCAAATAGTTATACTGCCCAGATTGTGCCATTTTCATACATCTTGTGGCTATTTTATTAAGCCGTATATCTTCTGGAAAATATTTTTCCAAGTCACTTCTAATTTTTGTAAATTTTCCCAAATTATCTAAAAAAACTTCCCCATTAACCGCCGTTGCAAGCAATTCTTCTGGAATCAATCTCCAATCATACAAATTTTCAGGTGCCTTCACATCCCCCAAAAACTTAAAAAACCAGTCATCCATATTCAGAACTCCACGTCGTCCATCTCCAAATTCACTCACATTCAATGCCCTAAATCCCAAGAATTCTTTAGGTAGTTCATTAAGACTTTTTTGCAAATTCAGCCCATATTTCTCATAATCTTCTGAAGTTAGCCAAATACAGCAAGATGGTCCAAAATCATGATCCTGCGAAATCTCATCATCAAATCCAAAACATTCAGAACCTTCTCCAGCAAGTCCAGCCGCCATTTTTTCAAAAACTTCTGGAAACTCACTTTTTATAACTGGCAGATAAATTTCTTCAAAATATTTTTTTGAAAGTTCCAGTCCTTTTATTTTATTTGAATCCATTTTTTCTCCTTCTAAAAAAATCTAAACCATTTTTTCTTTTACAATTTCAATATTTTCCAAAATATTTTTATAATTATTACTTTCCTTTCCAAATGTTTTTTCACAGATTTCGGCACTTTCCTCGAATAATTCCAATGCTTTTTCGTATTCATTCTCTTCAAAATAAAAAGTTGCCATATTATTCAAAACTGCCGCATATAAATTGTGAGATTTTCCAACTTCCTTTTCAATTAATTTTAATGATTTTTGTAAATATTCTTCAGCTTTTTCGATATTTTTTACTTTTAAATAAGGCTGTACTAAATTACTTAGCGTAATTGCATACTGAATAGGATTTTCTCCAACTTTTTCCAGTACTTTCAGACTTTTTTCCTGCAGCTCAATCGCTTCTTCAAATCGCCCAAGTTCTTGATAAAATAAAGCCAAATTGTTACATACACTTGCATAGACATAATCATTTTGAAGATTATTAGCTTCATAAATTTTCATCGTATTAAGATAAATATCTTCTGTTTTATCGTATTTTTTCATAAATCTGTAAACTTCCGCCAAGTTTAGGCTGCAAGTCGCATATGGAATACTGTCTTTCCCATACTTTTTCTCAATAAATCCTTGTGCTTTCAGCAAAGCATCTTTGGCTGTATCAAACTCCCCGACATATTTAAGTGTTCCCCCGACTTCATTCAAAATTTTAATATTCTCGTCACTTTCATCCCCAAAAACATTTTCCGTAAGTTCTGCTAATTCCTTTAAAACTTTAACTTCCTCCACAACATTTCCCTGCTGCATAAGTTCTTTTCTCAAATTTGTCAATTCATTTATTCTAATTTTCTTTTCAAATTCGTTTAACATTTTAGATTTCTTCCTTTCACTAATTCTTTTTTATTTGAATATATTTCATTTTTAAATTTATTATTTAATAAAATTTTACCATACAAAATTATATTCTGCAACAATATAAAAAATAATTTTTTGAATCTATTGTATAAAAATTAAATATATGCTATTATATTAAGTGTGAATAAAATATAATAAAATTAAATAATAAAACTAGTTACAAGGGAGTCAATAAATTGACTGAGAAAAGGATGTGAGCCTTGACCTTTTGACCTGATTTGGATAATGCCAACGTAGGAAGTAAGAAAGTTTATTTTAGATTACAAAGTATATACAAATTAGGTATATACTTTTTTTGTATTTGGAGGAAAATATGAAAAATGTATTGTCAATAGCAGGTTCAGATTGCAGTGCAGGAGCGGGAATACAAGCTGACTTGAAAACTTTTGTTGCAAATGAAGTTTATGGAATGACGGTTATTACAAGTTTAACTGCACAGAACCCGCAGAAAGTAAAGATGATAGAAAATGTCTCAATAGAGATGTTAAAAAGTCAGATAGAAGCAATATTAGATACTATAAAAGTTTCTGCCATAAAAATTGGAATGATAAATACTAAAGAAAACGGGGAAATAATATATGAATCTTTATTGAAATATAAAGCAGAAAATATAGTTCTTGATCCTGTGATGATTGCGACAAGCGGAAATTCTTTAATAAAAGATGAAACAAAAGACTTTTTAGTAAATAAATTATTTAAACTGGCGGATATAATTACACCTAATTTAGATGAAACAAAAGAAATAGTAAAAATAATTTTAAAAAATGAAAATATTGAGGACATAAATAGCATAGAAAAAATGAAAACTTATGGAAAGATAATTGCAGATTTTACTAAAAAATGGATTCTTGTTAAAGGGGGACATCTTTCAAATAGTGCAGTGGATATTCTTATAAATAAAGAAAAAGTATATGTTTTAAAAGGAGAAAAAATTTCTAGCAACAATACTCATGGGACTGGTTGCAGTTTATCTTCAGCTATTGCTTCTAATTTAGCTAAGGGCTATTCTATGCTGGACTCAGTTAAGAAAGCTAAGAATTTTGTCTTATGTTCAATAAGAAATTCAGTAAATTTTGGAGAAATAGCTGGAACAATAAATCAAATGGGAGAAATATACAAAAATATTGATATAGAAAAACTTTATTAATTATTAAGGGGAATATATGGATTTAAAAGACTGTAAAATTTATTTAGTTACTGATGAAAAAGCTTGTAATGGAAAAGATTTTTATAAATGTATAGAAGAAAGTATCAAAGGTGGAATAAAAATAGTTCAGTTAAGAGAAAAAAACAGCTCTACAAAAGACTTTTATGAAAAGGCATTAAAAGTAAAAAAAATCTGCAAAAATTATGGAGCATTATTCATTATAAATGACAGATTGGACATAGCACAGGCTGTTGAGGCAGATGGAGTTCATTTAGGACAAACTGATATGCCAATAGAAAAGGCAAGAAAGATTTTAAAAAATAAATTTTTAATTGGAGCAACAGCAAGAAATGCAAAAGAAGCTAAAAAAGCAGAATTATCAGGAGCAGACTACATTGGAAGCGGAGCTATTTTTGGAACAAATACAAAAGGCAATGCAAAAAAATTAGAAATGGAAGATTTAAAAAAGATAGTAAATAGTGTAAAAATACCAGTTTTTGCAATAGGTGGAATAAATATTAGTAATGTAAGTTTACTAAAAAATATTGGACTGCAGGGAATATGTTTGGTTTCAGGAATATTATCAGAAAAAGATTGTAAAAAAGCAGTAAATATTATGTTAAAAAATTTTATTTAATACAAGGAGATGATATTATTATGTATAAAACACAGATGGAAGCTGCTAAAAAAGGTATTTTAACAAAGGAGATGAAAAGTATTGCAGAAAGTGAATCTATGGATGAAAAAATTTTAATGGAAAGAGTGGCAAAAGGTGAAATTGCTATTCCTGCAAATAAAAATCATAGCTCTCTTTTAGCAAAAGGAGTTGGGACAGGTTTATCTACAAAAATAAATGTAAATTTAGGAATATCAAAGGATTGTCCCAACATAAATAGAGAATTGGAAAAAGCAAAAGTTGCCATAGATATGAAAGCAGATGCAATAATGGATTTAAGCTCGTTTGGTAAAACAGAAAAATTTAGAAAAAAATTAATCGCTATGTCTACTGCAATGATTGGAACAGTTCCTGTTTACGATGCAATTGGCTTTTATGATAAGGAATTAAAGGATATAAAGGCAGAAGAATTTTTAGATGTGGTAAGAAAACATGCAGAAGATGGAGTGGACTTTGTTACTATTCATGCAGGGTTAAATAGAGAAGCAGTAGAACTTTTCAAAAGGAATGAAAGAATAACTAATATCGTTTCAAGAGGAGGTTCGCTTATGTATGCCTGGATGGAACTTCACAATGCTGAAAATCCTTTTTATGAAAACTTTGATAAACTTTTAGATATTTGTGAAGAATATGATATGACAATAAGTTTAGGAGATGCACTAAGATCAGGCTGCTTAAATGATGCAACAGATGCCTGTCAGATAAAAGAACTAATAACATTGGGAGAATTGGCAAAAAGAGCTTGGAAAAGAAATGTTCAAATAATAATCGAAGGACCAGGACATATGGCAATAGATGAAATAGAAGCAAATGTGAAGTTAGAAAAGAAGCTTTGCCACAATGCACCTTTTTATGTACTAGGACCATTAGTAACAGATATTGCACCAGGCTATGACCATATCACTTCAGCAATTGGTGGGGCAATAGCAGCTGCAGCTGGAGTTGATTTTCTATGTTATGTAACACCAGCAGAGCATTTAAGATTGCCAAACTTAGATGATATGAAAGAAGGAATAATAGCATCTCGTATTGCAGCTCACGCTGCCGATATTAGTAAAAAAGTTCCAAAGGCTATTGACTGGGATAATAGAATGGCAAAATATAGAGCAGATATAGATTGGGAAGGAATGTTTGCAGAAGCAATAGATGAAGAAAAAGCCAGAAGATATAGAAAAGAGTCTACTCCTGAAAATGAAGATACTTGTACTATGTGCGGAAAAATGTGTTCTATGAGAACTATGAAAAAAATAATGTCAGGTGAAGATGTAAATATTTTAAAATAGGAGTGTAAGATGGCAAAAATTAACGGAAAATATGAAGAAATTAACAATATTAACTTACTAGATTATTTAACAAAAAATAAATATAGAACAGATAGAATTGTTGTTGATTTCAACGGAAATATAATAAAAAAGGAAGATTTTGAAAAAATTAATATAAAAAATACAGATAAGATAGAAATCGTATGTTTTGTTGGTGGAGGTTAATATATGAATTTAAAAGAAGAAGATTTGCTTAAAAGAAATGTGAAAGGTACATTTGAAAAATTAAAAAAGACAAAAATCTGTATTTTAGGCTTGGGGGGATTGGGTTCAAATGTGGCGATTTTACTTGCAAGAGCAGGGATAGGATATTTAAAATTAGTAGATTTTGATATTGTCGAAGCAAGTAATTTGAATAGACAGCAATATAGAATATCTCATATAAGAATGAAAAAAACTAAAGCTATAAAAAATATTATAAAGGAAATTAATCCTTTTGTAAAAGTTGATATTCTGGATACAAAAGTGGATAAAGAAAATATATCTTCTATAGTTAAAGATATAAAAATTATTGTAGAAGCCTTTGATAGAGCTGAAACAAAAGCTATGGCAATAGAAAAATTACTGACAAATAAAAATAAAATAGTTATATCCGCATCTGGAATGGCTGGTTTAGGCTCATCAAATGAAATTATTACAAGAAGAGTTAGAGATAATTTTTATTTGACTGGGGATAATTATTCGGATTATGAAGAATATTCGGGCATTATGTCAACTAGAGTTATGATCTGTGCCGCACACCAAGCCAATATGGTTTTAAGATTAATACTAGGAGAAGAAAAATGAAAGATAGTTTTAAACTTGGAAATAAAGAATTTAATTCAAGATTTATTCTTGGTTCAGGAAAATATTCAAATGAATTAATAAATAGTGCCATTAATTATGCACAAGCAGAAATGGTAACTGTTGCGATGAGAAGAGCTGTTAGTGGAGTTTGGGAAAATATCTTAGATTATATCCCTAAAAACATAACCTTGCTTCCTAATACTTCTGGTGCAAGAAATGCAAAAGAAGCAGTAAAAATAGCAAGACTTGCAAGAGAATGCACTCAAGGAGATTTTATTAAAATTGAAATTATAAAAGATAGCAAATATCTTTTGCCAGATAACTATGAAACTATAAAGGCAACTGAAATATTGGCAAAAGAAGGCTTTATTGTAATGCCATATATGTACCCTGATTTGAATGTGGCAAGAGATTTAAGAGATGCAGGAGCAAGCTGTATAATGCCTCTTGCAGCACCAATAGGCTCTAATAGAGGACTGATAACAAAGGAATTTATACAAATTTTAATAGATGAGATAGATTTACCAATAATAGTTGATGCAGGGATAGGGAAACCTTCTCAAACTTGTGAAGCAATGGAAATGGGAGTAACCGCAATTATGGCAAATACTGCAATAGCAACTGCAAATGATATTCCAAGAATGGCAAAAGCCTTTAAGTATGCAATACAAGCTGGAAGAGATGCTTATCTTGCAAAAGTAGGAAGAGTTTTGGAAAATGGAGGCTGTGCCTCTTCACCGCTTACAGGATTTTTAAATGAGGTGGACTAATGAAACTAAAAAACATTAACTCAGATATTTTGAATAAAGTAATAAATAAAATAAATGATTATGACTACAATTCTTTTTCAGATGAAGATATAAAAAAAGCCTTAAATAAAGATTATTTATCCACAAGAGATTTTCAAGCACTGCTATCTCCAAAAGCTATAAATTATCTTGAAGAAATGGCACAAAAAGCAAAAGAATGCAGAAAAAGATATTTTGGAAATTCTGTCTATATGTTTACACCTCTATATATCTCAAACTACTGCGATAATTATTGTGTTTACTGTGGTTTTAACTCGCATAATAAGATAAAAAGGGCTAGATTAAATTTTGAACAGATAGAAGTTGAATTAAAGGAAATAGCAAAAACAGGTTTGGAAGAAATACTTATACTTACAGGAGAAAGTGAAAAATATTCCAATATTGAATATATTGGAAAGGCTTGTAAATTAGCAAGAAAATATTTTAATAATGTAGGAATCGAAATATATCCTGTAAATGTGGAAGACTATAAGTACCTAAATTCTTGTGGAGCGGACTATGTAACAATCTTTCAAGAAACATACAACGAAGAAAAATACCAAAAATTACATTTAGAAGGTCATAAAAAAGTTTTTTCATATAGATTTAATTCACAGGAAAGGGCTTTAATGGGGGGGATGAGAGGTGTTGCTTTTGGAGCATTGCTAGGACTAGATGATTTTAGAAAAGATGCTTTTTCAACAGGTTATCATGCTTATCTCTTGCAAAAAAAATATCCTCATGCAGAAATCTCTATTTCCTGTCCAAGATTAAGACCTATTATCAATAATCTAAAAATAGAACAAAAATTTATCAGTGAAAAAGACCTGTTTCAAATTGTATGTGCATATAGACTATTTTTACCTTTTGCAAATATAACAATATCTACAAGGGAAAAGCCTAATTTTAGGGATAATATAATAAAAATAGCCGCAACAAAAATTTCGGCAGGAGTGGATACAGGAATAGGTGCTCATAGTGGATGTTCAAATAAAAAAGGTGACGAGCAGTTTGAAATAGCAGATAGAAGAACAGTAGTTCAAATATTTGAAAAGATAAAAAGTGAAAATTTACAACCTGTGATGAACGACTATATTTATTTAGAGGATAATTGATTATTATGGATAAAATAAAATTAAATATTATTAGTAACAGAAAATTATGTGCTAACAGTAATCTTAAAAAGCAAGTTGAAAAAATTTTTTCTGATTATGAGAAAAAAATAATTCTAAAAAATTTTGAGATTACTGCACTTACTTTAAGAGAAAAAGATTTAGATAAAAGTAAATATCTAAACTTAGTGAAAAAAATTTATCCTATTTGCCAAAAATATAAGATAAATTTAATTTTACATCAAAATTATGATTTAAACTTGGATGAAAAATATAATATTGAAGGTATTCATTTAAGTTATAATGTTTTTAAGTCTTTAGAAGAAAATATTAAAACAGGACTTATAAAAAAATATAAAAAAATAGGAGTATCTATACATAGTCTTGAGGAAGCTAAAGAAGTAGAAATTTTGGGAGCAAACTATGTAGTTGCAGGACATATATTTAAAACAGATTGTAAAAAAGGCTTAGAACCAAGGGGACTAAAATTTGTTGAAAATCTATCATCTGTATTAAACATTCCTGTATTTGCAATAGGCGGAATAAATGAAAGAAATTCCCAGTCTGTTATTAATAGTGGAGCTTTTGGACTATGTATGATGTCAAATCTAATGAAATAGTGAACTATCTATTGTGTTTTCTACATTAGAATAAGACAATCCTATTTTTCACAGCTTTTAATAAATTTGTCAAAAATCTTTTGCATTTTTTGGTTTCCACGGACTGCCATCATTTCAGGATGCCATTGAACGGCATAAAAGAATTTGTGATTTTTGTTTTGAAAAGCCTCTATTATTCCATCGTTTGCTTTTGCAATCGAAGTTAATCCATTTCCCAAATCTTTTATCATTTGATGATGATAAGAATTTGTTCTTGCTTTTTTTCCAAAAATTTCAAATAAAATATTGTCCTCTTCAATGTTTATATCATGTGTTGGTAAGTCTGGAAGCCATTTTTGCATATGATTAATTGTTGAGCCTGTATATTTTACATCTTGATACAGACTTCCACCAAAATAAACATTTGCAATTTGAAGTCCACGACAAATTCCAAAAACAGGTTTTCCAGTTTTCATAAATTCATCTAAAATTACAAGCTCAAATTCATCACGCTGCGGTGTAATGCTTCCAACCTCCTGCAGACAGTCTTCTCCATATAAAACTGGATCAGGATCTCCCCCGCCCGAAAGTAAAAGTCCATCTAAAACTTGTATCTGTTCCTTTATAACTTCAAGATTTTCAGTTATTGGCAAAATAAACGGAATTCCTCCAGCATTTATGACGGCTTTGCTATAATCTACTGAAACTATTGTTTTGTGGTCATTTAATCTGTTTGGATTTAATTCCAGCGAAGTAGTGATTCCTATTAATGGTTTTCTTTTGTTATTCATTTCTGTAATTCCCTTCTTTACTTTTTATATCTACTTATCTGCTTTTTTTTATTTAAAATTTCTCACTCTTCCAAAAAAGTCAATAAAATTCTTATAAGTTACCATCTCAATTTCATTTTGAGAATATCCTCTCTTTTTCAAGGCTTTTTCCACATTTCTCAGCTCTGTAACATCGTGCAATCCTGAAAGCCCAGAAATTTCTTCCCCTTCTGGCGTATAATATTCTGCAAAATCAAGTCCAAATCCAACTTTATCCAGTCCAATTTTATTAGCCACATATTCCAGATGATTCAAAAGCATTTCCAAATTTTTTTCACTCTCGTTTTGACTTACAAAATTGTGATAACTATTCATTCCAACCATTCCACCACGTTCACCAATACACAAAATCTGATCATCAGTCAAATTTCTCATTGCTGGACAAAGGCTTCTCGCATTTGAATGGGAAGCAAAAAATGGCTTTTTAGAATATTTTGCAATATCCCAGAAAGTCTTATCATTTGCATGTGAAACATCAAGCAGAATTCCAAGTCCATTAATTATTTTCACAGCATCAATTCCAAGTGGTGTAAGCCCTCTGTTTTTATCCCCGCTTTGCCCTGTCGCAAAAGCATTTGTTTCATTCCAAGTCATTCCAATATGTCGCACACCAAGCTGATGCAGAAAATAAATATAGTCAAGCTTATCCCCAATTCCAGGAAGCCCTTCAATTCCAAGCACAACTCCAAATTTTTTATCCTTTTCATTCAGGTTTTCCCAATTTTCTATCATTTCAAAATCAGATGGCTCTTTTATTATTTTTACTAAATCCTTTGCATAATGCAATTCTTCAGTCATTGCCCTTAAATCTGCAAAAAAATATTCCTCAGCATTTTCTACTTTATTTACATTCAAATAAATTACAAAAATTCCTCCAGAAAGTCCTCCCTTCAAAAATTTTTCCTTATATTTATTTCTTATAACATCTTTATTCCCCTTTTTATATTCCCAAAAATTATCTGTCCACACATCTGCGTGCATATCGAAAAACATTAATTTTTCCTTCTTTCTTTATTTTTTATTTTAATTATTCCCCTTAAAATAATCAAGCACTTCAACCAGACTATTAAACTTCTTATAAACTAATTTTTCAATTTCTTCTGTCGGTTTCAATTTATCTGGCACCATGATTGGAAATGTTCTCGCTGCATGTGCTGCTCTTATTCCATTAAAAGAATCTTCAAATACAACAGTTTTTTCTGGAGATACTCCCGCCTTTTTTGCTCCTATCAAAAATACTTCAGGATCGGGCTTACCATGAACTACATCTTCTGCCGTTACAAAATAAGAAAAATATTTTTTTAGATCTTTTCCATTAATTAAAGCTTCCGCCATAAACAAATCTGAAGAAGTCGCGAGAATCATTTCTTTATTATTTTCCCTCAAAAATTCTAAAAGTTCCAACGCACCTGGTTTTAAAGGCACTTCACTTTTTTTAGCCAATTCTAATATATGATTCTTTACTTTCCCCATCATCTCATCATAAGGAAAATCCTGCCCCAATGATTCTTTAAATAATATTCTTGCCTTATCATTTGTAACACCCGTTGTTTTTTCCACAATGTCCTTTGTTATCGTATAACCCGTCTTTTTAGCCACCTCACGACCATATTCTACATAAATAGTTTCTGTGTCAAATAACAGTCCATCCATATCAAATAGAAATAATTCAATTTCATCAAAAAATTTTTTCCCCATTGCAAGTTTCTCCTTATTTTTTATTTTATTTATTAACAATTATTTTTCACTCTCAAGTATTGAAACAGAACGATGAGCAACAGAAGTTATCACTTCATTAAACTGTAATATTCCAACACTTAAAAATATCGCCACAGCTAGATGTTCACCTTCTCTTGCCAATCCAATTTTACCACCGACACTAAGTCCATTTATAATCGCCTCAATTTGACTCATTGCTTCTCGCATTGCACCAATTACCGCTCCATCGTGAGTATGCACATCTTGAATAAGATTATTTCTTTTTGCCGCCATTAATGCACTTTCTATAAATTTAAAACGAGATTGGGGCATTGCACCACCAACATTTACTGCTGCTGTTTTTATTCCTTGTTCCTTATATTCCTTCATCAATTTACGTTCTTCATCTCGTGAAGAAATCGACATTCTTAATGCTATTCTGCATATTTCTACACTTTTATTATTCTCTTCCATTTTAAAATCCTCATTTTTCATCTTTTTGACAACTTTCTTCTTCTAAAAGAAGTTTAATTGCTTCCACATATCCATCCCTACCTTTTCCATAAATTTGAGCAATACAAGCTGCTGCTGTAACTGAAGTTTTTCTAAATTCTTCTCTTTCTTGAATATTACTCAAATGAACTTCTACTGTTGGGATCGATATTGATTTTATCGCATCTAAAATTGCATAGCTGTAATGAGTGTAGGCACCTGGATTTATTACAATTCCATCAAAATTTCTAAAATATGCCGATTGTAAAAAATCTATAAGTTTTCCTTCAGAATTTGACTGCAAAATATCTATTCTCACTTTTTTGTCTGAAAATTTATCTTTTATATAACTACAAATACTTTCATAGTCATCATTTCCATAGATATTTTTTTCTCTGATCCCCAAGAAATTTAAATTAGGCCCGTTTATAATCATTATTTTTTTCATTTTTACACATCCTTATTTTTTAATTTAAAGTTTTCCCTTTAAAACTGTAATTATTCTTTCAACAATTACATTCATATCATCATCATTTTTTATTATAATATCTGCATATTTTCTATATAATTTTATTCTTTCATCGTACAATTTCCAAAGATTTTCAATATTTTGTAAAAGAGGTCTATTTTCATGATTTTCCTCCAAAATATTCTCAATCGCTCTGTTAAGAAATATAATAATCCCATTTTTCTTCAAAATATCAATATTCTCTTTTTTTTTGACAACTCCTCCACCAGTTGAAATAATGACCCCTTGTCTTTTAGATACTTCTTTTAAATATTTTGTTTCAAGTTCTCTGAAATGCTCTTCGCCTTCCTTTAAAAAAATATCTGAAATAATTCTACTTTCCTTTTCTTCCAAATATTTATCTACATCTATAAAAGGATAATTGATTTTTGGGGATAACCGATATCCTATCGTACTTTTCCCGCAAGCAGGCATCCCAATTAATACTATATTTTTCATAAATCATCTACTTTCCTAATAAAGTAAAGTTTTTATATTTTTCACTTTACTCAAATTTTATAATTTATATTAAGCTATATTTAAAAAATAAAAATAAATATTTATTTAAATAATATCTATTATATTCTCTTAAATTGATTTTCATTTTTTGAATATTCGTAACCAGCCTCTAAAAATCTATTTAACAAACTATCTTTATCAACACCATAATAATTTACAAAATCATCCAAATCTAAAAATTCATCACGTAATTTCATATTTACAAAACTATAAAGCAACATTATATCTTTAGTTTCAAAATTTATCATTTCATCTCCTCATTTTGTTTTTTATAAAATTATTTTTACTTTTGATTCATCATTTTCATCAATATTCTCAATTACTATATTTTTACTTGAATCAGCAAATAAAGTATAATATTCATTTCCACGTTTTTCTAAAAAATCTCCAACTTTAACATTTTCAGTTCCAAGCTCACCCACAACTTCATAAATCTCATTATAAATAGTTTCTAAAAATCCAATATCAAAAATAGTGAACAATTCTGGCTCGTTATCAATTCTTAAAAAAGTCTTTTCTGGAACAATAAAATACAAAGTTGATTCATATCCCATATTTATTCCAAAAATAGAATATCCACGATGTTCTAGCTCATAATTTACAATTGAATACAATATATCCACAAGAGATTCGTCATATTCTAGTTCTTTTAAACGTATATTATCCCATTTTACATTTAGGCTGTCAGGATTTATACCTTTTTTTTCAAGCAATTCCCTAAATCCTTCTGTATAACCTTTTGCTGCAAATTTATAAAAATAATTATCTGAATACTTTACTAAATATTGATAGTAGAAATCTGAAAATGTGCTAATCTTATTTTCAGAATCATTTAAAAATTCTTCTCCCAAATACTTTTTGACAGCTTCTTCAGCTTCAAATAAATATTCTCTTCTAGCCTCTATATACTTCAAAAAATTATCAGTATCTAGCACTTCTGCAGCAAAATCGTCAAGTTCATTATAAATTGACAAATCGATATGATTTAATATATCATTTTGATTTACTTTCTTTCTAGTATTTAAAGTTTCAATTTCATTAATTTCTTCCTTTTTTTCTTGTTTCTTTCCATCTAAATTTTCACTATTATCCATTTTGACTCCCATATAGTAAATTTACGTTAATAAAGGATAACGCATAATCCTTTTTCAATTATTTAATTTATCTCCTTGATAATTTGTTCTCACTAAGAATTATTTTCCTTGCTTATTTCCAATTGACTGAACTATAAATTTAATATTTGAAATATTTTCAAATTTTACCAATTTTTTTAATTTTTCTTTATTTTCATACGATAACGAAGAACTATCGATATAATTGTCAAACCATTTATCATAATTTCCATATAATTTTCTCAATTTTTTTAAACTTGATTTTGCTGAAGATGCGGCTTTTTTCTTATCCTTTCCTTCATTTCCTCTTATATCTAGCACTCTTTCCAGTTTGTCATATTCATTATTTACAAGTTCCTTCATTTTTGTTGAGGACATTTTTTCATATTCTTCTTTTGAAATTTTATCACCGCTACTATACAAATAATCATAAATTGCATTAATATTCTCATCTACAGTTTTACCATCCTTTTCAGCTTCCAAATATGTATTCATATTCAAATTAAATGTTTCAAGCAGTAAATAAGTATTTGTATAAGAATACGACTGAAATTCCCCTGTATCTTCTAAAAAACTTCCAAATGCACTTTTTAAAAATTTTGGATATTCTACAACATAATCACTATAATATGCATACATCGATCTAAAATTAGATCTTCTATTTCCCGTAAGTCTTGCAAATTCCCTATCAAAATATGAACGATTTTCACTATACAAAGTCGCCATTACTTCTGAATATGCAGAATTTCCAACAGCTTCTCCACTTTTCAAATTAGCCGATGAAAAATATTTATCAAAAATTGTCTTTTGCCTTACATTTCCTTCATCAATTATTTCCTTATTTGTCTTTGCAAAACCAATAGCCGCAACGACAATTACTCCTATCATTATTTTTTTTAACATAAAATCTTCCTTTCTTCTTAACTCTTTTTATATTTTTTTATTAATTTTTTCACTAATGTTGTATATTCAATAATCAGAACTCTTTATTTATATAATTTTTCTGATAATCTTTTATGAATTTCTTCAACAATCTTTATATCATATTTCTCTTTGTGCCATATTTCTTCAGACTTAATTGCTTGTGAAATAAGCATCATAAGACCATTTGCCACCTTTGCCCCTTTTGCTTTGTATTTCTTCATAAGCACAGTTTCTTCAGGATTATAAACAATATCCACAACTGCATTTACATCAATCAAATTTTTGTCCTCAAGTGGGCAATTATCAACTGCAGGATACATCCCCACTGGTGTACAGTTTACAATTAATTCAATATTTCTAAGTCCTGCAATTGATGAATAATGAATCAATCTGTCTTGATTTCTGACTTTAAAAGGATCATGTTCTATAATTGTCGCAAGAAAAATATTTTCCGCTCCGCTATCAATTAATCCATTATAAATAGCTTTAGAGGCACCTCCTGTTCCTAAAACAAGCACCTTTTTACCATTTACATCAATTCCATTCAATTCCAATGTTTTAAGAAAGCCAAAATAATCTGAATTATTTCCAATAAGTTTCCCATCCCTTAAAGTTATCGTATTTACTGCTCCTATTTTTTTAGCAGTTTCTGACACTTCATCAAGATATTTAATAACTTCCAGTTTATACGGAATTGTAACATTAATTCCATTAAACTTTCCATTTCTTATACTTTTCATTAATTCTTCAACTTCATCAATTTCTCTTTCAATCATTTTATAACTTGCATTTTTCCCAGTCAGCTCAAAAAAAATTTCATGAATTTCCTTTGAATAGCTATGTCCTAATTTTTCTCCTAATAATCCAAATTTTTCCATTTTTTTCTTTTCCTTCCTGAATTCTTGATATTAATTTTTATAACATTATTATTTAATATTTTTTTATTTATCAATCATTTTAAAAAGTCTATGAAATCTAATAATTTTTTTGTTTCTATCTTTTAACACGAGTTCAAAATATCTTGCAGAATAAATTATCAAATAAATCTATTTTAAAATTTTAATTCATCTAAATCTTTTCCTGTCAATTCCCTATATTCTCCCAGCTTCAGATTTTCATCCAATGAAAGATTTCCCATTTTTACCCGCTTCAAATAAAGAACTTCATTATTAACTGCCTTAAACATTCTTTTTACTTGATGAAATTTTCCTTCGGAAATTGTTATGTAAACTTGATTATCATCATTTTCACACAAATCTTCAGAAATTATTTCAACTTTTGCTTTTTTCGTTATAAAATTTTCCTCCAGCTTTATCCCATTTTCTAATATTTTCACATCATTTTCACTAAGCGGCTTAGCGATTTTTACATAATATTTCTTACTCACATGTTTTTTAGGAGAAAGTAAATTATGTGATAAAACTCCATCATTTGTAAGTAAAAGCAAGCCTTCAGTATCAATATCCAACCTTCCAACAGGAAAAATATCATAAGTCCTATATTTATCATTTAATAGGTCAATAACAGTTTTATGATGGTTATCCTCAGTCGCAGAAACAACTCCAGCAGGTTTATTCATCATAATATAAACAAACGGTTTATAACCAACAACCTTATCTTCATATTTTATGATATCCTTTTTTTCATTAATATGAATTCTTCCATCCTTTATAAAAATACTATTAACACTAATCTTTCCCTTTTTCAAAATCTCCTTGACTTCTTTTCTCGTTCCAATTCCTGAATTTGCTAAAAATTTATCTAATCTCATCTAATTCTTTCTTTCTTTTTATTTTTATTTATAAAATCCTACTAATCTGAATATATTTCCAAATTATACAGCTTATAATTACCTAAAATCTGTAAATAATTTGATTTTTCTCGTATTTCCTCGAGTGCCATTTTTACCTTTTCGCTAGACATATTTCCCTCAAAATCAATGTAAAAATAATATTCCCAAGGTTTATTTACTCTTGGGCGTGATTTTAAATTTACCATATTTAACCCATATTTGTAAAAAATTTGCAATAATCCGATTAATGCTCCTGATTCATTGTTTGCACTTGTTACAATACTTATTTTATCACTTCCATCAATTACAGTATCTTCACTTGAAATGATAAAAAATCTCGTATAATTTTCCTCTTCATTATTAATATTTTTCTTTAATAATTCAAGCCTGTAAACTTCCTTCGTTTTCATATTCGCAATACAGGCATTTTCTTTTTTACCTTCTGTTGCAATGTATTTTCCACTAATTGCAGTATTTGTCATACGATTAAGATGCCATTCGTGCTTTGATAAAAAATGTGAACATTGCATAAAAGCCTGTTCGTGAGAATAAATATTTTTTATATCTTCAATTTTGCTTCCCTTTAAACCCAAAAGATTATGTGAAATCTTATGTCTAACTTCTCCAATTATATGAATATTTTTTGTATTAATCAGGTCAATGCTATCTCTAACTTCCCCTACAATGGAATTTTCTATTGGCAGTATCCCGATATCAATTTTTCGTGTATGCACCGCTTCCACCAAATCCCTGTGTGAGTTAAAATGAAAAATATTCTCATTTTCCTCAATACTGTCTATATCTAAATTTTTATTATTTTTCAAAATATTCATAAGAACCTCATAGGCATACGATCCTGGGACACCAGTATATCCTAACTTTTTATTTTGTAAGTTCAGATCATTTACATATTTAGTTGAAATTCCTATTTTAAATTTTTGATATTTCTTACTAGAATCCATAATATCCTTTAAAATCAATTCAATATAATGATCTAATTCCTTATTTTTCACTCTTTTTAAATTTTTCTGAACAACTTCCTTTTCCCGTTCCTCATCAAAGATTCTTTTCCCCGTCTGCTTTTTAAACTGTGCCACTTCCTGCACAATTTCCAGCCTTTTCTCAAGCAATTCTACCAGCTGGCTATCTAATTTATCAATTTTTTCCCGAATTTTTCCTAAATCTAAATCTTTATCTGTATTCATTTATCTTTCCTTTTTATTTCTTATTTAAAAACAAGTTATTTTATTATATCATAACTTTTTTAATTTTTCTTTAGATTACTTTATAAATAAAATTATCATAAATATTTCTTTGATAAATAAATTATACTAAAATCATTAAGAAAAAGCAAGAATAGTTTAAAATTAATACAAAAAAGGGAACTATTATTAATTATTAATTAAAAATAAATCCCTTTTTTATTTTATTTTAAAATTGTAATTAAATTTTTTTTGTATCCTGCTATTATATTGCTTAAATCAAAATTATTTTTCAATATAATCTTCAACAATATAATCTTCAACTTCAACAGGTTCAATATTCCAAATTTCTTTTGCATATTCGGCAATAGTTCTGTCCGAACTGAATTTTCCTGCATTTGCAATATTCTTAAGTGTTTTTCTAGTCCATTCTCTTCTGTCTTTAAATTGATTTTGAAGTCTGTCTTGTGCTTCTCTATATGATGCGAAATCTTTTAATAGGAAATACACGTCTGGACGTGAACCATCTACTCCGTATAATAATGAATTTTGTAATTCTTTAAAGATTCCCGTATGATTATCATTATAAGTTCCGTCACCTAATTGATCTATAACTTTTTTAAGCCCTTCTACATTATTATATTCATCAAACGGATTATATCCTCCATGTTCTTGATAATTTTCCACTTCTTGTGCAGAAAGTCCAAAAATAAATGCATTTTCAATTCCAACTTCTTCAACGATTTCCACATTTGCTCCATCCATTGTTCCAAGAGTTAATGCACCGTTTAGCATAAATTTCATATTACCAGTTCCAGATGCTTCTTTACTTGCTGTAGAGATTTGTTCTGATACATCTGCCGACGGGAATATTTTTTCTGCAAGTGAAACTCTGTAGTTTTCAAGGAATACAACTTTAATTTTTCCATTAATTTCAGAATCGTTATTTACTTTTTCAGCAACAGCATTGATTAATTTGATAATTCCTTTAGCACGTCTATATCCAGCAGCTGATTTTGCTCCAAAGATAAATGTTCTTGGCTCAACGTCTAAATATGGATTTTCTTTTAATTTATTGTAAAGATCCATAATATGAAGCACATTTAATAATTGTCTCTTATATTCATGCAGCCTTTTAACTTGAATATCAAAAATAGAATGAGGATCTACTTCAATTCCTGTAGTATCTTTTATGTATTTAGCCAATTTTTCCTTATTATGGAGCTTAATTTCAGAAACTCTGTTTAAAACATTATCGTCATCTAAATATTGTTCCAATTTTTTAAGTTCATACAAGTCTGTAATCCATTTATCTCCAATTAATTCTGTAATTAATGCAGCTAATTCTGGATTTGATTTTAATAGCCATCTTCTTTGAGTGATTCCATTTGTTTCATTTAGGAATTTTTCAGGATATAATTCATTCCATTCTTTTAATTCAGTATTTTTAAGAATTTCTGTATGTAATTTAGCAACTCCGTTTACTTTGTGTGAACCTACGATTGCAAGCCATGCCATTCTAACTTGTCCGTTTCCAATAATCGACATTTTATTGATTCTTTCCCAGTCTCCAGGATATTTTTCCTGTAATTCTGCAACAAATCTTCTATTAATTTCTTCGATAATTTGGTAAATTCTTGGTAATAATGGCTGGAATAATGAAATATCCCATTTTTCCAATGCTTCTGACAAGATTGTATGGTTTGTATAAGCAAATACATTTTTACAAATGTTCCAAGCTTCATCCCATCCTAATTTTTCCTTATCCAGGAAAATTCTCATCAATTCAGGAATTGCAACTACTGGGTGAGTATCATTTAACTGAATTGCCACTTTTTCTGCAAATTTAGAAAAATCATTTCCAAATACAGATTTATACCTTCTGATAATATCTTGTAACGAAGCTGATGTAAAGAAGAATTGCTGTTTCAATCTTAATAGTTTTCCATCTTTTTCAGTATCATTTGGATATAGTACTCTTGAGATATCTTCAGCTTGAACTGCTTTAGCAGAAGCTTGTAAATAAGTTTGGTCATTAAATAATTTTAGGTCAAACCCTTCAGGTGATCTGGCTTCCCACAATCTCAATGTATTTACCGTATCATTTCCATAACCGATAACTGGCACATCATAAGCCACAGCATGAACTGTTTCAGTATTTACACGTTTAAAGTATTCTTTTCCAAATTCATCACGATGAACTTCAATTTGTCCTCCAAATTTTACTTCAAATACTCTGTCCATTCTCTTAATTGACCAAGGGTCACCATATTTTGTCCAATCATCTGGATATTCTACTTGGAATCCATTCTCAATTTTTTGTTCAAACATTCCATATTTGTATCTAAGTCCATATCCATGCCCTGGTAATGCCAATGTTGCAAGTGAATCTAAAAAGCAGGCTGCAAGTCTTCCAAGTCCTCCATTTCCAAGTCCTGCATCCATTTCACGATCTTCAATTTTATTAATATCTATGCCTAATTCATTTAATGTTTCTCTAATAACGTCATTGATTTGCAAGTTGATTAGGTTGTTTCCCATAAATCTTCCCATTAGGAATTCTGCTGAAAAGTAGTACATTTGCTTTACCTGTTTTTTAGCATAAGTCTTTTTAGTATTGTACCATTTTTCCATTGCGTAATCCAAAGCTACTTTTGAAATTGCATTATATAGCTCAAATTCATGAGCTTCCTCAAGAGTTTTTCCGTATTGCCTTCTCAGTTCTCTAAGAATATTGTCCTTCAATTCAGCTTTATTAATTTTCATATTTCCTCCTAAATATTTTTTTATTTACCATTTCCACTTTACCACTTTTTTAGCATTATTTCAATAGTTTTTGACAAATTTAATTACATTTATCTATTTTTTTAATTTTGTATATCAAAATATATTTGAAAAATTAGAAAACTCCAGCTAATTAATTTTAACTGGAGCCTTTATTTTTTATCTTATTTAAAATTGGACACTATTCTTTATCTTTTTTTTCTTCTAATTTTTCATTTTTTTCTTTAATAACTAGAACGCCATCTTCCAAATCAGCCACAAGATGTTTTGCGTCAAGATTTTCAAGATGGAAATCAGTTACATTATCACGTATTTGTTGCTCAATTACACGACGTAATGGACGCACTCCCATAACTTCATCATATCCCTCTTCTGTCAAAAATTCTTTTGCTGCATCAGATACTGCTAAGTCAATTTCTTTTTTAGAAAGAGTTTTATTTACTTCAATAAGCATTAAATCAACAATTTGTGATAAATCTTTTTTATTCAAATGAGAAAATTCAATCACAGCATTGAAACGATTTAAAAATTCAGGACGGAAATAAGGTTTTAATCTTTCCATAATTTCTTGTTTATCTGCATCTTCAGTAAGTCCTTTTTCGTATCCAAATCCAGCATTTGAGGTAGCTATAATTACAGTATTTTTAAAGTTTACAGTATTTCCTTGACCATCAGTTAAACGTCCATCATCTAGTACTTGCAGAAGAAGAGTAATAACTTGTGGATCAGCTTTTTCAATTTCATCTAAAAGAATAATCGAATAAGGATTACGACGTACTCTTTCTGTCAAAGTATTATTATTGTCATCGTATCCTACATATCCAGCTGTTGTTCCAATAAGTTTTGAAACAGCAGTTCGATCAGAATATTCTGACATATCTAATCTAATAATCGCATCTTTTGTTCCAAACATATCAAGAGCAAGTTGTTTTGCAAGTTCAGTTTTTCCAACACCTGTAGGCCCTACAAAAAGAAAACTTCCAATTGGACGGTTTCCTTCATCAAATCCAGCACGATTACGACGAATTGCACGTGCAACAGCTTCAACAGCTTTATCTTGCCCAATAACTTTCGATTTTAGACGATCATTCATACCTTTTAGACGTTCAATATCACTTGCTCCCATTTGAGAAACAGGAATTCCAGTCATTCTTTCTACAGATTCTGCCACATCATTTACTGTTGCTGTAACCTTCATATCTTCCGTATGATTTTTTATTTTATTTTCTAATTCTTCAATACGATTTTTTGCATTAAGTGCTGCTTCATAGTCTTCCGATTTTACAGCTTCAGCTTGTTTTTTCTTTTGTTCTTCAATTTGATGTTCTACTGCATGTACATCTGTAACAGGATGTTGAGCGGCTAAATGTGCTGCTGTAACATCAACTAAATCAATAGCTTTATCAGGCAAACTACGTTGTGGAATATATTGAATTGAAAAATCAACAGCTGCTTTTAAAACATTATCAGGTAAAATTACATTATGATGTTTTTCATATAAGTCACGGATTCCTTGAAGTATTTTATAAGTATCTTCTGCTGAAGGTGCATTAACTTTTACTTCATTAAAACGACGTGCAAGTGCTGCATTTTTTAATATTGTATTTCGATATTCATCTTGAGTAGTAGCTCCTATAACTGTAAGTTCACCACGTGAAAGAGCAGGTTTTAGAATATCAGCAAGTCCTTTAGAACCACTATCACCAGTATTTCCAGCACCCAAAATTTGATGAATTTCATCAAAGAAAAGTATAACATTTCCAAGTTCTTTTACTTCTTTCACAAGATTTTGAACATTTTCTTCAAAACTTCCTCGATATTGTGTACCTGCTTCAAGTCCTGAAATATCAATTGAAATAATTTCTTTATTTTTAATAGCTGCAGGAACATCTCCATTTACAATAGCTTGAGCTAACCCTTCTACAACTGCTGTTTTACCAACACCAGCATCACCTACAAGAACTGGATTATTTTTTGTACGACGTGAAAGAATCTCAGCTGTTTCCTGAATTTCCTTATTACGTCCTATAACTGGATCTAACTTTCCTTCACGAGCTTCTTCTGTTAAATTACGTCCAAGTTTTGCAAGAATACCATCTTTCTTAACACCTTGACCTTGTGACTGAACTTGTGCTTCATCATTTATTGGCAATTGTCCCGTTGCACGATATTGTGCAAATTCTTCAGGTGTAACTTCTCTTCCGTTTATCAGATAACGGCGATTTTCAGAATTAAAACCTCTCATTCCTCCCATTAACTGATTAAAAAGATCATCCATACTGTTAAAATCTCTACTCATAAATTACTACCTCACTTTTTTATAAATTTTAAACAATTTTATTGTTTGTTGCTTTAAGTTTACTCTTAATTATTATGTAAGTCAAGAACTAAAACCATAATTATGAGATTTCTAAAAATTTTATTATAAAATTCAAAAATCTATCTCATTGGAGCAACTGCTGTCAATTCCCATTTGTGAATACCTTCATCTTTTTTTGATGAATCATATCCAATGTAAACATTTTTTAGCCTTTTGTTTACTGGATAAAGTTTATATCTGTACATTAACGGAACTTCTACCGCCTGTCCGATATAATATTTTTGCCAGTTTTTAAATGCTTCTGCTTTATAATTTGGAACTGTCAATGATTTTTCACCTAGTATTTCTGCCATTAGTCTATCGTTTTCTTCTGATACGAAACGTGAATAATTAAGTTGAGATTTTCTTCCTGCTGAACTAGTTGGATCTAGAGTTGTCCCAACTCCCCATGCTCCAAAAAATACATCTATATCTTTAGAATCTCCTTCCACTTTTTCATAAAAATTTTGGAAAGCCAGTAATCTTCCTGATGTAAGAACGGCTTTTATTCCTATTTTTTTCCAGCTTTGAATATAATTTTGCGCAAGCGGCTCTGCCACGTCGCCTCCTGCCATAAATGCCATCTTTATTTCAAAAGGTTTTCCATTTTTATCTTCACGGTATCCATCTCCATTTACATCCTTATATCCCGCTTCATCCAGTAATTGCTTTGCCTTTTCAGGATTATACGGATAACCCTTTAAATCCTTTGGAAAATATTTTTTAAAAACAGGCGGAATTGATGAAGTTGCCTCCTGCCTTAATCCAAAATAAAATGCCTGCGCTATTTCTTCAACATTTATACCATAAGCAAGAGCTTGCCGCAATCTCACATCTGCCATCTTGGCATTTGGATCTGTTATATTTTCCCCTTTTGATTTGTCATAATGCCCTAATTTAAACGACAAATACGAATAATACAAATCCTGTTGCCCCAAAGTTTCAATATTTTTCAAATCCTTATAATTATTATACAGAGAATCAGGCATACTCATTACATAGTCATATTTCCCAGTCTTTAATGCCGCTACTATAGATTGTGAGTTTACCACTTGCAATATTGCCTTGTTAATTTTAGGTTTTCCTCTGTAATAATATGGATTTGCCGTAAATTCTAGACTTTCTCCACGTGAAACTTTCGTAAGATTATATGGACCTAAAGTTACTGGTTTTACCCTAATTTTATCCGATGAAATCAAGTCTTTTATTGGAACATCCTTCAAATAATGCTTCGGTAATGCATTTCCAATCAAACCATTTCCAACTGCATAGATACTTTGTCCTAACTGCGAGAATGAAATTTCCACTGTTTTATCATCTATTTTTTTTATTCCTGAAATACTTTTGGCGCTTCCGCTATGATATTCCTTCATTCCAACGATTTTTTGACTTTCCTCTGTATATCTCACACCTGGATAATCTTTATTTCCCACAACTTCATAGGCATAAATCACATCATCGGCAGTCAAAGGCTGTCCATCTGACCATTTTATTCCATCTTTTATTTTTATTATAGCTTTTTTATTTTTTGCATCGACTTTAAGAATGGCAGCTCCAGTATCTGTTATTTCAAAATTTTCATCAACTTCAAATATGTTTGAACTTAAAAATGTTGAAATGATATTGCCATCATAACCATCTGTATAAAGCACTTCATTAAAAACTCCAACAAGCGGGTCATCCTTTACTATTGCCACTTGTAAAGTTCCACCTTCTATTGCAGGCTCATTATTTGACGTTTTTATTGGAAATAATGATAAATTCAGTTTTGCACCAGGCATTTCACTTCTCTTTTTACCTGGACTGCACGACATTGCGAATATTAACACTAAAAATATTATTGTCAACTTCCATTTTTTCATAGTTAACTCTCCTTTTCCTAAAATTATTATCCTCTTCTTTGTTTTGCATCAGCTGCCCTATTTAAAGCCTGACCAACATAATTTATGCAAAGCATCATAATTAAAATCAATATTGAAGCTGGAAGCCATATCCACAATTTTGTCGACAGCACTTCGGGATCTGCTGCATAACCAACTAATGTCCCAAGACTCGGTGTAGAAAGCGGCAACCCAAATCCTAGAAAGCTAAGCCCTGTTTCAATCCCAATATTCCCAGCAAATCCCAATGTCAATTCTACAATTATAATTGAACTTAAATTAGGCAATATTTCTCTGAAAATTATTGTCAAATCCTTTGTTCCCATAGTTTTTGAAGCTAAAACATAATCCTTTTTACTTTCAGAAAGTGCCTTGCTTCTAATAAGACGTGCTGATCCAACCCAGTAAAATGCACTCATTATAAGAACAAAAGTTGTAATTGTATATTTTGGGACAATTGTAACAAATACAATAATTATCATAAGTGTTGGTAAAATTGTAATAAAGTCAATAATTCTCATTATTACATTATCCACCCATTTTCCATAATATCCTGCTATTAACCCTAAAAATATTCCAATTCCTGAAGTTAAAATAGTTATTGCAAAACCAATAATAATCGAATTTCTTGCTCCTAGTATAAGCTGTCCCAATATTGAACGTCCTCCAGAATCAGAGCCTAGCCAAAATCCCTCTTTCATTGGAATTGCATACTTATCAAGCAAACTTATTTTCATAATCTCATCCTGATTTGCAAAAAGCGATCCAATAAAAATTATTCCAAAAAGGATTACAAGAATAATAAGCGAAGCAAGTGCCAGTTTATCCTTTAATATTTCCCTTGTAATAACACTAATTCCAGTTGGCTTGTTATCACTTTTCTTAATATTTTCAAAATCTTCTGTTTTTCTATTATTTTCCTTTAAAATTTCATTATTAGACATTCCTTCACCACCTACTCTATTCTAATTCTAGGATCAACAATGCTAAGAATAATATCTGAAAGCAAACTTCCAAGCAATGTCAAAAATCCAAAAAGCAATATTAATGCAGTAACAACGCTGTAATCCCTTGTTATTATAGAATTTACAAACAGTCCTCCCATTCCAGGGTAACTAAATATTTTTTCAATAAAAATCGAACCTCCCAGAAGCCCTGTTATCGAATAACCAAAAAACGCTGCAATTGGTAAAATCGAATTTCTGAAAATATGTCTAGAATAAACCTTATTTTCAGGCACTCCCTTACTTTTCGCCGTTTTCACATAATCCAGATTCTTAGCATCAATTACTTCATTTCTCAAATACTGCACAATCCATGTTGTCCCAAGCAGTGCATACGTAATTGCAGGTAATATAATATGATAAAGTCTATCTAAAATATTCCCTAAAGTTCCAGTATGAAGCCCAGCCGTCACCGAACCAGTTGTCGGAAACCACCCAAGCGTGTATCCAAAAAACCAGATCATTATAAGCGAAAGCACAAAAGTCGGAATCGCATAGCTCACATAATTATAAAATGTAACAAATTTGTCAAGCATTGAGTTCTGATAACGTCCAGCAAGCATTCCAAGTGGTATTGCAATACAATATGTCAGAACAAGGCTAAGTAGCGACAAAATAAAAGTATTTACTGCACGTTCCCCAATAAGTGTCTTTACAGGAACATTATAAGTGTAGCTCATTCCCAGATTTCCAGAAACGGCATTTTTTAGCCATCTCACATACTGAATATGCCAAGGATCGAGTAATCCTGCCTTTCTTCGCAATTCTTCAAGTGCCGCAGGATCAGTTTGTGGTGTAATTAGCCCAGTAAACGGATCTCCTGGCATAAGTTTTGCCAAAATGAAGATTAATACACTAAGTATGAATAATTGCGGTATCATAACAAGTATTCTTCTTAAAACTGTTTTCCACATTGATTATTTACCTCCTTTTTCACTATTTCCATTATTTCTCAAATTTTTATCTTTAAAAGCAACAAAATGTGTATCTGTCAATTTTTTTAGATCAAAGACACGTCCATTTTCATCATAATATTTTTTTTCATTTGCTAAATATTCCTTTTCGATTTTTAACCGTCTTCTTTTGTTTTCTGCCCGTTTTTCTGGATGTATTTCTGGAATTGCCGCAATTAGCCGTTTTGTATAAAAATGTTCAGGATTTTTGTAAATATCATTTTTCTCTCCTGTTTCCACAAATCTTCCGTGATACATTATAAACATGTAGTCACACATATGCTTTACAACTCCCAAATCGTGAGAAATAAAAAGATAACTAAGTCCAAACTGCTCCTGAATGTCCTTCATATAATTCAAAACTTGTGCCTGAACTGACAAATCAAGTGCTGACACAGGCTCATCCGCAATAATCAGCTTAGGCTTTGTTGCAACAGCCCGTGCAATTCCTAGCCTTTGTCTTTGTCCACCAGAAAATTCATGCGGATATTTAAAAATATCTTCCCTGTTCATTCCTACAATTTCCAGCAGTTCCGATACTTTCATTTTTTCTTCATCTGGTGTCAAATTTTCAAAATTTCTCAAAGGTTCTGAAATTAAATCAATTACTCTTTTTTTAGGATTTAAGCTAGATAACGAATCTTGAAATATCATTTGTACATTTCTATTATATTCACTTCTTCTATTTCTAAATTTTCTATCAATTTCTCTTCCCTCATAGATAATTTTACCGCTTTTTATTTTTTCCAGCCCGATTATTGCCTTTCCAATTGTAGACTTTCCAGATCCCGATTCTCCCACAAGTCCATAAGTCTTTCCTTTTTCAATAGTAAAACTGACTCCATCTACAGCATAAACATAATCAATTATTTTATTAAAAAATCCTCCACGAATAGGATAATGAACTTTTAAGTCTTTTACTTCAATAAAACTCATATTTCTATTTTTTCCTCTCTGAATTTTTAAAATTTTTTTATTTTTAAAATTTACTTTTCAAAATGAAAATTTTTCCAGCAAGTACATCTTACAAAATGTTCTGGCTCAATTTCATGCAGCTTTGGATTTTTTTCATGTTTATTTTCCTTTATCCAAGGGATTCTTTTAGAAAATCGGCAGCCTGTTCTCTCCATTTTAGTTATTGATGGAACAATTCCCTTAATTACATGCAGCTTTTCATTTTCACTGTCAAGCTGTGGAATCGAACTTAAAAGTGATCTTGTATAAGGATGCTTTGGATTGTCAAACAATTCTTTCACATTGGCAATTTCTACAATTTCTCCAGCATACATAACTGCCACTCTGTCCGCCATTTCTGCAACTACACCCAAATCATGAGTAATTAATATAATCCCAGCATTTATCTCACTTTGCAAAGTTTTTAGTAAATCCAGTATTTGTGCCTGAATTGTAACATCCAATGCCGTTGTTGGCTCATCAGCTATAATAACTTCAGGCTTACATGAAAGTGCTATTGCAATCATAACCCTTTGCCGCATTCCTCCCGACAATTCATGTGGAAATTGTCTTGTTATACGTTCAGCATTTTTTATTCCAACGTGATTTAGCAGTTCAAGTACACGTTCTTCCCTTTCCTTTTTAGATAGTTTAGTATGATAAATCATCCCCTCTTCAATCTGATCTCCAATTCTCATAAGCGGATTAAGAGCTGACAATGGATCCTGAAATATCATCCCAATTTTATTTCCACGGATTTTATTATATTCCTCCTCTCCAAGTTTTAAAAGATTCTTACCCTCAAAATTTATTTCTCCCTCTAGCTTTGTATTATTCGGATTATGAAGCCCAATAATGGAAGTAGCAAGCGTGCTTTTCCCACATCCCGATTCTCCCACTATTGCCAGTATTTCATTTCTTCCAAGTTTCAATGAAACATTGTCAACAGCTGGAAAATATTCATCTTTTATCCGAAAACTTGTAACAAGATTGTTAATTTCTATTAACGTTTCTGCCTTTTCCATGCTCTTCTCCTTAAAAAAACTTTTTTAATTTATTTTATACCCATATTGTAGCATAAAATTAAATTTTTTACTCTTTTTTTTTAAATTTATAATTTCTATTTTGAATTTCTTATACAGTAAAACTGATTTAAAACCAAACTCAAAAACTATGAATATTTTACTCAAACCCTAAGTTTACATAATTTTTAATAATTCAATTTTAAACGGATTTGGGTATATTACTAATTTTCTTTTTTTAGCAGGGATACTTAGCTAGTCTACGACATTTTTAAATATTAATTGACATTTTTAAATTTTGAATGTATAATATTTTCAGGGTTCAATAATTTAAATTAAAAAAATTTTTAATATGCGAGTGTGGTGGAATTGGTAGACACGCTATCTTGAGGGGGTAGTGGCTTTTAGCCGTACGAGTTCAAGTCTCGTCATTCGCACCATTATAAAAAATTAATATCTTTTAGTATTTATAAGACATCCAATATTTTAATGCGAGTGTGATGGAATTGGTAGACATGCTATTTTCAGAGGGTAGTGGCAGAAGCCGTACGGGTTCGACTCCCGTCACTCGCACCATTAATACTCTCATTAAAAATATACATATCTAAAAATTATTTATACTAATATCATTTTTACTATTGATTGAAGAGAGCACTAATCAAGAAATTACAGTACTTCACTCAATACATAATCTAACTAAAAGTATACTTGAATTTAGAAAAGCTCTAACAGAAATGAGATATCTATTTTTTAATCAAAAAGATGAAATGATTGGAATCACATCTAAACCAAATAAAGTTACAAAAAAATAAAGTAATTTGAAGAAAGACTAGATACTGAAAATCCAAAAGTTGATAATTTAACTTACGAAGAAAAAAATTAAATTCTAAATAGTTAAATATAAATATAAAATTAAACAATTATAAAACGAAAAAAGAAAATTAAGTACATAAAATTTTGTTATCTAATCAAAATATTTTTTGAGTGCCACGATGGCACTCAACTTTTTTATTTCTCTAAGAAAGATTCTAGTACAATTATTTGGGATTTCCCACAAAATAGTTTTCGATTTTCTTTCAAGTTTTAATTCTTCCCCCATACTTCATCAGCAACTTCCTTAATGAATCTAAGTTTTGCCCATTGCTGTTCTTCTGTAAGGTGATTTCCCTCCTCTGTCGAAGCAAATCCACATTGTGGACTCAAATAAAGTCTGTCAAGCTGGACATATTTTGAAGCTTCTTTTATACGGGCAATCACAGCCTCTTTTTCCTCCAAAGTTGGATTTTTAGAAGTTATAAGCCCCAATACAACTTTTTTATCCCCAGAAACTTTTGCAAGTGATTCAAAAGTTCCTGCTCTTTCCGTATCAAATTCCAAATAATAAGCATTTACATCTTCTTTTCCAAAAAGTTCATCAGCAATTTTGTCATACCCACCTTGTCCAAACCAAGTTGACGCATAATTTCCACGGCAAACATGCGTATTAATTACCAAATCTTCTGGATTATTTTGAAATACTCTATTATTTATATTTAAAAATCTCTCTGCAAATTCACGCCTGATAACTTCCTTATCCCTGTCACTTTTTTCGATAAATGAAGCAATGAAATTGTCATCCACAAGACATCCCCAAGTGCAGTCATCAATCTGCAAAGTTCTAAGCCCTTCATTATACAATTCATTTATTACCGTTTTGTAAGCATTCACAATATCATCTTCCAATCCTTTGAAATCAGGATAAACTTTAAGAAGTGCCTTGACATGCTTATCTTCCCTTACCAATTCCGCATAAAACTGTGCTGGAGCTGGTATTGTAAATCTAGCTTCCACACCTTTTTTATTTCTTACCAAATCTCGCAAAAATGTGAAATGCTTTACAAATGGATGATTTTCCCCGCTAATTTTTCCAGTAACAATCGCAGTATCATCACGAGTTACAACTCCATTAAATTCATATCCCTTATCAGCATGAATATGCCCAATTCCATTAAATCCCCAGAAAAAGTCCAAATGCCAGTAACTACGTCTAAACTCTCCATCAGTAACACTTGTATATCCTAGCTCAATTTGCTTATCCACAATTTTTTTAATTTCTTCATTCTCAATTTTTGTCAATTCTTCCCTGTCAATTTTCCCTTTTTCAAAATCATTTCTAGCTTTCTTCAATCTTTCAGGTCTTAAAAAACTTCCTACTACGTCATGTCTATGAGGCGCATTTATTGTACACATATTTATCAGCTCCTTTATTTATTATTTATTTATAAATTTATTATATTTTTTGCATTTTTTTATTTTTTTTAATAATATTTCTATAATCTACTTTTCACAATTTTTGTAGCTTCAACAAGATTTTCCAAACTTTTTACAGTTTCTGTAATTCCTCTTGTCTTTAATCCGCAATCAGGATTTACCCATAATTTTTCTTTTCCAATTTTTTCAACCATTATTTCTAAAGCTGCTACAATTTCTTCAACTGAAGGTACTCTAGGAGAATGAATATCATAAACTCCAGGACCTACCTCTGTTTCAAAGTTATTTTCTTTTAGGAAATCAAGAATTGTCAATTTTGATCTCGAAGCTTCAAATGTTATAACGTCGGCATCCATATTGTCAATGTCTTTTATTATATCTTCAAACTGGCTGTAGCACATATGTGTATGAATCTGCGTATCCACTTTTACTCCGCTATGGCAAAGCCTAAATGCCTTCAATCCCCAATCAAGGTATTCTTTATGCCAATCTTCCTTTCTTAACGGCAATTTTTCCCTAAGTGCAGCTTCATCTATCTGAATTATTTTTATTCCTGCTTTTTCTAAATCCAATACTTCTTCTCGTATGGCAAGTCCAATTTGAAATGCCATTTCGCTTAATGAAATATCTTCTCTTGGGAATGACCAGTTTAGTATTGTTACAGGTCCTGTAAGCATTCCTTTAACAGGTTTTTCAGTTAATTTTTGAGCATATTCAGAATATAGAACTGAAATTGGTTTTGTTCTTTTCACATCTCCAAAAATTATTGGCGGTTTTACACATCTTGTTCCATAAGACTGAACCCACGCTTTTTCTGTAAATATATATCCTGCCAGATTTTCTCCAAAAAATTCAACCATGTCATTTCTTTCATACTCTCCATGCACAAGTACATCAAGTCCAATTTTTTCCTGCAATTCAATACATTCTTTTATGAAGTTAAATACATTTTTATCATATTCTTCTTTGCTAATTTCACCTTTTCTAAATTTGCTTCTATTTAGCTTCACTTCCTTTGTTTGCGGAAAAGAACCTATTGTAGTTGTTGCAAGTAAAGGAATATTCAACTCTTCCCTTTGAATTTTCTGTCTTTCCTTTCTTGCTCCCTCTCTTACAAAATCACTGTCTTTCAATTTTTTAACCGTATCTCTAACTTCCTTATCTTCCATTCCTTTTTCAGAAGTTATAATTTTTTGGTTTTTTACATAAAATTTATTTTCCTGTACTTTTTCCAGCGAATTTTCCCAAAGAACTTGACTCAATTCTCCCAACTCTTTTAATTCTGATAATTTTTCCTCAGCAAACGAGAAATGTCTTAATATATTTTCTGATAATTTTTTTTCATTTCTCAAAGTATAAGGCACATGAAGCAGTGAACAAGATGTCGTTATTACTACATTTTTAACCTTTTCCTTTAAATTATTCAATATATTTAAAACTTTTTTATAGTCACATTTCCAAATATTTTTCCCATTTACAACTCCTGCAAATAAGATTTTATCTTTTGGAAATCCCTTTTCAGTTATTAATTTCTCAGTTTGTCTTCCTTCAGCAAAATCAAGACCTATCCCATCAAAATTAAGCTCTGTTATTGTCTTGTAGCAATCTCTCACATCTCCAAAATATGTTTGAAGCAATACTTTTACATCTTTCTTATTCTTCAAAATTTCTGTATAAATTTCTTCAAACAATTTTATATCTTCTTCTGTCTGATCTGTTACTAATTGTGGTTCTTCAATTTGAATCCAATTGATATTTTTTTCATTACATTTTTTCAGTAATTCTACATAAACATTTACAACATCAGTTAAATATTCTTTTTTCTCTTTATTTCCTATTGTTTTAGCTAATTTATAAAATGTAAATGGTCCAATTACTGACGGATGAGTGTTCACTCCTAATTTTTTAGCTTCCTCAAGTTCATTAAATATCTTATCTGCATTTAATTTAATCTCTGCATAATCATCTAGTTCAGGAACCATATAATGATAATTGGTATTGTACCATTTTCTCATTGAAAGAGCTTTTACATCCCCTTTTTCCCCTTGATAACCTCTCGCAATTGCAAAATATGTATTCAGTTCATTCAATCCTAAATCTTTATAATGTTTTGGAATCGCATTCAATAAAATTATTGTATCCAGTATTCCATCATAAAATGAAAATGTATTTCCCGGAATAAATGAAATTTTTTCTTCCTTCTGTTTTAACCACTGGTCTTTTCTAAGCTTTTCCGCTATTTCCAAAAGTTCATTCTCTGTAATTTCATTTCTCCAATATTTTTCTATCGCAAATTTTAATTCTCTATTCTCCCCAATTCTAGGGTATCCAATAATCGCTGTTTTCATAATTTATCTCCTTTATCTATTTGTTACACTAGTAATATTTCTAATTATTTTTGATAAAATTATTATATACAAATATATTATTTCTGTAAAATACATTTATTTTTTAGTTTGTTATAACTATTAGTTATAGAATATTTCATAATATATTTGAATAAATCTAAATTTACAAAAACGTCCCTAAAAATTCTATCAACAGAGATTGGAATAAAAAAATATCGACTCATTAGTAAATTTCAACTCAATAAATCGATATTTTTTATTTTAATTAAAATAAATTTTAATCTTTCAGTAATTCCATCGCAGCTCTATAAATATGCTCCACAGTCAATTTATACTCATTCATTAGAAAGTCTAATGTTCCAACTTGCCCAAATCTTTCCTTTATTCCAATTCTTCTTAATTTTGCGTTTCCAGTTTCAGCAATTACTTCAGCAACTGCACTTCCTAAACCATTGTGAATACTGTGGTTTTCACAAGTTACTATTTTCCCTGTTTTTTGTGCATATTTTTTGATTGATTCCCTATCTATTGGATTTAAAGTAAACATATCTATTACAGCGGCATTTATTCCTTCATTTTCCAATTTTTCTGCTGTCTTCAAGGCTTCTGCTACCATAATTCCATTAGCGATTAAAGTAATATCCGAACCATCTTTTAATAAATTTCCTTTTCCAATTTCAAATGTTGAGCCTTTTTCATAAATTGTTGATGCATTTTTTCTGATTGTTCTAATCCAGTAGAAGCCATCTTTTGTGGCAACTTGTTCGAGGATATTTTCAAACATTGTGGCATCTGTCATTTCCATTACAACTGTATTGGCAAGTCCTCTCATTATTCCCATATCTTCAAAAGACATGTGAGTCCCTCCATTATGGGCGGAAGTTACTCCAGCGTCAGAGGCAATTACTTTTATGTTGTTTTTTTGATATGCTCCAGACATAAAGAGCTGATCAAAGCATCTTCGGCTTGCGAAAGCTGTAAAAGTGTGTGCAAATGGATATTTTCCAGCGATGGACATTCCAGCTGCAATACCTATCATATTTGCTTCCATTATTCCACAATTTATTACTCTTTCAGGATACTCTTTCTGTACTTTGTCCGTTGTAATTGCGTTCATTAAATCAGCTTCAAGAGCTACAATTTCATTGTGTTTTCCCATTAATTCACCAAGTTTGGAAGAATAAACTTTTCTCATTTCGATTTCATCTTTTTTTGGAGTTCCGTTATAAATTTTTATCATTTATTCCACCTCGCTTTCCAAATCCTTTATCGCCTTTTCAATTTCCTGCTTTAGTTCATCAGTTAATCTTAGATGATGAGAATTTTTCATTTTTTCGATGTATTTGACACCTTGCCCTTTTATAGTGTCAAGTATTACAAATAGTGGTTTTTCATTGCTTTTACGAGGCACTTTCAAAATATCGTACATTTTTTTAATATCATTTCCTTTTACAGTAACAACATCAAAGCCGAATGATTTCATTTTTTCCTCAAAAGAGAATGGCTTTATTATTTCATCCAAAGCACCGTCCAGCTGTTTTTTGTTGTAATCGAGGAATACCGTTAAATTATTTAAGTTATGATGAGCGATAAACTGAAATGCTTCCCAGCACTGTCCTTCGTTTATTTCCCCATCTCCAACAATGCAGAATACCCTATTAGACTTTTTATCCATTTGCAAGGCTTTTGCAATTCCTGTGGCAATTGAGATTCCTTGTCCCAGAGAGCCTGTTGTGGCGTCAACTCCTTTTGTTTTGAGTCTATCTGGATGGCTTGGCAAATTTGTTCCATTCTGATTTAATGCGTAAATTTCTTCAAGCGGGAAAAATCCTTTTAAAGCTAAAGTTGCATATAGTGCAGGACCTGCATGCCCTTTTGACAGCACAAAGTAATCTCTTTCTTCCCAATGTGGGTTTTTGGGATTGATATTCATGATGCCACCATACAGTACCGCCAATATTTCAACGATTGATAAACTTCCACCATAATGCCCAAAGCCTAGATTGGTAAGGGATTTTAATGTGTTTATTCTAATATTGGCAGCCAATTTTTTCATTTCTTTCACTTTTTCAATATAATCACTATTCATTTCTGGCTCCTTCCAAATGATAGTCAATTGTTATTCAGTTTTAACAATGATTTATTTTGATTTTTTTGAAGGTACAAATCCAAAGGCTACTAAAATAGCAGTTATTCCAACAATTATTCCAGAAATTACTACTGGAGATATATGTTTTGCCATATTTCCTAATACGATTCCTACTGTTACAAAATCTGCATCAGAGAATGTTGTATTTGCAAATCCTAGATTTCCTAATACTGGTAATAAAATTACAGGTAAGAATGTTAATAATAATCCATTTGCAAAGGCTCCGATTGAAGCTCCTCTTCTACCACCAGTGGCGTTTCCAAATACACCCGCTGTCGCTCCACAGAAGAAGTGAGGTACTACTCCTGGTAAGATAAGAGTCCATTTTAACATACCAAGCATAAATAATCCAACAATTCCTCCTAAAAAGCTGCATAAAAATCCAATTAATACGGCATTTGGCGCATAAGGGAATACGATTGGGCAATCTAACGCAGGTTTTGCATTTGGTACAAGCTTTTCAGAAAATCCTACAAAGGCTGGAACTATTTCTGCAAGGACAAGTCTAACACCTGATAAAATAATGTAAACTCCAGCTGCAAATGTTATAGCTTGAATAACTGCAAATACCAAATAATTATCTCCGCCGCTTAGTTCCTTTTCAACATAGCCTTTTCCTGCAACTAATGCCAAAATTAAGTAAATCATCATCATAGTCAATGAGATTGAAATAGAGCTGTCTCTTAAAAAACTCAAGTTTTTAGGCAATTTCATTTCTTCTGTTGATTTTGAACCTTTTCCAACTAGAGAACCGACAAATCCTGATAAAACATATCCTATTGTGCTGAAATGCCCAAATCCAACATCATCACTTCCAGTAATTTTTCTAACATAAGGTTGTGCCAACGCAGGAAATATCGCCATTACAAGTCCTAAAGTAAGTGAGCCGATGATTATTAATAAAGGTCCGTTAAATCCTCCAACTTTTAATATTATTCCAATCATACATGCCATATACAAAGTATGGTGCCCTGTAAGGAAAATATATTTTAATTTTGTAAATCTTGCAATAAATATGTTCCAGAACATTCCAAGAGCCATTATTAGTGCTGTTGCTGTACCATATTCTTTTAACGCCATTGACACAATTGCTTCGTTATTAGGAACGATTCCTTGAACGTGAAATCCTTGTTCAAACATACTACCCATAGGCCCTAATGAACTTACAACAAGTCCTGCTCCCCCACCTAATACCAAAAATCCTAAAATAGTTTTAATTGTACCTTTTACTATGTCTGTAAATGGTTTTTTCTGAACTAATAACCCAATCATTGCTATTAATCCAACTAAAATTGACGGGACTTTTAAAATGTCCACAATAAGAGTTAATAAGCCTTTCATTTTGCCCTCCTAAATTTTATATTTTATTTTTTGAAATAATCTGTTAATTTTTCTTCCAGTTCAGGCATACTTATAATGCTGTCTAAAACAATTAATTTATCAGCTGGAACTGTTGCGCTTTCTGCAATATCCTTTCCCATTACAAATACATCTGCCGCTCCAGGAAGTGCTGATGCCAAGTCAGAATGCTCAACTTCAGCTTCCACACCAATTTTTTTAAGAACCTTTTTAATGTTCATTTCCACCATAAAGCTGCTTCCTAATCCTGATCCACAAACTGCCATAATTTTCATAATAATCTCCTCCTAATTTTTTTATAAATTATTTTTATTTTTTTTAAGCAATATTTTTTATAATTTCTAATATTTCGTCATAATCTTTTGAATTTATTAATTTTTCAATACTTTCGTCATCTTGAAACAATTCCATTAATTGCATAAGTATTTCCATATGACTATCAGCATCTTTAGTTGCCAGCACAAATACCAGCTGTACTTTAGAATCGCCATAATATACTGGATTATTGAGTTTTAAAAGGCTCACTCCAGTTCCCAATGTACCATCTTCGGGCCTTGCATGCGGCATTGCCAGGTTTTCCCTTAAAATGACGTAAAAACCTAGTTTTTCAATGCTTTCTATCATAGCTGTTATATAATTTTCCGTTATTATATTTTTTTGTAGCAGAGGTTTTCCTGCGATTTTGATACTTTCTTTCCAGTCAGATACTGAATCTATTATTTGTATATTGCCATCAAGTATTTTTTCTAACATATGAGTTCCTTTCTGAAGTATTCTTCTAATTCTTCATATTTAGTTATTTTTGAGATTTTTTCAATAAAGTTATATTTTGTAATTAATTCAAATAAGTCATTTAAAATGCCTAGATGCTCTGTCTTGTTGGCAGTTGCAAAACTTAAAAATATGTTTGCGCCTTTTCCATTTGGAAATAGAACTTTTTCTTTTACAACTAATAATGAAATTCCCGTTTTTAATACATTTTCTGAAATTGGTGCGTGCGGAATTGCGATTCCTTCTTCAATAATGATATAAGCGCCGTGCTTTTCAATCATTTTTATCATTTCGCTTATATAGTCATGTCGTATAATTTCATTTTCTTCAAGTATATTTCCTGCCTTAGTTATCGCTTCTCTCCAATCTTTAACTTTATTTATAAACTGAAATTTGTTTTTGTTAAGCATTTTTTTTAAAATAATTCCAACTTCTAATAAATCATCATTAATTTTGTTTTCAAATTTGTTTTTTAGTTCATTCACAAGTTTATTTTTGTCTATTATAGTTGTATTATTTTTTATTATTTCCATCAGCTGTTTTAGTGAAATTTTTGTTATATTTTTTCGTATTCCGTATTTTGACAAAAGAATAAAATCTTCCTCTTTAAGCAATGGATTTATTTTTACAACAGGAATATCGTAGTTTTCTTCCAAGTCAATAGTAGACAAGATTAAATCAATATTCGCATAATTAGGCATTGAAGTTTTTATCAAGTAGTATGGCAAAACATCCACAATATCCAAGTCATAATTTTCCTTGAGGCTCTGCTCAAGCACCTTTGAACTGCCATAACCCAGTCCACAAATTAAAATTACTTTTTTAGTTTTTTCAGAAGTGTTTCTTTCAATGGAAGCCTTTATATGAAAGCCCATAAGAGCAATTTCATCTTCCGGAAACTTTACTTCAAAAAGTCCTTCAATTTCCTTTATAGCTTTATTTACTACTTCCAAAATAGGATCTTTTTCTAAAATTAATTCCTGAAAAACCGAATTTGTAATTTGAATATTATTTTTTATTCTATACATAGCAGGCTTTATATGGTATAAAAGCCCGTTATATAATATTTCATCACGTGTCAAGTCAGTTTTTACAATTTTGCTCACTTTAGAAATCATTTTTTTTATAATCAGTTCCTCATTTATCCAGTCTTCAAACGAATTATTTTTTAAACTGTTTATATTTATCCCCATTATTAAATCTGTTATTTCAATCAATATCTCAGTCTTTATTTCATTTTTATTCAAAATATTTTTTAAAATTTTTTCAATTTTTTTGTATTCTTCCGTATTAATTAAAAATTTCTTTGCGGTCAAATCATTGCTGTTTTCATAAATTTTCTCGAAATTTAATAAAATTAACACATAAGAAAATATTTTATTATAGCTTTCCTCATTTATATTTAAAAACATCACTTTTTCAATTTCTACAATAAATTTTTTCGTATTTTCAATATTTTTTTGTTTGATATATTTGAAGAAATAACGATAAACCTGTGCTTTTGCTACTTTTGAAGAATTTTTATCATTAAGGGAGTCAAATATTTTCTCCAAAAGTTCAATTTTTTTTATGAGAATGTCTCGAAAGTTACCATTAAGGCGATAACCATTAGCATTTTTATAAACTAGCTCAATTTTCTGCATTTTAAATTCTTTTGACATTAATTTCAAATCTTTTTTTATTGTCGTTCTGGAAATTTCAAGTTCCTCACATATTTTCGTAATATTAAGTCCTTTTTCATCAAAAAATAATATTAGTTTTAAAATACTTATCCTATCTTCCATAGATAATTTACGAATTTTTTCCAAAATCTCAAATAAATTTTTAAAATCCTGATTAGTGTCAAGAGAAATGCTATTTTTAGCCTTTTTAGTAATTTTATAGTCAAGTAACCGCAAAATGCTGTCGATGTTATTAATATAATATCTGGCCGCCCTGTCTGAAACTCCATATTTCTCAGATACTAATTTAAAATTATATTTTTTCCCTTTAATAAGGTTATTTAATATTTCAGTTTCCCTATAGTTTAACATAATATTCACCTTTCTATAATAAGGATACCTCTATAAATTAAAATAATCAATTTACATTACACTTCAAATATATTTGAAAAAATGTTACCATCTATTTTTATTTATACTTTTTCTTTCATAAAAAAATTACAAACTGTATAATATTTATACGTAAAATTACACAAATTAGTACGCATAATATTGTTTTCAAATTTTACAAAATTTCCGTATATTTCAAATGCTCCTTCAAAGCCTCAACATAAACTTTCCCATAAACACTAAGTTTGGTATTTTTCTGCATTATAATTCCAACTTTCATATACTCGTCAACTTCCAGCGGTCTTGCAATAATATTTTCTCCATTTAATTCCTTACTGATTATCCCAGTACTCACAGTATATCCGTTAAGCCCGACTGCTAAATTAAACAAAGTCGCTCTATCTCTAACTTTTATATTTTTATCCCTCTGAACCTCCCACTTCTTGCGTCGCAGGGTTCTTGGGTAGTAGTTGCTTTTTTTAGCCAACTAAATTTACCAAGCTATCCCCATAGTTCCTACGGTTCATATATTCTTATTTAAGCACTTATTTCTAATATCCTTAGTCCTTCTTTTAATATGTTTTTTGCTGCATTTATATCCCTATTATGTACAGCTCCACAGAATGTACAAGTCCATTCTCTTACGCTTAAATTCTTTACTTTTTCGTTCTTATATCCACAACAGTTACATATTTGACTACTTGCAAAAAACTTATCTACTCTTACTATTGTTCTTCCATACCACTTCGCTTTATATTCCAGTATTCTACAAAATTCACTCCATGATACATCTAGTATATTTCTTGCTAATTTATGGTTTCTACCATATTTTTTACTTGTAAATCTTCCATACAAATAATATCATATTTTCTTATTAGCTCTGTCGATAATTTCTGCAAAAAGTCTTTTCTTTGATTTGTTACTTTTTCATAGCATTTTGCCACTTTTATTCTAGCCTTATTTCTATTTGAACTGCCCTTTGGTTTTCGTGACAGTTCTCTTTGACATAAAGCTAATTTTTTCAAAGATTTCTGTAAATATTTTGGATTTTCTATTAAGGTTTCATCACTGGTAATCGCAAAGTCCTTTATACCTAAATCTATTCCAACATTCTTATTTGTGCTCTCTAGTTTTTTTACTTCTACATCTGTACAACATAGAGACACATAATATTTTCCACTAGGTGCTTGTGTTATTGTTGCATTTATTATTCTTCCTTGTGGCTTCATCTTATCTCTTATTTTTAGTTTTCCTAACTTAGGTACTTTTATCCATTTACCTAAAAACTCTATATTATTATTAGTATAACTAGTTCTGTATGATTTTCTATTATCTTTCTTAGATTTAAACTTTGGATAACCCTTTCCACTAAAAAAGTTCTTATAGGCTACATCTAAATCTTTTAAAGAATTTTGTAAAGAAAATTTATCTACATCTTTTAACCATTTATTTTTTTCTTTTAAAACTGTTAGCGCTTTACTACACTCACTATATGACATAGATTTTTTCTCTTTGTTATATAAGTCTTGTTTTAAACCTAAAAAATGATTATAGACGTATCTTACACAACCAAAAGCACAATTTAACTTTTCTATTTGAGTTTTAGTTGGATAAAATCTGAACTTGTATGCTTTTTCCATTTGATTTCACCTCCATTTACTTATACCTAAGTATAATATTTTTTATACTGTAAGTAAATGAAAAAGTAAAATTTTTCTAAATATATGAACCTAAAAACCGACTTAGTCGTTTTAGAGGTTGTCGTTCACATAAGTACGCTACCACTTATGCAGTTCTCTTATGAACTTCTTAATATTTCTATTAAGCACAGACTATATCTTATCCCACAGCTCTACCTGTTTGGGTCTACCCACTTCCACGAAGCTTTTCGTGTACTTCCCTCAGGAGGAATAGTCGTTGAACCTTACCTTGCGGTCTTGGCTGCTGATTGCCCATTATCTTAACACTTAGGGTTTAACCTTATGTCATCTAGTATATTTTTTCTGCTTTCGCAACGTTCACACTTGCCTCTCTCCTTAATTTGTTAAGGTGGAGTTGCTATGTTGTAGTTATACTAGCTTTAGGGGTTTCCAGCAATTCGAGCAGTATTGGGTAACTTCTTTTAAGTTGCTACCTCTACATACATATTTCTATATATGCTGACTATACTTAATGGTCTAACTCACTTCTTACGTCACAAGTGTGCGACCATATTTTTAATCAATCGTACTAAGTATTTCTTCCGAAAAATAAAACGAATTGTAATCCCCTTGCTCAAACGATAAATATGGATATTCCTTCAAGTCTTCAAGGCTAATACTTTCCTTTTTTGCCAAAGGATGATTAAAACTAATAAAAACATGCGGCTTTGCAGTAAATAATTCAATAAATTTCAGATTATTTCTTTTTATCATTTTCTCAATCACAGTTTTATTCGCTCCCGAAGTATACAAAATCCCAATTTCACTTTTTCTTTTGCTCACATCTTCAATAATTTCATTAGTCTGAGTTTCCCTAAGCGTAAAATCGTACTTATTTTCCCCAAACTTCTTAATCACATCCACAAAAGCATTTACTGCAAACGAATAATGCTGTGCAGACACTGAAAAATGTCGAGTTATCTTATTTCCTTTCTTATACTCTTTCTCCAATAAATCTGTCTGTTCTAAAACCTGCCTTGCATACCCTAAAAATCTATCTCCCTCAAGAGAAACAATCACTCCCTTATTTGTTCTGTTAAAAATTGATATATTCATTTCATCTTCCAATTCTTTTATAGCCTTAGTCAGTGCTGGTTGAGAAACAAAAAGCTCTTTTGCAGCATCACTCAATGTCCCTTTTTCAGCGACTGTAACTACATACTTTAATTGTTGTAATGTCATTTTACCCCTTTCTTTTTTTATTAAAATAATTGATAATTACTTTAAGCCCTGTTCTGTCGCCTTAGTCCGCATAACAAAAAAAGCTGATATTTCTACCAGCTTCCTCCACCTCCCCCGCCGGAACCTCCGCCAGAGAAACCTCCTCCACTAAAGAAGCCGCCTCCGCCTGAGCCACTCTTGGATGAACTAAATTTTTCACTCATAATTTTCGATTTTCCACTGCTATAACTTCTTGAAAATGCGTTCGTAAAACTATGATTACTATAAGCGTACATATGAGTGTGGCTATTTATATAAGATTCATTTATGTCGAAGTTGTATAATTTTATTGTTTTTTTCATTAATTTTATTGCCTCATTTTTTACTCCAAGCGCTACTGCAAAAGGCAAGATTCCATTAAAATATTCGATTAATTCCTTTACATTGTCAAATTTTCTTATCTGATTCTCTTCTGCCGTTTTTATATACATTTTCATACCTTTCAGGTATTCTTTTTTTCTCAAGCCTTCATTTGTATATTTCCCAATTAACTTTGAATACGTAATAAATAGTATTACAAAATATGTTACAAAAACAAAAATCTCAATTCCCTGATAAAAAGATACACCTAAAATCGCTATAATTATTAGCCCTGTTAACAGTTTTTTACTAACAGTTATCCAAATTCTATGAAAAAATGAGCCTAATGTTATAAGTATATACAGTATTATAAAAGGATTGAAAATCTCAAAATTTGTCTGTGAAAATATAAAAATTATAAAAACAGGAGCTGCACAATAAAATGGAACTAAAAAACTTCCATTATTTTTATAAATTATTTTATTATACTTATCCTTCAGGATTTCAATAATACTATTTGCCTTATTATAAATTCTTTTTTCACCACCAAAAATATTATTCTTTTCTGAAGAAAGAGCATCAAGCAGCATTCTTTCCTCTTCAGCCAGTTCAGTTTCCTGTGTATACACAGTTTTGAATCCCTTATTATATTTAATTTCACCATTAACTCTATTTGCTACTATAAACCCTTTTGTAAGTAATGTAAATATTCCTGCATTTAATATTTCCACTGTGTCTCTTTCACCATTTATATATGCCGCAAACATTGGAGAAATGTCTTTTGGCAAATTAAATTCTGGAATTACAGATTTTCCTTGCGGATCCCTTCCAAAAAAATTCCATGTTACGATTGAATAAATTGTAAGAAACAATAACAAAAATGGCAAAATTATAGTTGCAGGATTGGAAAGATATACAATTCTCAGCTTATCTGCCAAAGTTGGACTTATTTTATCTGTTTTCAAATTTAGCATAAATGTAAGCCCATTTTTGGGCTCCAGCTCTTTTGTTGCAATGTGTATTTCTACATCATTTTCTAAAATATCATAATTTTCACCTTTTTCTCCATAACTTCCAGTATAAACTTCCAATTTTTTAATTTCATTTTTTTTAATTTCCTGTCCATCAGAAAATCTTATAATGACGCTTGCCCGTTCAACAGGAACATTCCAGAACTGCCCAATCGCATTGTAATATACTTGATAAATTCCATCTTTTTCAAATACTGCATTATATATCACATAGTTAAACTCATATCTGTTTACGCCATTTTCCACAAATCTGTCTGCAGAACCTACTCTGTATCTTACTCCTTCATTAAAATTTTTCGTTGAATACTCTTCTGAAAGCCCATTTCTCTTTATCGAATTCATTTTTATGTAAGATTTGTAGATATCCACCCCATTTTTCTTTGAACGTAACGGAATATCCCTATAAATCCCATGCTTTGCCGCATCATCAAATTCATAGTCAATTACTTCATTTACTGTCAAAGTCCCATTTTTATTTATCTGAACTGTAACGTCATAATTTGTTATTTTTTCAGCAATTAACGATTTTGTATTTAAGAAAAATAACGTGAAAAATACAAAAATTATTGAAAAAATATTATTTAATTTTTGTTTGTTAAAACTTTTCATAACAATCCCCCTTCTAAAAATCCATTTAAACAAATTAAAATTTAACTTCTGGAACTTTTTCCGCCTCTTCCACAGCATTAAAGAACTCAGCCTTTTTGAATCCAAAAATTCCTCCAAAAATATTATTTGGAAAAGTTTCCACAAAAGTATTTCTATCTCTCGCTGTTCCATTGTAATATTTTCTTGAACTTTGAATTTCTGTTTCTATTTGAGTTAATTGGGATTGTAAGTTCAAAAAGTTTTCATTTGCCTTCAAGTCTGGATAATTTTCCTGTAGCATCATTATCGATCTTAACGTTTTTGTCATTTCATTTTCAAGTTTTTGAATTTTTTCAATATTATCAATATCCTTTGTATCAATTGACATCATCTGACTTCTCAATTTTACCACATTTTCCAGCGTTTCCTTTTCATGTGTTGCATAACCTTTAACAGTATTCACAAGATTTGGTATTAAATCCAGTCTTTTTTGCAAATATACGCCTATTCCGCTCCAACCTTCCTCATTCAAATTCTTCAATTTGATATATTTATTGTAAATCCCCATTGCCATCAGAACCAAAATTACCAAAATCCCTATCAAAACAAATACAATATTCATAATTCATTCTCCTCTTCTATTTTTTATTTTTATTTATTTTATTTAACATAAATCCAATTAATATTACCACAACAGCTCCTATAAAAACATTATAATAAACCGTGTAATCCCTTGGCTTTGAAACTTTCTTTCCATCTGCTTTTTCCAATTTTCCTACAAAAACTTCATCCCGTTCCTTTATTGAATCGACAAATTCTGCAATATCGTATTCTGGCTTATCTAAACTTTCATCTCCAAAGGTTATTTTATAATCTTCCCCTTCTGTAGCCCTAAACACAATTCTGTCTGGAACATAGTTTCCTGTTACTTCATTTATTTTGAGCGGTGAATTATCTCCATTCTGTATTTCAACGATTATTTCAGACAATTTTGGAACATTTTCTAAATTTATTATCAAATTTGACTTTTCCCCAACTTTAGAAATTATCCCTTCCGCATAAAAATTATCTCCGCTTCTCACGGTATAATTTCTCTGAAACTCATCATTTACATCTAGAACAATATTTTTTAATGGCAAAAACTTGCTCTTGATTTTCAAAATTGTACTTTTTCCTTCCTGCTCAACTTTATAATCCAATTTTTTCCTTATAGTTCTAAATTTCCCAGCCTCACTACTTGACAATTTCAAAATTGCTTCACTAAAAATATTCCCTTTATCTAACGGCGTTACAACTTTATAAAATTCATATCTTTTTTCCGAAAATTCTATTGTCAAGTTTGACTTATCAGGTGTCTTATAAATTTCTCCCGAAGCTATCTGTTCCCAATCTGTACCGTTATTACTTCCAAGCAAAGTATATTCGGTGTAAAAATTTTTGGAAGGAATCAGCGCAAGCCTATTTCCAATTATATCCTTTAACGAACTATCAGAATTAAATTTTACAATGAATTCCATCTTATCCTTTTTCGTCAATACTTCATCTATTTTTGCCCTTGCCACAATTTTTTCGCTGTGCTTTTCCTGCTCTTTTCCAGATTCAATAACATAAGGAACTTCTTTCCCGTTTTTATCAATTATCCGTATATCTCCAAGATTATTTTTACTATTCTCATAAATATCCTCTGTCAAAAAAAATTGCTTGTATGCAGACTTTCCTGTTATTTTTATAGTTTTAAAATACTGGCTGGAAAAAAGCTGAACAATTGCTATTAAAAATAAAAACAATATTATTTTATTTATTTTCTTCATTTTTCTCACCTTTTCCAAAATCCTTGTCACTCAAACTCTCTTTCACTTCCTGCTCCAATTTCTTCAAAGCCGTCTGATAAATATAAGAAGTTCCAATCAAAATAGCCCCCATACTAAAGTAAGCAATCAACTTATAGGAATTATCAAATCGTAAGAAATCCCATAAAAAACTTTTTGCCACAAAAAATATTCCTATTCCAAGCCCAATTCTTCTAACATTTCTATTTGGCACTCTAAATCCTTTCCAGACTAAATATCCACATAGTAGCAGCCCAACTATATCCAAAGCTAGTCCAGCTCCTAAAATTAATACACCTGAATGTTCATATATTCGTAAAATAATATTTGCTACACAAAGGAAATATATTGATTCTCCAAGTATCCACAATGGTTTTTTCTCATTTTTTCTGAAAAAGCATAAATGAATATCATTTTTAGCCACAATAAACAAATAAAGATTTACAAAAATTAATAAAATTAAAGATAGTAGATAACTTATTGGTATTTTCTCTTCTTGTACATTCCAGCTCCAACCAGAAATATATAAGATAAAATTAATCATATTTATGAATAGTAAATAAATTATTTCAATTATTACTAAAAATTTCAAGCTAAAACTATCCTGCAATTTCTTTATTTTATACGTTACCGTTCTTAAAATAAAAAGTGAAAATAATACGCCAAACAATACATCTTTACCATAATTTATCGCTTCAAATGAAGTGACTACATCAAAAACAACTTTATTTATAAAAAATATTGAATATGCAAAAATCAGATATTTAAATATTCCATTTAAAATCCTAACTTCTGTCTTATAACTTTTTTGTTTTATCAGGAAATAAAGCACAAATGAAAAAGATATAATCATCAAATCCTGAATATACACAAGCAAATATTTTTCTTCCCGCACAATTAAATTACTCACTAGCGAAACTAGATAAATCGCAATCGTTCCATATCGCATTTCCTTATTTTTATATTTTCTATAAAAGAAATATAATAGTGCAGTTTCAGCACCCCATGCAATCACAACAAATTTTTCTGGCACAATTAACGGGATAATCAGGATAAAACTTCCTAATGCCACGATATAAAAGATTTTTGCAACTTTGTTGTCCTTGAGCCTGTCGCCAAAAAATCCGTAAATTATTCCGACTGTTCCGACTAATACCACTTTTAGCCAACTTGGCGTTGTCTTGTCAAACAGGCTGTAAATCAATGAAAATTTTATAATTAGATTTAAACTTAGAAATATGTAGTCGATTATATTGCTTTGACGGTTTTCTTTCTTGTGTGAATTTAGGAAAATGAAACTGTATGCTGTTGTAAAAATTACGATGTAGAAAAATGCCGTGATCTTATCATGAACACTGTAATTTAAGTAATAAATCAGCCCCATCATATTTACTATACCCGTAACAAATCCAAAAATCTTGCTGTATATCCAGTCCTTTTTCCAAGAAACTCCAAGCACAATTCCCTGCAAAATCAAAGAATATGCCAAAACATAATAAATCTGAACATTGCTCTTATTCACCCAAATATACGCTCCGTAAGGCAAATATCCACCAATCAGCGACAATACTCCAATTATCTGGCTATCATATCGCAATGAAAGAATCACAACCAGCCCTGTCAGTATTACCGATATAAAAAGTCCCGCTGTCATTGGATAAAGTTTGAGATAAAGCGTGGAAAGAAGTGTAGTCAAATAAAGAATCCCAATTCCACCACCAATCAGCCCAACTGCAAAATGCTTCTTATTTTTCTGATAAAATTTTTCTCCAGCAAAAAGAAAAAACATCCCAAGCAAATACGAAGCCGAACTTTTCACATAATTATTTGCCAAAATTTTTGCAAACTGTGTCCGAAATACCAAAAAAACTCCCAAAAAGATTGATATTATCCCTAAAAAGTTAAAACCCTTCAAACCAATAAGTTTTTCAAATACAAATCTTTTTTTCTCTCTTTCAAAAAGAAATTCTCCTTCCTTCAAAGTCACTTCTTCCTTTATCTTATTATGAAACACCGAAGATTCCTCTTGTAGAAATACCTTATTTTCAAAAGTTTTCCTATTACTTTTCTCTAAAAAATCACCAATTTTTTCATTAATTTTTTTTAGCTCATCTCTTAAAGAATCAGCTTCATCTGAAAATTCGCCATCAAGATTTCTTTCCAGTATTTTGACTTTTCTCTTCATTTCCTCTGCATAATTAGAAAGTCTTCTAGTCACTCCACTTTCCAATTCCACATTTATCTTTTCAGCCAAAATATTCTGAAACTTATCAATCTCACCATTTCTCCTAATCTTTTTAGCTTCCTTCAATTCCTCAATAAGCACTGCATTACTATTTTTAAGCCTTCCAATTTCCTCTTCCCTATCTTTCATCTTTTCATGAAATGCCTTTAAATCTTTTGATAGCCTTTCATTCTCTTCCAAAAGTTCCTTTTCCCTGCTTATTCCAGCCTCATTTTTTATATTTGCAATTATTGATTCTATCTCTGAATTTATTTTCCGAATTTCCTTATACTTATTCTCAAGATTTTCCAATTCTTTTAGTTTGTCAATCATTGTAAAACCACCTCAAAAGTTTCAAAATAGAGAGTGTCCAAAATTTTGTATGAATCTCTGGACAAATCCAGTAACATAAGGATTTTTTATTTTATTCATACAAAAAATTTACACTCTCTCCAAATTTAGTTAATGAAACTAACTTTATTAGAATTTTCAATATTTTTTTACAAGTTCTTCAAATACTCAGAAAGCGAAGTAGCTTTACGCCCTAAAACCTTCTCAATGTCATTAGAAATCCCAGATTGTTCACCTTGAGCAATCGCAGTATAAGTCGAAACCCAAGAATCATATTCCCACTGTTCAGCTTTCCAAATTTTACGGCTTTCATAAGCTTCTTCCACAGTTTCATCAATATACTTAATTTCTTTACCAAAATGTTCACTCACAATTTTTACAATTTTATTCATTGTAAGTTCCTCAGGCCCTGTCATATTCAAAGTCTGATTTTCCCATTTTGTTGGATTTTCCAAAATTTTTGCAACAACTTCCGAAACATCTGAACGCACCACAACTGAAACTTTCCCGTTCCCAGCAGGTCCTTTTATTTCTCCGTATTCTCTGCACAAATTCACAAAAAAATCTGCATAAAAATTGTCTCTCAAAAATGTATATTTGAATCCATTTTCCTTAATACACTCTTCAGTCGCATAATGATCTCTTCCTAGTGTAAATACAGAGTTTTTTGAAGCATTGTAAAACGAAAGATAAATAATGTGCGAAACTTTTGCCATTTTAGCCGCATCAATAAAATCCTTATGCTGTTGAACACGATTAGGATTTTCCGAACCTGACACCATAAAAAGCACATCAATTCCCTCTAGCGATTTCACAGTATCTTCTGATTTATCATAACTCGACTTAAAAACATTATAAAATCCCATTTTTTTAGCTTTTTCCACATTTCTAGCCAAGTTTCTAACTTCTATTCCATTTTTCTTACACAATTTTGAAACAATTCCACCTAAGTGTCCTGTCACTCCAGTTACTGCTATTTTAGCCATTTTAATATTACCTCTTATCTTTTTTTGTTTTTATTCTTTTTATTTTACATTTTCCATTTAGAATCTATTGAAATTATTGAAGTTGGCATTCCTACAATTTGAATATCAAATTTTAAACTTGTTTCCACTTTAGAAGAAGCATTATGTATTCTAAATGTAAATTGCCAACCATTATTTAAATACAGTTCCAAAGTATTTAGACTACCTGGTTTAAAATCCAGACTAACTATTCTATTCGGTAAAAGAACAATCGGTATTTCTATTTTTCTTTTTTTATGTACTCCTTCTTGATTTAATGTACCATATAAGTTATAACTTTGCACTCTTGTAATTCTTTTAGTATCGATACTAATAACTTTATAAAAATCAAACTTTCCTAATAAGTATTTTAACATATTTTCTAATAATCCAATTTCTTCTTTATTTTGTTTTAAAATTTCTATTTTAAAAGCTTCCAACAATGGAAAATATACATCGTTATCTTTATTTAGTATTTCTTTCCAAAGAGTTTTCTTTCTTTTTTCTTCTTCTAAAAAATCAAAAATTGGTTTCACTTTTTTCCAGTATTCTTCTGAACAAGAAATATTGTACCATTTTTTTCCAAAATCTAATTTTTTAGATAATCTGCTGTGCTTTACAGCAAAATGATTATGTTTTAAACTTAACCCTATTTCCCAATTAATATTTTCTCTCATAATTATTATATCCCTTACATCCCCTTTTTTTCCGTTATCATCAGCTTGAATTTTTAGATTCAATGTATCATTATTTTTTTCAAGAATTAATGGTTCTAAATCTAAAACAGTATTTACTCCTGTTAAAGCACTTAACTTATATATTTCTTTTTCTTCTTCTGATAAAGTTTCCCAGGCTTTTTCAGAAGCTGAAAAACTACTATTCTTCTCAATCCAAACTTCCCTAATTTTAGATATTTCATCAAATAAAACATTTAAAAATATATATTCATATGCTCTTCCCTGATTATTGCTTTTACTACTCATTAATTTTACTTCTCTCTTTCTTTTCCAATACTTCTCTTATCTTTTTAGCAATTTCATAAGCAAGATTAATAGGTACAGCATTTCCAATCATTTTATAACCATCATTTATATTATCATAATAAAATAAAAAATCATCTGGAAATCCTTGTATCCTAGCACACTCTCTAACTGTCAATCTTCTATACAAGTGTTCGTAGCCTTTAGCAAAAATATTTTTATCTTTCTCTATTTTAGGCATTACAGGTGCTTGTGGATGTAATTGACATTGTCTTCCGGAAGCTTGAACAGTAAAAGCTTGTTCATCCCATTGCCGCACCCTATTTCTACTCATAAAAATTGTAGAATATGATCCTAAATAATATTCATGATTAGGATAAATACATTTTTCCTTATTCGCTTTATTTTTTTCCAAGGCTTTTATTGGCGTTTCTTTTAAATCATATATTACATCCTTTAAAGTCAATTTAAAATCATAAGGTTTCGGAAATTCAAAATTTACTTCTAATTCTTTTTTGAATCCAATATAAAAAACCCTTTTTCTATCCTGTGCCACCCCATAATCACTAGCATTTACTTGAAATATTTGAACATTATATCCTATTTTTTCAAATTTTCCTATTATTTCCTTAACTGCTTTATTATGCCTTTTTGCCATCATTCCACTTACATTTTCTGCTAAAAAAAATAATGGCTTTTTATCTTTTAAAATTCGTATATATTCGTAAAACAGTTTTCCTCTAGGGTCATCAATTCCTCTTAATGAACCTCCCACACTCCAAGATTGACAAGGCGGTCCTCCTATAATTCCTTCTATATTGTTAGGAAATTCATCTAAAGAAACTTTTGCAATATCTTTTTTTATCAAATGTGCTTTATGATTTTTTTCGTATGTCTCCCATATTGTCTTATCATACTCATTAGCTGCTAAAATATCAAATCCTGCTTTTTCAAATCCTAAATCTAAACCTCCAGCTCCTGAAAAAAGGCTTATCAAATTCATATTTTATTTTCTTCCTCCCTTTTATTTTTCACTATAAAAAACCTTTAACCTCCCTAATATTTCAAACTCCCCCTTCTATTTAAAAATATATTCTACCCTTTCACAACAACATTAACCAATTTATTAGGTACAACAATCACTTTCACAATTTCTTTCCCATCAATAAATTTCTTAGCCTTTTCTGATTCCAGCGCAAGTTTTTCAGCGTCATCTTTTGAAATTCCGATTTGAGCCGAAACCATATCTCTCACTTTTCCGTTTACTTGGATTACTAAATTGAAAGTATGGTCTTTTGTCAATTCTTCGTCATATTTTGGCCATTCTTCTTCAAAAGTAAATGTTTTATTTCCTAAATAAGCCCACAATTCATCAGCTACATGCGGTGCAAACGGTGCGATTAACAAGATTGTTTTTTCCAATACTTCACGCCATATTTTTTTACTTTCTGAAGAAATATTTTCTTTGTCAATCACTTCTTGCTTGTAAGTCGTCATATCATTCAACAATTCCATAACAGCTGCAATTGCGGTATTGAAATGGAAATCATCTTCGATACTTTCTGTAACTTTTTTAACTGTTTGATGCAATTTCTTTTGAATTTCTTCATCTTTTTGATTTCTCTTTTTCAATTCAACTCCATAATGATTTTCTGATTTCGCATTATGGTCAGAAAATTCTGCAGTTCCAGAAACTAACAAATACAATCTATTTATAAATCTGTATGCTCCTGCAAGTCCATTCATATTCCATTCCAATTCTTTTTCAGGCGGTGCAGCAAACAATGTAAACACTCTTGAAGAGTCAGCTCCGTATTCTTTCACGATTTCTTCAGGATCTACTCCATTATTTTTCGATTTACTCATTTTTTCTACTTTTGTAACTAATTCTTCCCCTGTTTCAATCGAAAACGCTTTCCCATCTTTAAATTCAGCTTCTCTTGGGAACAAATATCTTCTCTCATTTTGCGAATAGAATGAAGGTCCTAAAACCATTCCTTGCGTCAACAATTTTTTAAACGGCTCATTTGTATCAACATATCCCAAATCTCTAAGTGATTTATGGAAAAATCTAGCATAAAGCAAGTGCATTACCGCATGTTCAATTCCACCAATATATTGATTTACAGGTGTCCAAGCATCTGCATCCGCTTTTTCAAAAGGTTTTTCCACATTGTGAGAATCCAAATATCTCAAATAGTACCAAGACGAGTCAACGAAAGTATCCATCGTATCAGTTTCTCTTCTACCTTTTTTCCCATTCGGCAAAATCACATTCTTAAACTCTTCCGAAGTTTCAAGCGGATTCCCTTTCCCATTAAATTCAATATCAGTAGGAAGTTTCACAGGCAAGTTTTCTTCTTCTTCCAAGTAAATATTCCCATCTTCATCATAAATCACAGGAATTGGAGTTCCCCAATATCTTTGTCTACTAATCAACCAATCATGAAGTCTATAATTTACAGTTTTCTTACCAAATCCAATTTTTTCCAATTTTTCAGTAATTTTTTCTTTTGCTTCATTACTATTTAATCCGTTAAATTCTTCTGAATTTACCAATACTCCTGGAACTGTTAAAGCATTTTCCAATTTTTCAACAGAAACTTCTTCTAAATTTCCATTTTTATCAACAGGATTTACAACAATTTTCAAATCCAAGTTATATTTCTTAGCAAATTGAAAATCTCTTTCATCGTGTGCAGGCACCGCCATAACAGCTCCTGTCCCATAATCCATCAACACATAATTTGCAACCCACAATTGCACTTTTTCTCCATTTACAGGATTAATCACATAAAGTCCAGAAAATACTCCTTCTTTTTCCTTATCTTCTGCTGTACGAGCGATTTTATCCTCATTTCTCATCGCTTCAATCTTTTCTCTAATGCTAGGATTTTCCTTTAAAATAACTTCCTCAACCAACGGATGTTCTGGTGCAACAGTTGCATAAGTAACTCCATAAAGCGTGTCAGGTCTTGTCGTAAATACAGAGATTACAACTTCTCCCTTGTCATTCAATTTCAAATGCGTATGTCCATTATTTTCAAATTTATAATCTAAAATAAAGTCAACTTCAGACCCAATTGATTTTCCAATCCAGTTTTTTTGCATAGTCAATACTTGTTCAGGCCAATGTCCTCTAAGTTCTTCATGCCCTTGCAGCAATTCTTCAGCATAATCAGTTATTTTAAAGTACCATTGCGACAATTCCTTTTGAATAACATCAGTTTTACTATGTCTCCAGCATTTCCCATCTTCGACTTGTTCATTCGCCAAAACCGTATTACACTCAGGACACCAGTTTACAAAAGATTTTTTCTTGTAAACCAATCCTTTTTTATACATTTCAATAAAGAATTTTTGATTCCATTTGTAATACTCTGGAGTGTAAGTGCTAAATTCTCTATCCCAATCATAAGAAAGACCCATAAGTTTCAACTGTCTTCTCATATTGTCAATGTTCGCTTTAGTCCATTTTCCAGGATGAGCCCCATGGTCAATCGCCGCATTTTCCGCAGGTAACCCAAAACTATCCCATCCAAACGGATGCAGCACATTAAACCCTTTCATCTTCTTGTATCTTGCAATCGCATCTCCAATCGCATAATTTCTCAAATGCCCAACATGCAATTTCCCTGACGGATACGCAAACATCTCAAGCACATAATAATTCTCTTTCCCATCGGCTTTATTTTCAGACTTAAAAACATCTTTTTGGGCCCATTTGTCTTGCCATTTTTTCTCAATTTCATTAGGATTATATTCCTTAATCATTATTTTTTCTCCTTCATTTTTCAGTATTTATAAATTTTATTTTTTTATCCATTTTATAAATCTGTAGCTAAATTCTATTGTTTTAACAGTACATAATACAATTACTGCAATCTCAAGCCACTTCATAATTTCTCCTTCTAGATTATTAATAAATATAATGATTGTTTGAAATTTAAATCATTATATATTTTTTACTTAATAATTGTACTATATTTTGGAATTTTTGACAATTATTTTTCAATTTATACTAAAATATATTTTATATTTCTGCCTATTTACTTTTTAATATCTAAGAAATCCTCTATTCCTTCTATATCAAGTTTATTGTCTATAAAATATTTAATTTTTAAATTATTAGGTACTAAAAACATATATTTATTTGAACTTAAATAACCATCTACTATATTTATTTTTCCTAATTCTATAGATTTTTCTATATCTTTTTCAAGAAAATCTTCTATTTTTTCCCTATCTATTCCATTTATTGCAATTTCACTTATACTTTCTTCTATAACTTGACTATTTGATAAAATCATATCATTTAATTCTCTAAAATCTTTTAAATTTAAAAATATCAACAATAATATCATCAATGTTCTATCTATTTTCGTACTTCTAAATGTTTTTATTGATTTTTTATTTTTTTCTAAATAAAAATATATCTTTTGTTTTAAAATAATACTTTTAGAAATAACTTCTAGACCTTTTCTTATATCTTCAGAATAATTTCCCCATGTTTTACTATTAAATAAAATTTTTTTCATTTCTTTTCTTAATTCATCAGTAATTTCTCCAACTTCTCCCAAAAACATGGGAGGTTTTCCGTCTTTTGCTTTTTCTACAAATATTTTTTTTATTTCTTCTTCTACTTTTTTTATTTTCCAAATTCCAGCAGCTAAATATATATTATCATTTACATTTAATCTTATATCTAATGGTAACTCACCTATTTTACTTTGATTATTATATACTGAATACATCTCTTCTACTTTAAATTGAGTATAAAACTCTGCTTTTTTTAATAATTTTTCAAGATTAACTCCTGCAATGATGCTATTATCCAATATTTCAATATATTTCTCTTTTAAAAGATGATTACAAATATTTGAAAACTCTTCATATTCAATATTTTTCCAAGTTTGATATTTTTGAATAATTTTTTTAAACTCTGATAAATTTATTTCACTCTTTTCAACTATTAAAGATAATATTTGATGAGCCATTACATCATAAGGCTTCTTCACAACATCTATTTTGTCAACTTTTCCTTTTTTATAAATTGAAATCGCTGATAATCCTTGTAATAAATCCCATTTTTCATCTGAAATAAAATGTAAATTATTTATTCCTGTTCTTCTGCCACTTCTACCTAATCTTTGAGCTAAGGATGATACAGAATGAGGAGCATTGTATTGAACTATGCTATCAACTGCTCCTATATCTATCCCTAATTCAAGTGTTGATGTACAACATATTGTAAATAAATTTTTATTAGATTCTTTAGCAAAATTTTCTACCATTGTCCTGATGTTTTTGCTTACTGAAGCATGGTGAGAAAAATAACTTATATATTTTTTTTCTTTTTGAGATTTTTTCTTTAGATTAGCTGCTATCATTTCAACTTTTTGTCTTGTATTTGGAAAAACTAACATTGTTTCAGTTTTAGAATATTCATAAATCTTATTTAATGCTGCAATTTCATTAGAATAAAAATTACAATCTATTTTTAATTCATTTTTCCCTTTATCTCTAATAATTTTTGTTATTCTTTTATTTTGAAATATTTCTTTTAAATCTAAGTAATTTTCTTCTGATACCGTTGCAGACATTCCTATCATCCTAGGATTATTATTTTTTATATACAGGCTCATTCTTTCAAGTAAAGATTTAAGTTGAATTCCTCGATTAGAACCAATAAAACTATGAATCTCATCTACAATTATATTTTCAACATTGTAAAATAATTTCCTCACTCTATCTGATTTTGTTACAAATAATGCTTCCAGACTTTCAGGAGTTATTAACAATATCCCCTTGGGATTCTTTAAGATATCTCTCTTTTTACTTTGAGAAGCTTCTCCATGCCATCTAGTAACAGTTATTTCCATATATTTACATAATTCTGAAATCCGATTAAATTGATCATTAATTAATGCAATTAATGGTGAGATATAAACTATCTTAATACCTTCTTCCCAATTTTCAATACTATTAATTGCAGGTAAAAAAGCTGCTTCTGTTTTTCCTGAGGCCGTAGGTGCAATTAAAATTAAATTATCTTCGCTTTCACTATAAAGTTTTATAGAATGATCTTGTATTTTAGTAAATTGCTGCCATTTTTGATCATAGATATATCTTCTGATTTCTTTTTTTAACATATTATAAGTGTCCATTAAAATACCTCTATTTCATCATCAAGATTATTTTCATCCTTTTCCACTTTATTCATTTTTCCTAATTTTGCTTCTATTATTGCTATTATATTTTCATTTGGATTCTGTCTTATTAAATCTAAAATTTCAATATAATCCTTTATTACTGCTCTCGGTGTCAAAAATTCATCTGCTCCCGGAAGATTTAATTTTCCTTCCATGTATAATCTTATTTCATTTGCATCTAGTTCTATAGAAGTTTTATAATTTACATTGTAAATATCTCTCAGTCTTTCTAAAAGAATAAATATCTCTTCATTATTCAAAGGTTTTAATAATAATACAGATTTCTTCGTATTAATTAAATTTGATAAATTATCATTCTCTGTCCCTAATCTCCCTTTTAATGCTTCATAACTTGACATTCCTCTGCCTTTGTCATATACTGTTTTTTTAGTTGCGCCAAAATTTATAAACATTCCTCTTGCCTTATTAGATTTACATTCATTAAAAATATTTAATATCTTTTCATAATTTTTTTCTCTTGTTTGTGATTGAGGTATCTTATATAAATTAACTAATTCATCAAAATTAACTACAAAACCCGAGTATCCCATATCTAAAATTAATTCTCCAAATGTTTTCAAGGCCTCATACCAGTTATCATCATTGATTATTTTTCCAATTCCTAATTCCTTTTTTGCTTCAGTTTTAGTTTCAATATTTCCTCGTAACCATCTTAAAGCTTTCTCTTTCTTATCATAATCTTCTTCTAATATTCCTATATAATATTGAATAATTGCTTGACCAAATTCATAGGAGATTGATGATGTCGTAAACGAAGAAGTTAAATTTAATATTTCTTTTTCAATAAATTGTGGATTTTTATCCAGTTCTTCTGCTTTTAAATTTTTATTATTTATGATTTGATTCTTGACTTTTTCTATCCAGATTTCTATTATTGTATTTATAGCTCTTCCATTTTGAGCAGTTTGAACTACTATATTATCTATTATTTCACTGTAAAGAGCTTTTGATTTTCCATCTGTTGAATAAAATCTTCTTGTAGGATTCAAGTCAACTGTAGAAACAGCAAAATTCTTTTGTAAGGCAATGGATTCTATTGTCCTCAACATAAAACTTTTTCCTGAACCAAAATCTCCTACCCAAAATTTTATTTCACTATCTCCTTCAGTTATTTTATCTAATATTTTTACTATTTCCTGAACTTCATTGTTTCTTCCAACTAACAAATGCTGTATTCCTCTTCTGGGAGTTATCCCTCCCTCTATTGCTTTAATCACACTATCTGCTTCTTTGAGATTTATCTTAATCATTTTCTTTCAGCCACTCCTTTATATCGTCAATATAAAATTCATCTATTTTTACAGTATTATTTTCAAGAATTATTACCTGATCATTTACAATATCATATAACTCTTTATTTATAGAATCTATGTAAGCATTTAATGACATATTTTTTTCCTTAGCATAATTTTTCAAATCATTTTCGCCTATTTTTTGAGTTTCTATTATTACTTTCAATACTTCTTTTATTTTATTATCCTGAAAATTTTCTATTTTTTCTTGTTCTTTATTCTCAACAACTACATCTTTTTGTTCTTCATTACAAATTTTACTAATATCAGCTTCTTCATTTTCTTCTTTTAAATATTCTTCTAAAATATTAACTGTTTCAGCAAATTTCTCTTTTGTCACTTTCACTTTTTCTAAATTCAAATCTATTTTTTTCATTTTCTGAAACTTTAATAATTTTAATTCCTCGTATATTTTTTGAGTTATTTCATTATCTTTGTCTAATAGTTTTTTATAATCTTGAAATCTATTAGCAGATATTATTTTTTCTAACATTTTTACTTCAGTTTTTTTCAATTCTCTCTTTTTATTCAATAGAAATAAATAAAATAATTTATCGTCACTATTTTGTTCTTTTTTCAATAATTCTTTTATTATTTTTTCCAAATTCTCATCATTATTAAATCTTATTATTAAATTTATTTTTTCTCATTGAATAATTCTATATATCCTAATTTTAGTTTCCAATCTTTAGGATAGTTTTTATCTCATAATCTAAAATTGATTCAATTTTTCTTTGGATATCTTAAAATTTTCAATATTTTCTAATAATTCATTTGACATTGATTTAGGAAAAAATTTTTTATACTTTCTAATTCTTTTTCTGTTTCAAGTATTTTATAATTTGGTATAAAACTCCTAATTTTATTTTCAATCATTTTTAAAAGTGCATATATTCCCTCTATTTCATTATATTCAAAATAAACATGATCTTGTAAATTTAAAATAGCACTTATAATTTTTTTGCTTTTCTTTTTTAGTTTTTCTTCTGTTTTTACTCTTTCTTCTATAATCTTCCATTCATCTAAATATAAAAGAATCATTTGCTTCTTAGCCTCATAATTATTCCAAATTTTAGTTTGTCTAAAACTAGTTTTCTCCAATATTCTTTGTTCCAACTCTGAGAATTTATGTTCTTCTCTAAATTTCCCATTTTTATCCCAATATCTATATGGCAATCCATTTGGTGTTAAATTATAATACACCATAATTTCATTATTTAACTTAGGCAATTTTTCTAAATATTTATTTATTTCATCTATTACAACTTCACTCGCCTTTTTTTGTAAAATATTCCAAAAATCTTGAAAATAATAATAATTCCTTATGTTTTTTCTAATTCCATTGTACTTACTATTTATTATCCGTATTCCTCCATAAAAAATATTCTTAAAAGTTTCTCCTTTAAAAACATAATTTTCCTTTTCAAATTTTTCAATTTCTTTAATAAGTATTCTATTTTTATTTTTTAACTCAGTATCTGAAATTTCAAATATTTTATTATAAAGTTCTAAAATTTTTTCTCTCAAAAATGGAACTTTTAGTTCACTAAAATAATAATTATCTATATTGCCTAATTTAATTTCCCAATTATTAATAATTTTTGTATCATCTTCTTTAAATTTAGAATAGTCAATTTTTTCTTCTTTAAAGTTCGTAATATCTATTATATTATGTTCTTTATTATTATTTATCAAATTTTTTTGAAAATCTCTTTTTTCGACTCATGACTTTTATTTTCTAAAAGTTCTTTTTCTTTTATTTTTGATTTTTTTTGATTATTTTTACAATTTAAAATTTTAGTTATTTCCTTATTTACTTCTGCAAAAATTTCTCTTATCAACTCTGAAATATAATTTTTCATATTTTTACCTTTCAAGTAAAACTCTTCTTATAATTTTAATAATAAAACTGCCTTAAAAACAAACTTAAAAGTTACTACTACTTTACTCAAAAATTTAATTTTATATAATTTTTATAATCCTATTTTCTTTAATCTCACAACTTTTTTCAATTTTATCCCAGTTTTTTTTCTAATTTTCTTCAATAAACAAACTTGTAGTTAAAAATAATCTATTTCAACCTACTAATACCCAAAATCAGGATTCTCAATCACCCATTTCCCATTCTTCTTATTAGCTTCCAAAATTTCTTTTCTTCCTACATATTTCCCATTTTTTGTAATTTGTTCTAATTCTTGGTCCATCATTTCTAATTGAATTTCACCCATTATTTTAAAATATTTTTTCATAGCTTTTTCATCATTTTGTGAAATTGATTTTTGATATTCTTCCATTGTTTTTCCTGTTTTTTTCTTAAAAGATTCATTCATTTTTTTAGTCATTTCTCCAGATTTTTCAAACATTTTGTCTATGCTCATTTCATCTGTATTTACAGGAAATCCCAATTTAACTTTTACATATGCTTTTTCTCCATTGATATAATCTATTTTTTCTATATCAATCTTGTAATATTTATACATTGTATCCACCATTTTAGAAAAATAATCCTCTCCAAAAAAAGAACCCATCATTTCTTTCATCTGATTCGACCCATCTTTTTGACTTCCAGCAAAAACTCCATTCATCATTTTATTCATCATTCCAAACATTTCCTCTTTTGAATAAATTCTACTCACTTCTTTTTCAATTTGAGAATTGTAATCTGAAAGAATACTTTGATTAAGCTTTACTGCTGGTTCTACTTCCACTTGATATTTTTTTTCTGTAAAAGTTGATAAACTTAGTAATACAAATAAACTTAAAACTATTTTTTTCATATTTGCCTCCAAAAATAAATTTAAACTTCAAAGTTATAGTTATTCTACAGCTATTATACCTTAATTGCTCTAAAAATTAAAGAAAAATAATTTTAACTCAAAATTTTTTTAATATTTTTTTATTTCTGAGTACCACCGTAACACTCTATAATTGAATTATAGTAAAATTGTTTTCTATATTTGAAGTTTAGTTTTTACACACAAGAGTATTAAATAATATTTTTATTAGTAACTACAACTTTACTTAAAAATCCTCCATGTTGTTAATTTTTAAAGCAAAACTTAATCATGAATGCTGACATAAAAAGCTAGGTACATTTTATTTTATTTTAGTTTCTCTCAAATTTTTCTTTACATGAATATTTTCTTGATATACACTTTTTTTTCTATTATTTCAAAACTTCTCAAGAGATTATATTATGAAAAAAAATATTTTTTTAAATATATTTATAACAATTTTTGTTTCAAAATTGTAATAATTATATTTATAAAATAATTATAAAATATTTGTTGACAATTTATCTTATTTTTGATATAATCAAAATGTATTTGAGATAGAAATACAAATTATAATTTAGGGAGTGATAAATATGTCAAAAACAATTGAAAAATTAAATCTTTATTTAGCAAATTTAAACGTATTATACAGAAAAGTTCAAAATTACCACTGGAATATTGTTGGTGCAGGTTTCTTTTCTGTTCATGCAAAATTGGAAGAATACTATGATGCATTAAATGAACAAATTGATGATGTAGCTGAAAGAATCCTTTCAATCGGTGGTCGTCCTTTAGGAACACTAAAAGATTACTTAGCAGTTACTACTATTAAAGAAGCTGAAAACAAAGAAATATCTATTGCTGATGCAGTTGCTGACGTTAAAAAAGAATTTGAAGCAATGTTAAAATTAGTAAAAGAAGTTAAAGAAACTGCAGATTCAGAAAATGATTATGGAACATCTGCAATGGTTGATGAATATATCAGCACTTATGAAAAAGATTTATGGATGTTAAACGCATACTTAAAATAAATCTTTAAACAATAGACAAAACTTTACAGAATTATTAAAATTGCCTATTATATATACTTTTGGGAGAAAGTCTTTTTATAGATTTTCTCTTTTTTATTTTCATAGTTGCATTTTTTATTAAAAAATGTTATAATTAATTATTAACGAAAAATTAAAGGGTGGGAGTTATGGCAATAAGTTTATTTAGCTGCAGTTATTTGGGAGTCGATACCTATGTTGTAGAGGTGGAAGTTGACCTTTCCAGAGGACTGCCTGTTTTTAATATAGTTGGAATGGGAGATCAAGCCATTTCAGAAAGTAAGGAGCGAATTAGAAGCTGCTTTAAAAATGTGGGATTTGAGTTCCCAGTCAGGCGTGTGCTAGTAAATTTATCGCCTGCAAATATTAGAAAAAAAGGAAGCCATTTTGATTTAAGCATATTTTTAGGCATACTTGCCAACACAGGACATATTTCAAATATAGAAATATTAAAAAAATACCTAATTTTGGGAGAAATTTCCCTAAATGGAAAAATAAAATCAATAAATGGAGCAATAAATGCCACAATCTTAGCAAAGGAAACCGACTTTAAAGGAGTTATCGTTCCAATGGAAAATTATAACGAAGCAAAGCTGATTTCAGGAGCAGAAATTATTCCAGTTGATGAAATTAGCGAACTTCTGGACTTTCTAGATGGAAAAATTGATGTGGAAACTTTATGCAAAAAAGCCGTTGAAATGGATACTTCAAAAATTGAAAAGGATAAGAAGCCAGAAGAAGCCATTGATTTTTCAGATGTAAAAGGGCAGCTTATGGCAAAAAGGGCTTTAGAAATCGCAGCAGCCGGTGGACACAACGTGTTTTTAATAGGCGACCCAGGTTCAGGTAAATCAATGCTTGCTAAAAGATTTAATACAATTTTGCCTGACATGCTAGAAGAAGAAATAATCGAAACAACCAAAATTTACAGCATTTCAGGAATGCTTAGCCAAAAAGAACCAATAATCCGCAAAAGACCATTCAGAGCACCCCATTATTCAGCAACGCAAGTGGCACTTGTAGGCGGTGCAAACAGAGTCGGAGAAATAACATTAGCACTAAACGGAGTATTTTTTCTAGATGAAATTGGAGAATTTGAGGGAAAAACACTAGAAGCGCTACGGCAGCCTCTGGAAGATGGAAAAATCGTTATTTCCAGAGCAAATTTCAGTGTAACTTATCCTGTAAAAAATATCACGATAACGGCTTCAAATCCGACTCCAAGCGGCTACTTTTCCGATAATCCGCTATGCAGCGACAGTCTGAAAGAAATAAAACGTTATCAAAAAAAATTTTCAGGACCTCTTCTTGACCGAATGGATCTTTACGTTGAAATGCATCAGCTAAAAAAAGATGAAATTTTTGACGAATCTCTTTCAGAAAAATCAAAAGACATCCAAAAAAGAGTAATAAAAGCCAGAGAGATCCAAAAACAGCGATTTAATTCAAATACGCTAAACAGGGATATGAACAAAAAGCAATTAAACAAATATTGCAAAATTGACAAGGAAAGTCAAGAAATTATGAAAGCCGCCATCGACAATCTAAAATTGTCAGTCAGAATGTTCGACAAAATACTAAAAATTTCAAGAACAATAGCAGATTTAGATGGGCAGGAAAATATAAAAAAAGAGCATTTATTAGAAGCCCTAAATTATCGAAAAAAACAGTAATTTTTTATTTGGCAACAATTTATTAAAAAAATTGTAAAAAATTGTTATTCCTGATATTTTCCATTGATGTTACAGATTCATTATAAATCCTGCTTAATAAAAAACTAAATTCATATAATTTTTAGCAGTCTAATTTAAAATAGGTTTGAATATTTATGGAGATTACTTAATCATAATAAAAATAAGGGACTTAAAATCCCTTATAAAGATACAGTTTAAAAAAACTATTTTATTTACTTATTTAATTACAAGGGGCTTTGACCCCTTGTTAAAATAACTTTTGCTTTTTTGAAAATTAATTTGAAAATCAATAGAAATTTTTATTTTTTTTCATTAACTCTTTCTCCAATAAAATCAAGCAATTCTTTTCTTCCAGTATTTTTTAAGGAAGAATAAAAAAATACATCTTCATTTTTAAACACAAGTTTTTTCTTAATTTCCTTTAACTGCTTAAATTTTTCATTATTAGACAATTTATCAGCCTTTGTAAAAATTATATAATATTCAATTCCAAAATGTTCCAGCCACTTTAACATTTCCATATCCTCGCCTGTTGGGATTCTACGCAAATCCAGCAAAAGGAATACAACTTTTTCACGATCTGACATAAGATAGCCTTCTATTGTTTTTCCCCAGTTTTTCCTTACTGAATCAGGTACTTTCGCAAATCCATATCCTGGCAAGTCTACAAAATGAATTGCATTATTTATCAAAAAATAATTTATAAGCTGTGTTCTTCCTGGAGTTTTACTTGTTCTTGCAAGATTTTTTCTCTTTGTAAGAGAATTTATAAGCGAAGACTTTCCAACATTTGATCTTCCGATAAATGAAAACTCCACAACGTTGTTAAATTTTGGATAATCCTTTTCCATAACTGCCGATTTTACAAATTCTGACTTATTTATTTCCATATTTCACCTCTTTGTTTTAATTTTTAAATTCTTCCCTTGCTTGTTCCAGCGATGCCTCATCAGGCATAAAATACCAAATTCCATTTATCATCTTTCCATCTCCAGTAATTTCATACTGATCAATATTTGACTGATGCATAAGAAATGCTGGCAATACTGACAATGCTTTAATTGGATTTACTGCAATATCCATATGCTGTTTTGAATAATTATATACTTGTGGCACATATTTCCATCCAGATGGTGCAACTAATTTTTTGGCAATTCCTTGAATAACCTGTCTTTGTCGTTCATCACGTTTAAAAGCTGTGTCACTTTTTCTATGTCTTGTATATGCAAGCGCCATTCTTCCTTGTAAATTATAAACTTGCCCTTGATTAAAGTGAAATACTTCCTGATCGAAATAATCTTGATTAAATGTATGATTTGAAACAACGTCAACTCCACCAATCAAAGTTGTTATATTCATAACATCTTCAAATCGAAATCTTACATGATAATTAATTTTAGTATCAAGTAAATTTTCCACAGCATCAATAGTACATTGAACTCCTCCAAAATGGTGTGAATGTGTTATTTTATCCTGCTTATAATTTTCACAAGGAATTTCTGCATAAGTATCACGTGGAATCGAAATCATTTTCACCTGTGCCAAGTATGGAACAACCCTTATAACAATAAGTCCATCACTTCTAGATCCTTCTGTAGGCTGATTAGCATAAGCATCCACTCCTATTACAAGAATATTAAATGGTATAGAAAGCCATGCAATAAATGCTATCAGAAATACTCCCAATATTAAAAATATTTTTTTCATTTTTTTACCTCTCATGTATTTTAATTTTTTGAAATTGCTGTTGTTCTAAAATTTTTAAAAATTTATCAACTTCCCTATTTAAATCATCTATATTTCCATCATTTTCAATGACAAAATCACTTTTTCCCCTTTTTTCATCCAAGGACATCTGTGAATTTATAATATCCCAAGCCTCTTTTTCACTCCGTTTATCCCTTCCCAAAATACGCTTAACTTGCATGTCCCTTTTCGCAGCAACTAGCAAAATATAATCAAATTCCTCTTCCCATTGAACTTCAAAAAGCAGCTGAATTTCTACAAAAATGATTTTATTTTTTCCCTTTTCGTCTTTTTCTTTTTTTAATTTACATTCTAAAATTTTTTTACGCATAACTCTCAAAATTTCAGGATGCATAATGGAATTTAAAGTAAACCTTTTTTCTTTATCGGAAAAAATAATTTTTCCAAGCTTTTTACGTGAAACAATATAATTTTCAGCTTCATTATCTACCAAAACTTCTCTTCCAAAATTTTTTATAATTTTTTCCACAACTGACGGAAATTTAACAACTTCATGTGAAATCACATCCAAATCAATCACAGTAAATCCTCTATCCTTCAAAATTTGGCTAACAGTACTTTTCCCTGTTCCAATCCCACCTGTAAGTCCAATAACCATTATTTATTTCCCTTTCCAAAACTTTAAAACATATAATTTATTTTTATAAAAAAGATTTGGATATATTTTATACCTTTTTTCATTTATTTGCAACAATTTTTATTTATTTTTAAAAAAGAAAAAATTGAAAAAATGCTTATAATATGATAAAATTATATATGGAAATTTAAAAAAATTATAAAAAATTTATTGAAATAAATATTTGATAAAAAATAAGGAGGACTTATGGAACTTAAGGATATTCAAGAATTGATGAAAGTTCTGAAAAAAGAAGATATAGCAGAACTAAAAGTAAGATATGGAAAAATAAAACTTACTTTAACAAATTCTGAAAATACAAAAATTGTAAATACTGCAGCAGCATCACCTAAAATTATAAAAGAGAAAAAAAATATCAAAGCTGTATTGCCAGTTGAAGAAATTGTTAAATCAAGTAACGTGGGCAAAATAAAGCTAATAAGTTCAAAAAGTGGAACTTCAGTAAAAAAGGGTCAAATTCTTGCAAAAATTAACACAATGGGAATTGACAATGATGTAAAATCTACTGTAAATGGAATTTTAAAGGAAGTGCTTGTGGCAGATGGTTCAGCAGTTGATTTTGCAAAAGAATTATTTAAAATTGAAGTCAATTAAGATTAATAAAAATTAATTTAAAAAAATTTAGAATAGTTAATAATTTTTTTAGAAATAGAAAATCTTTTAGGAGGATAGAATATTAATGTTTAAAAAAATATTAATAGCAAATAGAGGGGAAATTGCTGTTAGGATAATCAGAGCAGCAAGAGAATTGGGAGTTGCAACAGTTGCAGTTTATTCAGAAGCTGATAAGGATTCACTTCACGTAAGATTGGCTGATGAAGCTATTTGTATTGGAACTGCCAACAGTGCAGATTCATATTTAAAAATACCAAATATTATTTCAGCGGCACAAATCACACAAAGTGAAGCAATCCATCCAGGATACGGTTTTCTATCTGAAAATCAAAGATTTGCCGAAATATGTGACAAAAATGGAATTGTATTTATCGGTCCAAAACCTGAATTAATAAATATGATGGGGGATAAGGCAACTGCAAGGGAAACTGCCATCAAACATAAAGTTCCAATAACAAAAGGATCAGACGGAATTGTGCCAACTCTGGAAGAAGCAAAAAAAGTTGCAGAATGGATAACTTATCCTGTTATGATAAAAGCTACTGCCGGTGGTGGTGGAAAAGGAATGAGAATTGCACGTGATGAAAAGGAATTAGCCGAAAATTATATTGTTGCACAAAACGAAGCAAAAGCAAATTTTGGAAATCCAGATGTTTATATTGAAAAATATGTTGAAGAACCAAGACATGTTGAAATTCAAATTATAGGAGATAAATTTGGAAATGTTGTCCATCTTGGTGAAAGAGATTGTACAATTCAAAGAAGACATCAAAAATTAATTGAAGAATCTCCATCAGCAGGAATTGATGCCAAAACACGTGAAAAAATGGGGAAATTTGCTGCAAAATTAGCAAAAGGTATCGGTTACGATAGTGTTGGAACATTAGAATTTCTTGTTGACAAAAGTATGAATTTCTATTTTATGGAAATGAATACAAGAATTCAAGTTGAACATACAGTAAGCGAAGAAATTACTGGAGTTGATCTAGTAAAAGAACAAATAAGAGTAGCTGCAGGAGAAAAATTAAGTATTTCTCAAAAAGATATACATATTAATGGACACGTAATTGAATGTAGAATAAATGCAGAAGATTCTGAAAATGGATTTTTACCATCTTCGGGAATTTTAGAAACATATATTCCATCTGGAGGAATTGGAGTAAGAATTGACTCACATTCCTATCAAAATTATGAAATTCCGCCCTATTATGATTCGATGATAGCAAAACTTATCGTAAAGGGAAAAGATCGGGAAGAAGCTATTTCACGTATGAAACGTGCCTTGAAGGAATTTATCATAGAAGGTGTAGATACAACTATTCCTTTCCATTTAAAAGTACTTGATAATGAAGACTTTAAAAAAGGAACTGTTTATACAAATTTTATTGAAACTCACTTTAAGGAAGCTCTTGGAAAGTAACAAACTTATTCAAATTTCTATAAGTTTAAATTATATTTAAATAATGTTATTTAATAAGGGACAAGGTCCCTTGCCATTAAATAAATAAATTAATTAAAAATTAGGAGGAATCGAAATGAACGAATTAGGAAATGTAAATATATCACAAGAAGTGGTAGCAACAATCGCAGAATCAGTAGTATCAGAAATCGAAGGAGTAAACAGCCTTGTTGGTGGAACTTCAAAAAATGAAATTGTTAAATTTTTCCAAAATGTATCTTCAGGTGGTAAAGGAATTGAAGTAGAAGTTGGCGAAACTGAATGTACATTAGATCTTTACATTGTAGCCAAAATGGGATATAAATTACCAGCATTAGCTGGAGAAATTCAAACAAAAGTAGTAAAAGCAATTACTGAAATGACAGGACTAAAAGTTCAAGAAGTTAATGTGTATATTCAAAAGATTGTAAAAGATGAAAAGAAAGATGTAGCCCCAGTTACTGTAGCAGAAACAGCAGAAATTGAAGAGTAAGAATAAAAAAAGAAAGGAGAAACTGACAAAGATACACCGTAGTTTATTTTAAATCTAAATATTTGTTATTAAATTTTAAAATCAAGAAAAAATAAATTTACTTAGAAAGTATATAAAAAAATTATAATAAAACGAATATTATGAAACAAAATATGGTGTATTTTTACCAGTTTGTATTAGTTTAAATGATTGCAATATTGGGATTTTTAGCAAGGTTATCTGTGATACTTGGATTTATCGGTATTGCATTTTCAAGTATATCAGACACTTTGTTTAGAACCGATTATTTAGGACAGCTTGATAATTTTATAGATTTAAGCAGTTTAAATTTCAAAATTTTAATCGGACTGTTATCAATAATTTATTTAGTCATATTTTTACTTTCTTACATTAACAAACTTACAAAATATTCTCAAAATAGAAAAGTAAAAAATAAAAATGGAGAAATCGAAGTTTCAATTAAAACAATAAATGAAACATCAAAAAGTTTTTTAAATTCAGTGGAAATTATAAAAAATTCAAAAGTAAAGTCATATCCAAAAGGAAGATCAGTTGTTATTGAAGCTACTGTTGATACCTACAATGTTGATAACTTAAATGAAAAATTAATAGAAATTCAAAACAAATTATCCGAATATATTTTCCATTCTACTGGAATTACTGTAAAAAAAAGTAAAGTTAAGTTAAAAAAAGTTTTAGGTGAAACAATTATTGAAAAAAAAATCATTGATTCTCCAGCTGTTCAAAAGGAAATTGAAAAAGGACAAGAAAAAGTAACGGAAAAATCAAAAGTTGAAATGAATAAAAACAATGATAAAACCGTAAAAAATGATAATACAAAAATTGAAACTTCCCCATCTGGAAAGGAAAATTAATGACACGAAGAGGAATTAGAGAAGAAATATTTAAATTACTTTTTGAATATGAGCTAATTGACAATAATATTGAAAAAAGAATAAATGACGTGATTGAAAAAGAAAATTTAAAAAAAGAAGATGAAATTGATTTTTTAAGAAGTTATGTAACTGACATAATTGCAAATGAAGATATTTTAATTGGAAGGATAAAAGATGTGTTAGAAGGTTGGACTTATGAACGTCTTGGAACGATCGAAAAGGTCTTGCTAAAAATATCTTTTTATGAAATCACTATAAAAAAAATTGGATATGAAATTGCGATTAACGAAGTTTTAGAAATTTCCAAAAAGTATTCCTACAACGATACAAAAGATTTTTTGAATGGAATTTTAGCAAAATTAATAAAAAATATTAAAGAAGGAAAAAGTAACTTCTAAGTTCATTTTCAAAGCAAGTTTTATATAAAGAACTTCTGTATTTTTAAATATGGAGGTTTTTTTTAAATAATTTAGTGAAATTTTTATTTAAGACAACTTCTCTAAAAAAATAAATCAGAAAGGAAAATAAACTAATGAAAAAAATAGGAATAATTATTGGAAAATTTTTCCCGCTTCACATTGGACACGTAAATTTCATTCAGAGAGCCAGCGGTATTGTAGACAAATTATATATTGTCATCTCGTATTCTGACGATGCTGATGACCTACTTACATCCAATTCCCGTTTTGTAAAAGAAATCACTCCAAAGGATAGATTACGTTTTGTAAAACAAACATTTAAAAATCAGCCAAATATTTCATCTTTTTTACTTGATGAAAATCATTTTTCCCAACAAGGCGAAAACTGGGAAGAATGGGCTGACACTTTAAAAAATGAAATTGAAAAAAGAGAAAAACTAGAAAACGAAATAAAAATAGACTGGAAAAACGATGTTATTTTCATAAGCAATCGTGATGAAGATAAGGAATACAATTTAAAACATTTTGGCTCAAAAACAAGATCCATAGACAAAAATTATATTGAATACAATGTCAATTCCAAACAAATACGTGAAAATCCAAGTAAATACTGGGATTTTTTGCCACGCGAAGTAAGAGAACATTTAATCCCAATTATTACAATTTGTGGCGGTGAAAGTAGTGGAAAAAGTGTAATGATTGATAAACTTGCAAACGTGTTTAATACGACTTCAGCTTGGGAATATGGACGTGAATATGTATTTGAAAAACTAGGTGGTGATGAAGAAGCACTTCAATATTCTGATTATGAAAAAATTGTCTTTGGACATCAGTCAAATGTACTCTATGCCGCAAGAAATGCCAATAAATTTGCCCTAATTGACACAGATTACATCACTACTCTAGCTTTTTGCCTAACCTACGAAAAAAAAGACAATCCAATTGTTCGTGAATTTGTTCAAAATTATAGATTTGACTTGACAATTTTACTGAAAAATAATGTAAAATGGGTAAATGACGGGCTTCGTTCGATCGGAGACAATGAAAGACGGGAAAAATTTCAAAATTTATTAAAACAGCTGTACAAAGAATATAATATTTCCTATATTACAGTAAAATCCGACAGTTATGAAAAAAGATATTTAGCTTGTAAACATATTATAAAGGCTTATTTAGATGGTGCTGACAATTCTCGCTTGCAAGAAATTGCAGACAGTTTTATATAGTTTGAAAATATTTATACTATTTTCTATTTAAACAGCGGACTGGTTAAAAATTTCTTTGCAAATAATATAGATATATCAAGACACCTTGCTAAATAAAATTTTTAATAAATCCATTACTCTAATGGAAAGTAGTATATAAGTTCTAATAATTTTGATGAATAAAAAAAATAAAAACCTATTTACTAAATATAAAAAACTTTAGTAATAGGTTCTTTTTTAGAACTAAATTTTATGTGCTTTTTTTGGAAAACAGCTAAATACTTTTACCGTGCCCTCCCAAATCGTGCATACCTAGCCATTTCTAAAAAACCACTTTATTATCTTATTTAATTATATAAATATAAAATTACTTATTCTCTCGTTCCCATTTCTTTATCTAACAGGTAAAGTGTTGCACTATTATTATCAACATCTAAAGAAACTATTTTGTCAATTATTTTTTGAACCTGTTCTTCTTCTTCCTCTTGTTCTGAAGCAAAATCATTTAAAAATACCTCAGCTCCATAATCTTCCAATTCTCTTGCAAGTTTATGAATATTTTCAATTGATGCAGTTACTGCTTCTTCATGTGCAAGTGTAGCTTCAAATACTTCCTTTATTGAGTTAAAATTCATTTTAGGTTTATCTAATGCAAAAAACTCTATTTTTCCATTTCTTTTTAATACGTAGTTATAAAATTTATTTGAATGTTCAACTTCTTCTTTTGATTGTTCACTCATCCACTTTGAAAAACCTTCCAATGCTCTTTCATCAAAATATGCAGCCATAGCTTGATACTGATAAGAAGCAGCAAGTTCCATATTTATTTGTTTATTTAATAATATTTCTAATTCCTTATTTAATTTCATTTTTTCTCCAATCTATATTTTTAATTATGTTTTTCTAAACATTTTTCACAAACACCTTTTATATAAAAGTGTATCTCATCAATTTCAACATTACCCAGCTTCGATAAATCAAATTTTGATAAATCCACATCGAAGTCCATGATTTCTCCACAAGACTTACATTTGAAATGTCCGTGATTTTCCGTCACTACATCATATCTCACTTCATTTTCTTCGATTATTATCTCTTGAATAATGTTACTTCTGACGAATGTATTTAAGGTGTTATATACTGTAGTTTTGGACAAAGTAGGCATTTCAGGAGATAAATTCTGAAAAATATCATCGACTGTTGGATGTGTATGATTATCCATTAAATATTGAAATATTCTCATTCTTTGTATTGATGGCTTAATCCCATTTTTTTTCAAATATTCACCAACGTTTTCTATATGCATTTTTCCTCCTATTCCTATTAAAATATTTATATTTGCTTTTCCTTGTATCCATTACAATTTTATACCTTTTTCTAGATTTTGTCAATACTTTTATTTTATTTTTATTATCAAAGTTTATTTTTTCAATACAATACAGTAATAAATCTATTTTAAAATTAACACTAAAATTTCTTTTTCTAAAAATCCACTAATAGTAATTTACAAAAGTCTAAAAAACTAATAAATATAATATTTTCAGATTTTTATATTTTTAAATAAAGAATGTTAAACATTTACGGGAAAAATTTATAATGACTTTATTTTTAGAATGAAAAATACTTAAAATAACAGCAATATTTTATTTGCTTATCAATTCCATCATCAAAAATCTTTTTCTCCTCTATTATTCTATTTAAATCAAAAATAATATCATTCGCTAAAAGGAATCAAAAAAGTAAAAACCGTTTGCACATCTGGTTCGCTTTCCGCCAAAATTTCAATATTATGCCGTATCGCAATTTCCTTTGCAATTGCAAGACCTAGCCCCATTCCATTCTTATTTTCTTCTGTATTTGACTTATGATAACGATTAAAAATTTCTCCAATATTTTTAGGATCTATTCCTTTTCCGTAATCACAAATTTTAAGTTCGTATTTTTTATTTACTTTTCTTAAATAAATGTCAATTTTCTGGTTTTCACTTGAAAATTTTATTGCATTATCCAAGATAATTATTATCATTTGCCTAATTCTCTGATAATCTCCAGTAAAAAGATAATTTTCCATTTTCTGGTTGACTTTATTTCCAAAAAAATTAATTTTTATATTCTTTTTGGTTGAAATCTGCTTCATGCTTCTAACCGCATCATTCACAATTTCAGATAAATCAATTATACTTTTATCAATGGAAAAATCCGTGTTCTGAAGTTTTGTCAAATCGATCAGATCATTGACTAGCCTTTGTAAATGAATACTATCTGATAAAATCTGCCTATTATATTCTTTTAACTGCTCAGGATCACTAATAATCCCATCACAAATGGCTTCCATCGAACCTCGAATCACAGTAATCGGTGTCCGCAGCTCATGAGAAATATTCGCAATAAAATTTTGTCTCATTTTTTCAAACCGCTCACTTTCCTTAGAACTTTTATCAAGCTGAACTGCCAATTTATCAATACTTTCTGCAAGTTCTCCAATTTCATCCCCTTGATCCACATCTGTTGTCACCTCATAATCTCCCTGTGCCAATTTAAGCGTAGCATTTCTAATCTTGTTAAGTGGCCTTGTAAAACTTATAGAAAGCCATATTGCACTAATACTTGCTATTGCAAGAGCTGCTAAAATACTAAAAATAAGCGTATAGATTCCGCTTTTCAAGGCAGATGACATATATTTTACTGGAGAATGAAGCAAAACTGCTCCTTCGATGATTTTACCATTTTTTATTGGAACTGCCACAGTAATTGAATTTTCATTTAAATATTCATTAAAATTTTCTGTTGTAGTTGTCTCTCCAGCGAGTGCCCTTTTTATAGTATTTTCAGCATTTGGCGGCAACTTTAAATAAGACAGCGACTGGTTTCTCTCACTTCTTCCTTGGACAATATTTCCTGTTTTCGCATCAACTATCCAAACTTCTCCCATCGCAAGATTTTCAATCATTCTCATACTTCTAAAAATTTTAACATTGTTATCTTTTTCATCTACAATTCTATGCCTATGAAAACGTCTTTCTTCAGGTGGAATATTATCTTTTTCATCTTCTATATTTCTATTATCTTCTCTTTTTCTCAATTTGTTTTCTAAAATTTTATGTCTTTCTTCAGGCTTTCTTTCATCTTCATCTTTTCGTATATCTTCAATAATATTATTTTCAAAAATTTTTCCCTTTATATTTCCTACAATTTTAGCATTTTCTCTATGCGGAAATTTATTTCTATCTTCTTCAGAATTTCCAGTTCTTCTTTTTCCATCCGCACGCAAATCCCTATCTAGACTTTTTTCATTCCTATTTTTATTCTCAAACCATACTTTAGACAAAGTTTCTGAAATTTTACAAGCCCTTTCTTCTAAATCTTTTTTATGCATTGCAACTGTATTCTGAATATAGATATACCCAAAAATACTTCCAATTACAATTGAAAATAAAAAAAGTGATACTCCAAAATACGACAGCAACTTTATAGCTATTTTATTCCTAAATCTAATATTTTTCGCTTTTTTAATCAATTTCGCCTTACTTTCCTTCTGCCACAACTTTATCTATCCATCCAAACAATTCTGTCAAATCATAATCCCCCGAATGTGGTGTTGCCCAAGGTGATGCAAAATCAACTTTTTTCCCAAGATTTTCCAATTTTATGGCAAGTATTGCAGGTATTGCAAGTGAAGTATCTTTATCAATTGCACCGTGTCTTATTCTCCAATATTTCACTTTTGAACTTCCAATATAATTCATCGGATTCATCATTTTTATTATCTTTTTATCAGCAATCGTTCCATTTACTGTCGAATGTTCCAGCATATATTCTGTAAAATGCTTATTATTTGTAGTTTCATCTCCAAATTCATTATTTTCTCCAGTCGACAAATCCACATTATCAAAGGCTCCTGGCGTTTTCTGTCTACCCATATAAGCGATATATTTATTATAATCTAAATCTACAACTTTTCCATTTTTTATTGTTAAAAAGTCAAATTCTGATAAATCAGTTCCTTTTTTTAAAGCCGCATTTGCAGAATCAATATAATACTTCTTAATCTGATTTTTAAAGCTTCCATTTCCATCTTTATCCAACGTTAAAAGTTTACCGTTTTTGTCCTTCAATTTTAAACTATTCACATAATCAGGAAACATTTTTTTCAAATCATTTGAACGTAAAATTTCATTATCAGTCAACGTACCCTCAGTGTATTTTCTTTCCACATTGTAATCTAGCATTGAAATTTCTATCTTTTTATATGTTTTCACATCGTTAAACATCCACTCGTAAGCCGTATTTGCATTTTCTAAATTAGTTATTGGACAATAAGCTGAAACTGCGTAAATATCATCTCTGGCCTTCAATGCTCCAATTTTCTTCAAATAAGGCTCGTAATCCTTGCTATTTCCAGTTGCACCTAACAGAGCTGAAACCGCTCCTCCAGCACTTGTCCCATTAGAAATAATTCTGTCAGCTCTACCAGGCATTTTATTATCATTATAACGCAAATATCTGACAGCTGCTTTCAAATCTACAATTACAGCAGGTGCTTTTCCTGTATATTTCCCATCCTTTTCCAAAGTTCTACCTCTAGCTCCAGGACTTGCCACAACATATCCATTTGGCAATGCGACTAATGAAGCATCAGGTTTTTCATCTCTTCCATTTCCAGGCACTCCAGCCGCTCCAGGCATATATCCTCCAACTGTATTTGGAAAAAATATTGGTGCGCTTTTTGCATTGTATTTTCCAACTGATTTATTTTTAAAATATTCTTCTGGAATATAGATATTTATAGTTTGATAAGCAATGTCAACTGGTTTTGCTACATAAACTATATTTTCATAGGCACGATAAGTAATGGTTTTTCCATTAACAGTTGCTGTTTTTATCGTATAATTTTTATTTGCATCAAAATTTAAATTGTAACCATTTTCTGTTTTATTCGTTATCATATCTTCGGTTATTGCTTTTTTATTCATAGGTGCTCCCATTTTTGGCTTTTTATCTTCATTCTTATTTACTTCAGCATTTTTCTGATATTTACTGGAATCTGCTAACCCTCTTTCATTGTCCGTAGCCATTGAAAAAGCTGAAATTAATAAACTCATTACAATCAATTTTTTATTCATAGTTGATCTCCTTTTATTTTTATGAAATAGATATGTTCGATAACCTAAGTTTTTTATCTCTACAAGGAGTTAAGACCCCTTGCTTCAGGATATTTATTTTATTAAATTCTGAGTTTATATAATTATCGAACAGGTTTAATATTAACAAAATCCTCTGAATCTATCACGATTGAAGTCGTAAATATTCTGATATAATTAATAAAAATTAGTATAAAAAAAAGGACATAAGCAACAAAACCTATGCCTTTTAGTTATTTATAAATACTATACTAATTCAATAATTGCCAATTCAGCTGAATCTCCACGTCTTACAGCAGTTTTAATGATTCTTGTATATCCGCCATTTCTTTCTGTATATTTAGGTGCAATTTCATTAAAGATTTTAGCAACTGCTTCTTCATTTCTTAAAAATGCAAAAGCCTGTCTTCTTAAATGTATTCTTCTTGCTGTATCAGTTGAATTATTGTATTTTTTCCCTAAAGTAATTGCTTTTTCAGCAAATTTTCTTAATTCTTTAGCACGAGTTACAGTTGTTTCGATTTGCTCATGTTTCACTAAAGAAATTGTCATATTTTTAAGCATAGCTAATCTATGGTCTGTTCTTCTACCTAATTTTCTGTATGATTTATTATGATTCATTTTCCCTCCTCGTTTAAGATTTTATTCTATATTCTAGTTTAATTTTTTTATGATTACTCTTCACTGCCTACATTATCGCCTAAATCGTAACCAAGTTCTTTCATTTTATCGATAATTTCATTTAGTGATTTTTTCCCTAAATTCTTAATTTTCAATAATTCATTATAAGTCATTGAAGTTAAGTCTGAAATTGTATTTACTCCTGCCTTCTTCAAGCAGTTATATGAACGTACTGTAAAGTCAAGTTCTTCAATTTTCATATCTTCAATGTTATTTTCGTTTTCTTCTTCAGTTTCTGTCAATTCTTCTTCACTATCTCTGTATTTACTCATACTGTTCCCAATATTTGTAAATGGTTCCAAATGCCAAGTTAGTAATTCTACCGCATAAGACAAGGCATCTTTAATTTCGATACTTCCATCTGTTGCAATTTCCAAAATTAACTTGTCATAATTTGTAACACGTCCAACCATAGTATCTTCAACACTATAATTTACTCTTTTGATAGGCGTATAAATCGCATCAACTGCTAAATATCCTATTGGCCATCCATCAGTATTAATTTCATCAGAAATTACAAATCCTTCCCCTGAATCCACAAGAAATTCAATATCAACTTGTCTGTCAGTCGTAACTGTCATAATGACTTGTTCTGGATTTATAACTTTTAGTCCTGGTTCTACGTGAATATCTGCTGCTGTAATTACAGCTGGTCCTTTTACTGAAAGTGTCATTTTCTTTTCACCAGGTTCATCAGCTTCAACTACTATTTCTTTAATATTCAAAATAATATCTGTAACTGCTTCTTTTACACCTTCAATTGTAGAAAATTCATTTAATACACCTTCAATTTTGATTCCCTTTATTGCAGTTCCTGGAATTGATGATAATAATATTCTTCTAAGTGAATTTCCAATAGTATTCCCATACCCTCTATATAAAGGCTCTAATGTATATTTTGCTGTATAATTATCTTCTTTTTCTTCAGTCAATCTTACATTTTTAGCTATTTTTTCAATATTTAACAAGCTAATTCATCTCCTCTGATTAAAATATTATTATCTAGAGTAGAACTCGATAATCATCGCTTCGTCAACCTCAAAGTCAACTGCGTCTCTTCCTGGATTTTCAAGTACTTGAGCTTTTAAAGTGTTTTCTTCAAGTGACAACCACCCTGGAATTGCTTTTTGCCCGACAGATTCTTTAATTAAAGCTAATTCTTTAGAATCTTCCTTAACTGTAATTACATCACCTTGTTTTACTCTATATGATGCAATGTTTACTCTTTTTCCATTTATTAAAATATGTCCATGACTTACGATTTGTCTTGCTTGTCTTCTAGTAGCTCCAAATCCTAATCTGTAAATTACGTTATCTAATCTTCTTTCAAGATATTGAAGTAAAAGTTCCCCTGTTACTCCTTCTTTTCTTGTTGCTTCTTCATATAGTTTATAGAATTGTTTTTCCATTACTCCATAAACAAATTTTACTTTTTGTTTTTCTCTTTGTTGTGTTCCATATTCAGTTAATTTTCTATTTGCGTTTGGTCTAATATTTCTGTTTGATTTTTTGTTTACCCCTAAAACAATAGGATCTAAACCAAGATTTCTACATCTTTTTAACACAGGCTGTCTATCTCTTGCCATTTATCTTTTTCCTCCTTAGTTTATAAAATTACGGTCTTCTCTTTTTAGGTGGTCTTGCACCATTATGAGGTACTGGAGTTATGTCAACTATTCTTGTTACTTCTAATCCAGTAGCCTGTATTGATCTTATAGAAGCTTCTCTTCCAGATCCAGGTCCTTTTATTTTGATTTCGATTTGTTTCATACCATTTTCGATTGCAACTTGAGCTGCTTGTTCAGCTGCTATTTGAGCTGCGAATGGAGTTCCTTTTTTAGTTCCTTTGAACCCTGAAGTTCCTCCTGATTTCCAGATTACTACTTTACCTTCTGAATCTGTTATAGTAACAACAGTATTGTTAAAAGTAGAATGTATATATGCGATTCCATTAGGAATATTTTTTAATTTTTTCTTTTTTGAAGTTGCTGGTCTTTTTGCCACTTACGGTTTCCTCCTTTAACTTATATAGTCTATTATTTTTTCTTAGCGATTGCCATTCTAACTGGCCCTTTTCTGGTTCTTGCATTTGTTTTAGTTTTTTGTCCTCTTACAGGCAATCCATTTCTATGTCTTAATCCTCTGTAACTCTTGATGTCAAGCAGACGTTTGATGTTAAGTCTGATTTCTTTTCTTAACTCTCCTTCAATTTTGTACTCTTCTACAGCAGCTCTTAATTGTGCTACTTGTTCTTCTGTTAAATCTTTTACTTTAGTATCCTTGTCGATACCAGTTACTCCTAAAATTTTGTTTGAAGTACTTCTACCGATTCCAAAAATATAAGTTAATGAAATTTCTACTCTTTTATTTCTTGGAATATCTACTCCTGCTATTCTAGCCAAATTGTTTCCTCCTCGTTATTTGATATTTTTAATCTTCTTCAATATGCCCTCACATACATAATATAAGGAATAAGCTCTACAGCCAAACATACCTTTACAATCTTTATTTCAATATCCATAGTAATCTTATATTTCCTTTAATCTATATATATTTTAATAAAAATCTTTTTCAGGTTTATTAATCTGTTTTTTAAAATAAAAAATATTTTAAAACTATCCTTGTATTTGTTTATGTTTAGGGTTTTCGCATATTACTCTTACTTTTCCGTGACGTTTAACGATTTTACATTTGTCACAAATAGGTTTTACTGAAGCTTTTACTTTCACTAAAAACCCTCCTTCCAACTATTATTTTTTTCTATATACAATTCTACCTCTTGACAAATCATACGGAGAAACTTCCACTGTAACTTTATCTCCTGGTAAAATTTTTATATAGTTCATTCTCATTTTTCCTGAGATATGCCCTAAAACTTCGTGTCCATTTTCAAGCCTTACTTGAAACATCGCATTAGGCAATGCCTCGATTATTTCACCTTCCAGCTCAAGAACATCCTGTTTTGCCATAAATAATCACCTCGGATCCTTTTTATTATAACAAAAAAATAAATAAATGTCCAGTTTTTTTCAATATTTAATTTTTATAAAATCTCAAAAAACAATTTACATTTTTTATTTACTCTATCATAATACAGTATTTATCACATTTTGTCAATTATTTTTATTTTACAGCAAATCTTTTATTTTTTAACACTTCTAAAAATCCTGTACCCAGCATCAATTTCCAGCGTTTCACAATTCCCAAAAATCTCCTCCAGTTTTTTCTGTGTACTTTTTGCCCCATGTTTCGTCTGAATCACACAATAAAATTCCCCATTTTCATTCAAATGTAAAAAACTCTTTTCATAAATCTGAAAAATAGTCTGCTTTCCAGCTCGAATAGGCGGATTGGACAAAATCACATCAAACTTTTCAAAAATATTATCAAATACAAAAGATTTTATCACTCTAAAGTCACCATTTTTAAAATCGCCATTTTCAGAATTATTATTTTTTACAACTCCATTTTTAAAAAGATTTTCCCTCGTAAGCTCCAAAGCCCGCTGGTTCACATCTGATGAAACAGTTCTCGAATTTTTAAAAAAAGATTTTACAACAACCGATACAACTCCATATCCACAGCCAATATCCAGCACATCAAATTTTTGATTTTTTTTATTTGAATTTTCCCGTAAAAACACCTTCAACATAACATCTGTCCCAAAATCCACCTTTGCCTTTGAAAATATCCCATTATCTGTTATAAATTCAAAATTTCTATTTTCTATCTCGTATCTTATTATTTTTCTGTCTGATTTCACTTCCTGCTTTTCTGAAAAATAATGACTCATTCTATTTCACCTCTTAAATTTTTGTTTTCTATAATTTTTTAATTTCATACCATTATACCATATTTTACCGCTCATACCACATATTTATTTTTTTGCACATACAAAATTCCTTGCATTTTATCCAATTTTTTTATATAATATTTTTGACACAAAATAATTTTGTGCCCTAATAAAAATAAATTTTTATGGAGGTCTTTAAAATGATTAAAAAACTTATTGAAATAGAAGGACTGCATTGTGAAAACTGTGCAAAAAAAGTGAAAAATGCTTTATTCGGACTGCCAGAAGTGGAAGATGTGGAAGTAAATCTTTCTGATAAAAATGCAAAAGTTACTTTAAATGAAGAAGTTGACGATTTACTGATAGCAGATGTGGTAAATGCGGCTGGACATTATAAAGTGAAGGATGTTACAGAAATTTCTTGATTTTTTTATTAACTATTTATTTATAAAAAATTAAAAAAATTATTTTGAATTGAGTTGTTTTTTTTATTATAAAATGTTATAATAAGAATGTAAAAGAATAAAAATTCTCGTTGTAGTGTTACAAATCAAAAGAGAGCTAACCCCCAAAGTAAGCTCTCTTTTTTAGTTATTTCCAAAATTCTTGAATTAAAATTATTACTATTTGTAATAAAATTACAACTAAGATTTTTTATCAATAACACTCTCATTATAGTATTACCTCCTTTCTCAAGAATTGCTAAAATTATAACATTTTTTATTATATTTGTATATCATTTTTTTATTTTTTTAATGAATATAAAATTTTTTTACAAAAAAAAGACGATATTGAACAATTTTACTGCTCTTTATCATCTCTTCTAAAAATAACTCTTTATTATAAATACCTTAATTGTAATACATATTTTTATTGTACCCTGTAATTTGGAAAATCTCTCATTGCAATTTGTTTAGCTTCTTGAGAATTTTTTGCTTCAATCCAAACAACTCTTTTCTCATTAGTTTGTCTATCTCTTAGTGTAACTTGAAACTTAGCCATAATTTATCTCTCCTCCTTCCCACATTGTTAATAATGTACTTAATAACTTTAGAAATTGTAAAATCAAATAAAATTAATATCTTAAAAACTTCTAATTTAAGGTATAATTATAATAAAATATTTATTAATTTTATTTCAATAAATTTTACAATTATTCGTTGCTTCCAAAATTTTAATTACTTGTTCAGTATAACAAAAAATACTATTATTAAACCTTTAAATTTCCCTTATTCTATCTTTTTTTTTTTTTTTTTTATTAGAGTTAATATTTTCTGTAAAAAATATGAATTTGATTTCCTTATAAACAAGAAAGTCTATATTTAAAATAAAAAAGCCCAATAGATTTTTTTCTATCAGACTTTTTCATAAATTTATATTATTTTTCTTACTATTCCCTTATTTGCCCTTCCCCTCTAATCACATACTTCGTCGTAGTCAATTCCCTAATTCCCATAGGCCCACGAGCGTGAAGTTTTTGTGTGGAAATTCCAATTTCTCCACCAAAGCCAAATTCCTCTCCGTCAGAAAATCTTGTTGAAGCGTTTAAATAAACGTTGGCTGAATCTACTTCGTTTAGGAATTTTTCTGCATTTTCTATAGATTTTGTCAAGATTGAGTCGGAATGGTGCGTTCCATGATTATTTATGTATTCTATTGCTTCATCTATGTTTTTAACTAATTTTAGAGACATTATCAAATCCAAATATTCTGCTCCAAAATCTTCTTCTGTTGCCAATTTTACATCCGATCTATTTCCTACTATTTCCAATGCTTCCTTACTATATCTTAACTCTACTCCGTCCTTCAAAAGCATTTCTGTCAATTCAGGCAAAATTTCTTTTGCAATATTTTCATGAATCAATGTTGTTTCGATGGCATTACAAACGCTTGGACGTTGAACTTTAGCATTTTCAATAATTGGCAGTGCTTGTTTTATATCAGCTGTTTCATCTACAAAAATATGACAAATTCCCGCACCAGTTTCTATCATTGGAATTGTTGCATTTTCAATGATAAATCTTTTTAGCCCTTTTCCACCTCTCGGGATAATTACATCAATATACTTGTCTGCACGAATTAAATCCTTTACCAATTCTCTATCTGGCTTTTCCACAAGCTGAACTGTATTTTTTGGCAATCCATGAGCATCTGCAACTCTATTTAATAAATTATTTAAATAAATATTTGAATTTAAGGCATCTTCTGAACCACGTAAAATTATCGCATTTGAAGATTTTATTGCAAGTCCTGCCGCATCGACTGTAACATTTGGACGTGATTCGTAAATCATTCCGATTACTCCAAGAGGAACTCTCTTTTTAGCAATGCTCATTCCATTTTTATGATTCCATCCTGTAACGACTTCTCCAATCGGATCTGGGAACGCAGCCATTTCTCGTAAACTCTGGGCCATCCCTTCAATTCTGCTATCAGTCAATGTCATTCTATCTAGCAAAGCAAAAGAAATTCCATTTTTTTCCCCTTTTTCCAAATCTATTTTATTCGCAGCTTTTATTCCTTCTTTTTTATTTATAAGCTCATCTGCAATTGCAAGCAAAACATCATTTTTAGTTTTAGTTCCAATTTTCAAAAGTTCTCTTGACGCAATTTTTGCTTTTTCTCCAAGTTCTTCTATATAATTCATATTTTCCCTCATTTCTCATTTTTTACTTTATATATAAATATTTTATTTTTTTACTACAACATTGTCAATATGAATCACCGCATCATCATATTTATAACCTAAAATTTCTTCAATATTTTCACTTTTAACACCTTTTATAAGATTAATTTCCTCTGCCGAATAATTTGAAATTCCTGTTGCAATTACTTTTCCTTCCAAATTTTCAATTTCGATAACCGCTCCTTTGTCAAAACTTCCTTCTACAGATTTTATTCCAACAGACAATAAACTTTTACCATTTTTCAATGCTGTTTTTGCACCATCATCAATTGTCAATGCACCTTCTTTGTTAGGTCCGTATGCAAGCCAGTATTTTTTCAAGCTAATTTTTTTATTTTTCTTCACAAAAAGTGTTCCAATATTTTCTTTTTCAACAATTCTAGTTATATTTCTAGGGTCGTCTCCACTTGCAATAACTAAACTTGTTCCGATTTTTGTTACCATTTCCGCAGCAATAATTTTTGTAATCATTCCACCAGTTCCAAATTTTGAACCTTCTGAACCTGCCATATTTTTTATATCCTCGTTGATATCTCCAACAATATGGATTAAATTAGCATCCTCATATTTTCTAGGATTTTTGTTATAAAGCCCATCAATATCTGACAAAATAATTAATAAATCAGCATCAATCAATCCTGAAACGAGTGCAGACATAGTATCATTATCGCCAACCTTTATTTTTAGAGCATTTGATACAATTGCATCATTTTCATTTATAATTGGAATAATTTTTCTTTTCAAAAAGGCATTACAGACGTTTCTCATGTTCAAATATCTTTTTCTATTTGAAAATTCCTCTTTTGTCAATAAAAGTTGCCCAATTATTTTATTGTGCTCTTTAAAAAGTGTCTGATAAATCTGCATAAGCGAAACTTGTCCAACAGCTGATAACATCTGTTTTTCAGCCAAAGTTTTAGGTTTTTCATTTATGTTAAGAAGCCCCATTCCAGCACCAACCGCTCCGGAACTCACAAGAATCACATCATACCCCTTATTCTGTAAATTACTTAATTCCATTACAATTTTTTTTATCTTATCAATATTTAAACGTCCATCTTCAGTTGTAAGTGTTGATGTTCCTACTTTTACAACAATTCTTTGGACATTTCCTAATATTTCTTCTCTATTATTAATAGTTTTCATCTCTTTTATTTCCCTTTTCTCTAATAATTTGTAGAATTTTTTTATTACTAAACTTCAATAAAAAGATGAAGCGATATTTTTAGCAATAATTTCCAACTCTAAAAGTAAATAATGTTTTAAGACAATATTTCTATTTTTTCAATCTATTACAAAGACTTGTATTTACACAAGTATATCCTCCTGCAACAGCTCCAGCTCCCAATGCTAATGCTGTACAAGAACTCAAGCTCATCATTAACACAATTATTGCTCCTATAATTTTAATTTTTCTCATTTTTCCTACCTCTCAATCTGGTTTTTAAATTAACCTAAAAAATTTACTATATTTTAACTTTTTTAATTTATTTATTTCTTTATAATAATAAATAATTTTGGTATTTTAATCTTAACTTTTTCGTATCCATACAGAAATTTTTTCACTTCCAACTTTAAAACGGGCATTTCCTTCCTCATTTATTACAACATCTTCATATCCACTGCCTGTGACTTCCTGCCAAACCTGACCAGTCCGTTCCTTTCCAACTTCTATCTGAATTTCACCTTCCTCATCAGAATTTGAAAGTACGGCTACACAGCCAGTCCATTCGTCTCTTCCTGTTCTTTGAATTGCAATTATATTTGGATCTTCAAAATGATTTATCTGCTCTCCATAAGCATACAGTCTTCGGACTTCCAGAAGTTTATCAATTATCCATTGATGTGGACTCTTTTCTCCGCCTACACCGTAATAATCTCCATAAAATAAGCAAGGATAACCATCTTTTGATAATAGAATTATAGCATAAGAATGTGGAATAAACCAGCTTTCCACTTTTGATTCCAAGGCACTTCCCTTTTGAGAATCGTGATTATCCACAAATGTTACTGCTTCCATAGGATTTTCTGCAACTATTGTATGCTCAAAAATTTCCCGCAAGTCATAACCTTTTTTCTTTTTAGAAGCATCATACATGTTAAAGTGAAGCCCTACATCAAATAAATCAGTTTTATAACCAACATTATCCAAATATTCCTTCAATTTTTCCAAGTCATTTCGCCAGTATTCTCCAACAGAATAAAATTTTTCTCCATAAGTTGCCCTTATTTGTGTCAAAAATTCTGCTATAAACTCATCTTTTATATGTTTTACTGCATCCATTCTGAATCCATCAAGTTTCAATTCATTTACAACCCATTTTCCCCATCGGATTACTTCTTTCCGTACTTCAGGATGAGAAAAATCAATATCAGCATTCATCAAATAGTCATAATTTCCAAGTTCAGAATCAACTCCTTCATCCCAGTCCTTGTTTTCTCCAACAATCTTATAAATTCCATTTTTACCTGTTCGGTTATCAAAATCAATACCGTCAAAAAGGTTATAATTCCACTTAAATGCAGAATATTTATCGTTTCTTCCAGGAAAAGTGAATTTTGTCCACCCTTCTATTTCAAAAGGTTCAGATATTTCCACTGTCCTATCTTCCGGATCAACTTCAATTGCCAAAAAATTCTCTGTTTCGTCAGCACCGCCCTTATGATTCAAAACCGCATCCAAATACACATTTATATTATACTTATGAAGCTCTTCAATTGCCTCAATCAATTCTTGTTTTGTCCCATATTTCGTTCTAACAGTTCCTTTTTGATCAAATTCCCCTAAATCCCACAAATCATAAGCTCCATAACCAACATCATCTTGCGAAGTCCCTTTATATGCAGGCGGGATCCATACTCCAGTTACTCCAATTTCACTCAAGTGCTTTGCATCTTCCTTCAATCGTTTCCAATGTTTTCCGTCATTCGGCAAATTCCATTCAAAATACTGTATCATTACTCCATTTTCCATAAAAATTCTCTCCTTTTTGTAATATTTTTAATTTTACAATTTTTTATTCAAGTTTTATTCCATTTTCCTTTATAAATTTAACAACTTCCCTCAAATCCTCTTCTGTATCCACACCTATCACATTCGACTTAGTTTCCAACACCTTTATTTTATACCCATTTTCAATAAATCTCAACTGCTCAAGCGACTCAATTTTTTCAAGCACACCTTCCTTCAAATTTTTTAATTTGTTCAAAAAACTCGTGGTATATCCGTAAATCCCAATATGTCTAAAGTACTTAAAATCTGCATTTTTATTACGTTCATAAGGAATTACAGAACGGCTAAAATAAATGGCATTGTCATTAAAATCTGCAATAACCTTTACATGATTTGGATTTTCAATCTCCTTTTGAGATTTTATTTCCTGTTTCAGTGTAATAATTTCTGATTTTTCACTTCTGTAATTATTTGCAAGAACATTAATTGATTCAATGTCAATCAACGGCTCATCCCCCTGAATATTTATCACAAAATCATAATTTTTAAATTTATCTTTATTTATAACTTCAACTATTCTAGAAGTCCCATTCTGATGATTTTCAGCAGTCATAACCACATTTCCCCCAAATTTTTTCACAGCCTCAAAAATCCTTTCGTCATCTGTCGCCACAACCAATCCATCAATATCCGCATTTTTAGCCCTTTTGTAAACCCATTCAATCATAGAATGTCCACAAATATCTTTTAATGGCTTTCCTTCAAACCTGCTAGATGCATATCTCGCTGGAATTACTCCTAATATTTTCATAAATATACTCCTCTTTTTGATAATCTTGTAAAATTACAATAATAACGTTTTTTTTTAATCTAAAATTTTTAATTTTTATCAATTTAATTTTAAATCAGTTTTGAATATATTTTATCACATTTTTGTCTAAATTACATTATTTTATTGTTATAAAGATTTTTTTATTTCATAAATTACAATATTAATTGTGACATTTTACCAAGTTTTTTTGCTTGCTTTTTTTTTTAAATTTTAGTATAATAATAGTAAAATATTTTTTTTAAAAGATAATAAATTTAAAATCATATTTTTAAAGTTTATATTACACTTAAAAAAATATTTCAAAAAAAAATCACTTACAATCACTAAAAAATCACTTTTATCAAAAATTATTTTGAGCACTATCGAAAAGAACCATGGAAAAATCTTAATAGTTTTCAAGCAATTTCACTATATTTAAAATTTTTTTTGGTTTTATATCATAAATGAAAAATTTAATTATCACAAAAAATTTTTTACAAGGAGATATATTAAAATGACAAATAGCATTACAAAAATAAAGCAGGATTTGCGGGCTTATGCAAAAAGATGTAAGGATGTGCATTATACAGAAGGTCTAGTAATAACATTTTTAATTACTGGAATGCTTTTTGCAGCGAGGAATCTATTTTCAGATTCGGCAGGTACAAGTATAGAAAATCAGAAACAAGCAATTTCTACATCAATTAAGACAATACATCAGCAAGTCAAAGCAACACGAAAAGAAAATGACAAATTATTGAAAAGCACAAATCTTGAACTAATTCAATTAATGGAACAAGGAGATCACGTTGTAAAAGCGCCTTGGAGCAGCTGGCAATATGGTATAAATTACTTTAATAACAACTGGAATGGTACTTATAAAGGTAGAGGAGATAAAAAGGAAAAATATCCTTATGAAGGTGTATATACAAGAAGTAATGATGTGTTTGTAAGAAATACATCTCCACTAAGTAATCAGTACAAAAAATTACCTTCAATGGGCTTGGCACAAACAAGTTACGGTTTAATAAGCAATATACGTGAACAGGAACCATTAGTAAGTGCTAAGGCAGAAGTAGCTATAATTCCAAGAACAGTACTAAAAAACCCTTTAAATGTGGTAACTCCCACAATGACAGAACCCAACCCAACAACACCTAACATAGCAATAAAACCGCCAAAATCAATAAAAATTGTGGAACCAACAGCACCAAATGTAAATCCAAACTTGCCAGAACCAAACGCAAGTCCTTTTGTTGACTACTGTTTCACAGGATGTGGAAATAGTAATAGTTGGGTAGCGGCTGATTCTAGACGTTCTGGAGGGGGTGCGACATATTATGCAGGAGTAGATAGTAGTGGAAATTTTAATGATCTTGCAAGACCAGCTCAAGTGATATACATAAATAATTCTCATAATGTAAATGGACATGGTTTTTCATTTAGTAATGATGCAACTGGTGTAACAATGTACTTAGCTGGAAGCAGTAACGGAACTCGAAATGTAGGAAATGGTGGTCATGTTGCGGGGCAAATAGGGATTCACTCTGTGGCTGATGGTAAATTAGCAAATATTACAGCTAATTTGTATGGAAGAGCTGCATTTCATTCAATAGAAACTTGGCATGCAGGACATAATTTATATGATAATGTGACTGTTAATCTTAAAGGGACAGATAATACAGTATTTCTTATTTATCCAGCTGCATGGGAATCGTTGGTTTTACACACAAGTGTGAATGGTGTTAATGGTACTCATAATAAAAGAGGTGAATTTAATGGAAGTGTAGACGTTACGATACCAGAATCTGCAAGTCAAAATATTATCTATAATGTGTTAGGGGCACAAGCAAGTTTTGCTGTGGAAAGTAGAGGAAATTATATACTTGAAGGACAAGGAAACATGGTGTATTCAGGATATGGATATTCTCCAAATTATAAAAATTTAAATGGAGAAACTTATAGCACTTCAAACGGAAGAACTGCTTCAGTAACTATTAGTGCTCCTGGAACTTCAAGAATACCATATATAAATTTAGAGAAATATGTACAATCATATGGAGATGACAATATAATTTTGTATTTTGCAAATAAAAATAAAAATGCAGCAGGAGATCCGTATCAAGAAGGTATCACTACAGGTGCTAACAGTATTGATAACTGGAAAGAAGCAGTAGTAGGGATTTATCAAGGAGAAATTTCGGCAAAAGCAGTTATTGGAAATCAATTAAATATAGCAAATGACGGTACTCCTCAAACTGGAGGAAATAAAACTAGTGGAGATAATAAATATGTTGAAACAAATGTTGGAGTATTTGCAAGATCTGGACAAAGAAAAGATATTACTCCTTCTAATGATATGGGTGCATTAGGTATTTTTGATAAGGATAAAGTACATTCTTTACAAATAAATAATGTTGACATTAAATTTGGAAAATATTCTAAGAGTGGAATTATGTTTGCATCTGAATATGGAACTATAATGGATGTAGCAATGAGTACAAATAACAAAGAAGTGATAACAACATTGTCAACTGATATAAAAGACAATGGAAATGCTGCATCAATAGGAATAGTAGGACCATCAGGTGCTGGAAAAATTTCAGCCGATGATTCTTTAAATGAAGCGGCAACTGGAACCATTATTGCCTATTCAAATGGTGTTTGGGATAATAACAAACATAGTATGAGTGCTGCTACAAATACTGCTCTTAAAGGAAAACCAAGTGAAATTAATATTGGTGCGAATGTAGAACTTTCTGCAAGATACTTGAAGACAGGTGTAGATGCAAATGGAAATGAGACAGGAATAAATCCTATTGCTTATCTTGCAAAAGATGGAGGATTAGTTAATGCTAAAGGAACAACAGATGCTAAAGGATTTGGTTCAATAATTGCATATGCGGAAGGCTTTGATTCTAATAACCAAACTACAGTATCGAAAGTAGAAACAACAGGGAAAATAACAGCTGTTGACGAATGGGTTTCAAATGATGATAAGACAGTGCCGTATATTTATAAGAATATAGGGGGATTGGCTAAAAATAAAGGACACATTGATATTAATGGAACGGCTGAAATTAATGGTATAGGAGCACTTGCTACAGGAGATGGCTCTATTGTAAATTTAAATGGTTCAAATAATGTGATTAGAGCTGGTAGAACTGGAGGACTTGCGGCATTTGATAAAGGAGTAGTAAATATCGCAGGAACAACGAAAATAGAAGTTAAAGATATAAGATATTTAGATAGTAAAAATGTTGTTCAGACATCAGGAAGCCATGATAGTACAACACCATTTTATGCTAGTGGTGGTGGAAAAATTAATTTTAATGCCAATACAGAAATAGAAATGCACAATGGATTAATTATTCCTGATACTTCTGACACTAAATTTTATTCTCAAACTGCAACACCTACCTCATCAGCAACAAAATATTTTAATATGGGAAAAGTAAAGTATAAGATAGTTGGAGATAAAGTTACATTTGGAGTATTTAATAATAAATCAAATGTTATTTGGAATGGAAGTACTCAGGATTTAGCAAGTGGACTAGGCTTTAATGGAATTATTACTTATGATTCAAGTAATCCAAATCCATTTGTAAAAACTGTGTTTGAAAATTCTGATATAACACTAGATACTACAAGTACAGTTCCAGGAAGCAATAATACTAATGCTGCAATTAATTTGACATTAACACCTTATACTAATGAAGGATTTAATGCAATTACTGCCGAAAGATCAAGAATAACAATAGCTTCTACTCAGACGATAGATGCTACAACAGCTTTAAATGAAAATATTCAGGGACTTTCAATGGGATCTAATAAAAATGCAACATCGAATGCAGAAACTGCATATATTAATTATGGGACTGTAAATAATACTGGAGGAACAGCGGCTGCCAATATTGCTGGAATGAATGTGAGTTATGGAACAATAACAAATAAATCTGGTGCAAATGTTACTGTAAATCACGGGGCTGGAATTTATGGAACTAATGGAAGTAAACTTGTAAATGAAGCTGGGGCAACTATAACTGTAACAGATTCAGGAGCGGCTATTGCGGCGAAAGTTACGGCTGATACTACACGTCTTTTAAATTATGGAACTGATAAGTCAGGAAATACTCAGACAGCTATAGAGATTACAAATGAAGGAAACCTTGTGACAACAGGAATGGCAAATCCGATTGGAATATTAGCACAAAATAACAGAGCGGATGAAGTTGATAGAAGTAGAGTGGTTATAAATAATAAAAATAATATTACTCTTGGTGATAGAGGTGTTGGAATAATTGTTACGGCATCTTCTAAGACAGCTGGTGGAAATCCATTACATGGTGGAACAATAAATCTTACTGGAAATGGAAGTTCTGATATAGTTACAGGAGCAACGGGAACAGGAGTATATGCTCAAAATTCAAATGTTAATTTACTTACAAATTATGGTATTGAAACAAAAGAAGAAGGAGCAGGTATCTACGTAAAAGGAAATACTTCAACTATAAATGGGCCTGGAAAATTTGAATACAAATATAATGGTTCTGCTACAGGAAAAGGAGCAGGACTTGCATTCGGAGGAAGTCTTGCTGGAGAAAGCGGAAATCCTGATGCCAAAAATTATGTTGATGTAGATGTTGTAAATGCGACAAATACTACAGGTGGTATTGCTTCACTATATGCAACTGGTGGAGGCACTTTAACAAATTATGGAACTATAAATGCTTCAACTGTAAAAGGGTATAACATAATAGGAGATGGAAGAAGCATTGTAAATGAAGGTGTGCTTAATGTTGTAAATTCTACAAATTCTTCAGAACCTAATATAGGTATAGTTGTAACAGGTTCTGGAAAAGCTGTAAATAATAAAAATATAGTAGCTGGAGATAAATCTGTTGGAATTTATGGACTAGATGCCGAACTTGGGTCAAATTCAGTTACAACAGTAGGTAAAGAAGGAATAGGAATATATTCTAAAGGCGGAACAGTTAAGCTTTTGACAGGAAGTACACTTAATGTTGGTACTGATGAAGGAGTCGGAGTTTATACAGTAGGAAATGGACAAAATGTATATTCTTCTGGAAATATAAATTTGGCAGAAAATTCGTTTGGATTTGTAAATGTTGGAAATAATAACATGGTAGAAAGTAATTCAAACGTAAGTTTACATAATAATAATATACATATATATTCATCTGATGCAGCGGGAAGAATATATAATAAAGGAAATGTAACATCTAGCGGTAATAGAAACTATGGAGTATATGCTGCTGGACATTCAGAAAATAGTGGACACATAAATATGACGACAGGTTTGGGAAATATAGGAATGTATAGTAAATCTGGAGATGCACATAATGTAGCAGGTGGAACAATAACTGTTGGTTTAAGTGGGACTAATCCAAATTACAATCCTATTGATTCAAGAACAGGAAACTTAAAAGATCCAACAAAACCACTAGATCCAGTAGGAACTTTGTATAGTGTAGGAATGGCGGCTGGATATCTTGAAAGAGATCCTAGAACAAATCTTCTTGTAAAAGATTCGGCAGGAAATAATATTGTACATGATCAAGGAAGAATAACAAATTCAGGTACAATAAATGTTGTTGGAAAAGATAGTACAGGAATGTATGGAGCTGGTTCAAATACAGTTATAACGAATGCAGCCGGCTCTTTCATAAATCTTGCATCTGATGGAGCAATAGGAATATTTGCAGAAGAAGGGGCAAGAGTAATAAACAGAGGTACAATTCAAACTACTGTTGATGGACTGAAGGATGTAAAAGGTGTTGTACTTGGACAAAATTCTGTACTTGATAATCAAGGTGGTAAAATATTGATAAAAAATGCAGATACCAGTGTAGGAGTTCTTTTGAAAGGTGCGACTATAATTAACAGAGGAACAATAGAAGTTAGAGGTGGAATAGGGTCAACTGAAACTCAAGTGTTTGAACAAAGTTCGACTGGAAAACCAGTATCAGCTTTCCCAAATATTATTTCAATATCAGCTGAGCCGAATGCCCCTGAAGCTACAATAACAGTAAATGGACAAGTTGTGCAACCTGAACCTGTTAAATTTAACGTAATATCAGCACCTAAACAAGTAAGTCTAAGTTCAATAGGAATTTATGTGGATACATCTGGAACAGAATATACAATACCAGTAGTTGGTCTTCAAAATCTTACAAAAGAGGCAGATCTAATAATTGGATCAGAAGCAGCAAGAAGAACAACAGCTAAAGAAATAGTAATAGATGACCCAAATATAATAGAACCTTATAATGAATCAATGAGAAGTAACGGAAGAGTAGACAAATGGAATTTTTATTCAGGAGCACTTACATGGGCTGCAACTGCCACAATAATAGATGCCAGCATGAGTGCATTCCCAGGACACGTTCAAATAAATAAAATGTACCTTGTAAAAAAACCTTATACTGACTGGGCTGGAAAAGATGCAACACCAGTAGATAGTACAGATACATATAATTTCTTAAACGGACTGGAGCAAAGATATGGAATCGAAGCCTTAGGTTCACGTGAAAATCAATTATTCCAAAAATTAAATGGAATTGGAAACAACGAGGAAGTATTGCTGTACCAAGCATTTGACGAAATGATGGGACACCAGTATGGAAACCTTCAACAAAGAATCAATGCAACTGGAAGCTTGCTTGACAAAGAGTTCAAGTACTTGAAACATGACTGGAGAAATCCATCTAAGCAAAACAACAAGATTAAGGTATTCGGCATGAGAGACGAATACAATACTGATACAGCTGGAATTATTGATTATACAAGCAATGCCTACGGTGTGGCTTACGTTCATGAGGATGAAAAAATCAAGATGGGTAACTCTAGAGGATGGTACGCAGGAGCTGTAACAAACAGATTCAAGTTCAAGGATATTGGAAAATCTAAAGAAAACCAGACAATACTTAAAGCAGGAGTGTTCAAGACAATGTCGCCTAAGAAAGACTACAACGGAGCATTGCAATGGACAATTGGCGGAGATTTATTTGTAGGCATTAACGATATGAAACGTAGATATCTAGTTGTAGACGACGTATTCCAGGCAAAATCTGACTACCATTCTTATGGAGCGGCTCTGAAAACTGATTTGGGATACGATGTAAGATTGAGTGAAAGAACACATTTCCGTCCGTATGGAGCCTTGAAGATGGAATACGGTAGATTTAACAGCATCAAGGAAGACAGAGGGGAAATGAGACTGGAAGTAAAAGGAAACGACTATTTTTCAGTAAAACCTGAAGTTGGAATGGAATTCAGATATGTTCAGCCGTTAGCGGTAAGAACAAACTTGACAATAGGACTTACAGCAGCCTATGAAAATGAACTAGGAAAAGTTGGGGATGTAAACAACAAGGCAAGAGTGAGATACACAACAGCAGACTGGTTTGGAATCAGAGGAGAAAAGGAAGATAGAAAAGGAAATGGTAAGTTTGACTTGAATGTCGGTGTTGACAATACAAGATTTGGAGTTACAGTAAATGGCGGATACGATACTAAAGGTAAGAATGTAAGGGCAGGTATTGGATTTAGAGCTGTTTACTAAATTCTAAACTGATAATATATTTAAATTTTAAAGAAAAGAAAGTATCCATTTATCAAATAGGATATTTTTAAGGCTATGTAAAATTTTTGTGTAAACCTCTAAATAATATATAGTAAAGAACTATATAATATTTGGAGGTTTTTATTATGGCTAATACTACTTTCCCATTTAAATATCGGAATAGTTATGAATTTTTTTGCAAGGTAAAATATAATTTCTATAAATGGAGTTTTAGTATAAAAAGAAAATTGACAAGGAAATTTTTGAGAATCATGATATTAAAGATATGTTTAAGGATTTGCTTTAAGATGCTATTCAGACTATGCTTGAATTTTAAATTTCACGGATTGGGGTTATGCTGAAATATTAAAATTAGGGAATAGCAGTCTAGACACAGCTTGAAGATGCCATTAATTATTATGGACACTCTCAGAATTACTTCAATGCTAAACTTCATTTCAAAAAAAAAAGAGTCATTTAAATCTTTAAACAACTCCATATTTTTTATCCTATGCCATTCCAAATGTTACAAATCTCAAAATACGCCCAAACATTGATAACTGCTTATAATTATTCTGAGCCAAAATATCCACAGTTCCTACAACTTTATTATCATTTGACAGCACTTCCAGCTTACCAATCACATCACCTTCAGAAATTCCTTGTTTTTCAGCTGTAACTTGTAAATCCTTTATTTCAAATTTGTAATTTGTATTGTCAATTTGATATACATTGCTTGAAAGGATACCGCTTATTTCCTTTTGTTCAGCATTTTTCACTTTAAATTTGCTTCCTATTTCCTGTCCTGCTTTATAAACTGGAATCATTCTTTTTTCCAGCTGTGCAAATTCTCTTTTCTGATCTTCAGTCCTGTCATTATCCGTCTTATTCCCCAAAGTTACTGAAATAATTTCAAGGTTTCCAATTTTACTGGAAACAATCATATTGTATCCTGCCTGTGCATGAAATCCTGTTTTTAATCCATAAATACCAAATTGATCCAACAGATGATTTCTGTTATTATAAACTACATCTTCTCCTTCAGAATTATGCAGAACTAATTCAGATTCTTTCATCCATGCTCTTAATCTTTCATCTCTAATTGCTCTTTTTCCAAGAAGATACATATCATATGCTGTAGAAATATCCATATTTTTCTTTGTCATAGAAGATGGCAGCCCCGCTGGAGTATAATAATGTGTATCCTTCATTCCAAGTTCTTTTGCCTTCTCATTCATCAATTTTACAAAATTATCATAATTTCCGTGTCCAATGTGATATGCCACTAAATATGCAGCATTATTAGCAGAATAAATAATTTCTGCACGTAATAAATCTCTTAATGTATAACAGTCACCAGCTTTTGCATTTAACCAGCTTCCTCCCATATTCACTGTTTCAGGTGTAAAACATACTTTATCATCAAGTTTTGCATTTCCTCTATCCACTTGATCAAGTGCAACAAGAATATTCATAACCTTTGTAAGTGAAGCTATTGGATGTTTTTGTCTTGACATCTTATCCTTCAAAACTTTTCCATCTGTAGTTGCAATATACTTTATTACTTCTCCAGAATATTGCGAAACACCCTCTTGCTCGTGTTCTATCGCTTTTACAACTTTTCTTTTTGGAGCAGGAGTACTATCATTATTTTTTGTAGATTTATTTTTATTACTAACTTCTCTTGTTGTATTATCTTTTAAATTTTTCTGATTTACAATTTTTAATTGTTCATTACTTTTTTCAAATTTTTTCTTTTTCTCTCTTCTTGTTCCTTTTCTTTTTACAGTTTGATATTCAAATTCACTACGTCTTTCATTATTTTCTTTCACAACTGAAGAATTTTTTTTCTCTTCTCTAATTATAACACTATTTTCCTTTGGAGCAGCACTCCCACCTTCCTGTTCACCTTCAGCATAAACTAGCGACGCAAGTAATGCAACAACTCCCAAAACCAAAACTCTTTTTACTCTCTTAACCATTCTTTTCCTTTCTTATATTATTTAAAATTAATAATTATGACGAACCACTTTAAAACAAACTTAAATACTAAATTCTATTTAAAATATTTAAATAAGAAATAGTATAAAATAAAATTTAAAAATTATAATATTATTTTTTAAAATTCTCTAAATTATATTTACAATAATCCCGAATTTCACATATATCACATTTTGGACTTCTAGCAATACACTTATCTCGCCCGTGTAAAATCATATAATGTGAATACACAAACCAGTCCTTTTTAGGCACAAATTTCATAAGTTCCCTCTCGATAATTTCAGGGTTTTCACTTTTTACAAATCCAATACGGTTAGACACCCTTTTTACATGCGTATCAACTACAATTCCCTCGCGAATGTTCCAAAGTTCACCCAGAACGACATTTGCAGTTTTTCGACCTACACCTGGCAATTCCACCAGTTTTTCCAGTTCTTTCGGAATTTTGTCACCATATTTTTCCAACATCATTTCAGCATTCAATTTTATATTTTTAGCTTTATTTCTGTAAAATCCCGTTGACTTTATGTACTTTTCCAATGTTTCCAAGTCCATTTTCCTTATATCCTTAGGTTCCTTTATAACTTTAAAAAGTTCCTTTGTAACAATATTCACACGTGCATCAGTACATTGAGCCGAGAGAATCACCGCAACCATCAGCTGATAAGGTGTCTCAAATTCTAAAGCTGCTTTTGGATTTCCAAACTTTTCCTTTAATATTGGAAATACCTTTTTTAATCTTTCCTTTTTTGTCATTTCTCTCTCCAAAATTTAAAAAAAATATTTTTACATCTTTTCCAAAATAAATTTTATAACTTCCAAAATAAAAAAATGTATCGGATAAAATAAATAAAAAAAGTACTTCATACTTCTTCCCTTTTTTCCATTATACATAAAAATAAACACTAATGAAATTAATGAAAACAATTGAGTATCAGGCAAATCAAAGACCTTTGGAAAAATTACATTATAAATATTTAGTACAAGAAAATTCATCAAAATTTTAAATTTATTATTTCTAAAAATATTAAAATTTATAATAACTAAAATCCCATATATTCCATAATCCAATTTAAATTTTTGTGAAAGAAATAAAACAAATCCAATTAGAATAATTTTTAAAATTACATTCATCTTTTTTAAATTAAAAATATAGATAGACAAAAGACCTAAAAATAATGTAAAAAAAATATTCATTGGATAGTCATAACCAAATAGGATTGATGGCATTTGAATACTAACAGCAAAAATAAATAACCTTAAAAGATACTTTTTCAAACTTCGAGTATGCACATACCCTTCATTAAGCGTAAATGCAAATATCGGAAATGCAATTCTTCCAATAACATTTAAAATCTCACTTCCACCAACTATATAATGATAATGATCCAAAAACATTGTCACTATCCCAATTATTTTTAAAATAAATAAACTCAATTCATCTCCTAAATTTAATATTGAAAACTATGATAACAAGTCTAAAAAATATGACTATTCTGATAAATATATCATATTTAATAATATCATTTTTTTAGTTTAATTTCAAGAATTTTTTTAGAAATCTCTTTATACTAAATTCTATTTAAGAAATAAAATAATATTTATATATTCAACAATAAAAAACTATAATTCTCTAAAAGATAAAACTTCAAAACAAATCCATATTTAATAATAGAACATAGTATCAATATTTAATTTCAAAATAATATCCATATTTTTTAACAAAAAAAAGCAATCTATCTTCCACTTAGTGAACTGCTCCCGCTTTTAGAAGCGGGAGCTTCTTGGGAAGTATCTGCTTTTGCTAGCCAAATATATTTACCAAGCTCTTCGGACAGTCCCTGCCCTGTCTTCTTTTATTTTCCTAGTATTCCAACATTTCTTTTCCAACATCTCTTATATTCAGTGCCGCATTGTAATCTCTATCAATTTCAATCCCACAGCAATTACATTTATAACTTCTTTCTGATAATTCCAGTTCCTCTTTAACATTTCCACATTTACTACAAGTTTTCGACGATGGAAACCACTTATCTATCTTCAAAAATTGCTTTCCTAAAAACATCAGTTTATACTCAACCATCCTCAAAAACATTCCCCATCCATTATCTCCTACACTTTTCCCAAAATTTAATGCCTGGCTCATCCCTTTCATATTCAAATCCTCAACAACCACAGCATTATACGCTTCAGATAATTTTTTCGATAATTTATGTAGAAAATCTCTTCGACAATTTTTGATATATTCATGCAATTTTGATATTTTTTCTTTTTGTTTATACCAATTTTTAGAAAATTTTACTTTTCTTGACAATGACTTTTGTAATTCTTTCAATTTTTTCTCCAACATCCTAAAATATCTTGGATAATCAGCCCTTTGGTTTTCAGAACTGACAAATAATTCAGACATTGAAAAATCAAGTCCAATTACTTTATCACTACTTGGATTTTTTTGAATTTCTTTTTCAAATTCCGTCAAAACAGAAACATAGTAATTTCCATTACTCTTTGTCAATGTTACTGACTTTATCTTGTAATCCTTCGGTATTTCTCTATGATATTTTAATTTAACTTTTTTCAATTTTGGCAAAACCAAATATTTGTTTTCCTCAATTCGTATTGAATTATTCACACAATTTGTCGTGTAACTTTTAACATTATTCTTTTTAGATTTGAACCTTGGAAATTTTGCTCTCTTCTGAAAAAAATTTGTAAACGATCGTTTTACATTCAATTGAGCATTTGAAAGTGCTAGACTGTCCACTTCTTTTAAAAATTGGTTTTCACTTTTTAAACTGGCAGGTGTAATTATTTTATTTTTTCCAGTTTCTTCATAAATTTTATTCGCAGTATACAAAATTGTATTGTAAACAAAACGAACACATCCAAAAGTCTTGTTTATCAATAATTCCTGCTCTTTATTTGGATAAATTCTATATTTGAATGCTAAATTATATTTCATAAAATTACACCTCCTTTTGACTTTGAATATTATTTCTTTAGAAATTTTATCATTAATGATTTCTCTTCAATATTTTATACAAAAATTTTATCATGGATGTATCCTTTTTTTCAATTTTTTTTACAAAAAAAAGCAATTCATCTCCCACTTATAGAAGTTGGAGACTTCTTGCTATCTTTTGTTAAAATAAAAATATTTAAAATGCTGTTACTGTTGCTAAAAATCCAAAAATTACTCCTGGTAAGTTTGCTGCTGATAATGGATAATCTTTTTGTTCTTTTAAAAGTCCATAACTTGTCCATATCGCACAGTTAATAGTAGCTGCCAGAGGTTGTAAAAAAAATGTTTTGTGACCGTGTAAATTTCCCATAATTTGGGGAACATAAGATACATACATTATTACAGAAAGTAATGTTCCAAGCCATCCTAAAATTTTTAAATTCTTTTCACTCATATTTTCCTCCAATTCATTATATTTTAATCAGGTCAATTTAACATTTCCCAACTGAAAATATAACATCTAAATTTTTTTATATCTTATTATTATAACATTTTTTATTTATAATTTCAAATAAATAATTTTTAGTTTTTTGTTAAATTACAATTTTTTTTATATTATTTTTACTTTTCTGTTGCACTTAGCTTAACAATACATTTTTTTAAATTTTTACTTGACATTAAGTAAAAAATTCGATATAATATTTTTGTTAGTTTTGCCGCTTTAGCTCATCTGGTAGAGCAACTGACTTGTAATCAGTAGGTGGTTGGTTCGAGTCCGACAAGCGGCACCACTTTAAAAATATCACTCATATTATAAGTTTAGAGCTATTTTATTTCGGTAAAATAGTTTTTTTATTTACAAATTTTTGAACATGCTAACTTCGATTCCTTTTGTATCAAACTGTAAAACTTTATAACTTGAAAAGAATAACAATCATAAAAATTCATAGTAATATTACTTTAAACTTATTTTACATTTTATTCATTTATAAATCTCGTTTTTTTATATTCTAAATTATTCAAAATAATTTCAATTCTTCTATTATTATATCTCCCTTCTACAGTTTCATTTGTATCCATAGGCATCTCTCCACCTTTTCCTATAATTTTCTCAATAGAAAATCTTTTATCAAGCCCATATTCTCGTAATAATTTAGCCACATTTCTCGCCCTTATCAACGACAATTTCAAATTATGCTTTTTTGAACCATATGAATCTGTATGTCCTATAATTTCAAGTGAACCTTTTTCCATATAAGTATTAAGCATATTTGCAATATACTTCAAATTATAACTTTCAGCTTCATTCATTTTTTCTCCATCCACCTTAAATCCAAGAATTACACATTTTCCCTCTGTTATATCACAAGGTGGAAAGCCACAAATTATCTGAGTTGTCATTGGTGGTTCAATTTTCTCTTTTTCTTCCAAAATTTCTCCTGTAAATGTATTTACACTTACTATTCCCATCAAAAATATAATTAATTTTTTCATCATCTTATTTCCATCCTCTTCTCAATTTAAATAAAATTTCAATTTTATTTACTTTCTGAATTTTTAAATTCTATGTCAATAAAAATAAAACTATTTTCTTCGATTATTATCACTCCTTAATATTTTTTTAACTAAAATTATGCCCTATCTTTTTTAAAAAAAAAAGAAAAATCTGATGAAATCAAATCTTTCCTTTTATATGAACCGCTCCCGATTTTAGAAGCATAAGCTTCTTTGGAAATATATCCTTTTGTTAGCTGTATATATTTACCGAGCTCAACGGATAGTCCCTACTCTAGTGTATTATAGCTATTTTTCGCAATTCATCTTCAAATTATAGAACAAGGAGATTTCTTGCTATCTTTTTGTTAAAATATTATTTCTTAGTTTTTTTAACCAATAATTTATTATGTTCCTTTATCACTTCATTGAAATTTGCAAGTAAATTTTCTGGCGTTCCTTCCTCAGTCTGGGCAAAGAAACTGTCGCTTACTGATGAATGTGAGGCTTTTTCCTTTTTCTCTATTCTTTGAATAAATACATTTACAGACTGATTAAATTTGTTGGCTTTTTGGACAAATTCACTGTGATCTCCAGGTGTATATCCTTCCTTTTCAAGCTGTTTTGTATTTTTTAAGGATTTTTCAAATTTTATAAGAGCCTTATCCATTTTTTCTTCCATTTTCTTAAATTGTTTAGCATTTCCCTTTAAAATAAAGTCACTTGCATCTAATTCTTGTTTATGTATTTCTTTTATAATCTTTTCACCTTCAATAATAAACATGAATTGATTATATGTAATGAATTGTCTTCGTTTATCATAATCCTTTATCATTAATTTTTTTATCTCATCAGATTTTTTTTCAAATACATTCTTATAATTTTTAGTAACTTGATTATACTTATCCAAAGTTGCAAGTAATTGTGTATGCAAAACCTGTGCCTTTTCATAATTATCCTTCAAATATTCTTTGTTTTTATAATATGTTCTCATTTCATCTGTAATTGGCATCATTTTTTCAAGTATTGGAATCATTGCAATTGCCTTTTTATCCAGTTCATCTTTTTCCTTACTAGTTTCCAATTCCTTCAATTTATCAATAAAATTCTTATCAATCGCAATATCTGCTGTAATATCTTCATTTTGAATAGTTCTAAATTTTTTATCTGTTCCAGCATCTTCAAAATAATACAAAAGTCCCTTATCAATATTGAGTATTCTGTTATAAAAACGTATATGCTTACTGTATTTATCCTTATTTCTACTCAATATTTCCTGTTCCTTGGAAACTCCGCTCAATGACTTTTTTTCCACTTTTCCCGATACCATTGATAAAAACACTATTACCAATAATCCTATCATTATTATTCCAATTTTCTTCATATAATTGTTCTCACTCCTCCTTCTGATTTATAACAAATTTATCTTAAAACTCAATCTAAAAAGTTGTAATCATTCCACCAATTTCTAGCATTTAATATAATTTCCAGGCAATTTTTCATCTAAATTTCTTTGAGTTTTATTTTAAATCCATTTTACTTCCTTAGTACAATTATAATAATTTTTATACATAATGTCAAATAAAAAAATATATTTTTGAAAAATTTTAAAATATATGCTATACTAAACTTATCAATCAAAAATGTTAAATATCTATTTAAATCATTTAAATAAAATCTACAATTTAACATCAAATTAAAAAAAAGGAGAATGATTCAAAATGAAAAAAATACTACTTATTATCTCAATGTTTATGGTATTTATGATTGGTTACGGAAAAGAAAAGGCACTTGATGTAAATATGGAGGCTGGAGCTAAAATTCCTAGTTTTCAATTAAGGGACTTCAGCGGAAAATACACAAATAGCAGAAAAATATTTAATAATGGAAAGCCTACATTATTAGTTCTAGCAGCAGAATGGTGTCCATATTGCCGTTCAGAATTGCCTGATGTTCAAAAATTTTATGAAGAAAATAAGGATAACGTAAACGTAGTAGTTGTATTTACAAGAAGAAAAACAAATTTATCAGAAACTAAAAAATATGCAGAAGAAAGCAAATTTACTTTCCCAGTTTACTACGATGCTGATGATTCAATAATGAAGGGATTCAAAGCAAACAGTATTCCATACAACATAAAAATTGAAAATTCAAAAATTCAAGAAATTTTAGGTGGAACTATGCAATATGATGCTATAAAATCAGCATTTGGCATTGAATAAATTTATTAATTAAGTTTCAGTTTTTAAAATTTATCAGGATTTAAAGTTTTGTGCTTTAAGTCCTTTTTTTATGCTATTTTCCATTAAAATAACAGATTTATTATAACACAAGGGGCAAGACCCCTTGTTTAAAAAATAGACTATAATTTCTCCTTTTCAAAAGGGATTTAGTACTAAATAAATTTAGTACTGATTCACAAAATTAATATAATTTTGTTCCACATTCTGGACAAAACTTGCTTCCATTTGTCTTTGTTCCACATTCTGGACAGAATTTTGGAGCAGCGGTATTTCCTGCCGGATGATTATTTTCTGATGGCTGCTGATTATTATTGAGGGCTTGGTTCTGCTGATTCATTTGATTTGCCATTTGCTGTCCCATCATCATTCCCATTTGCATACCTGCAACGTTTCCAGCCATATTTCCTGCACCTGTTCCATTTTCCATAGAGTCAGCCATTGCCATTTGAGTATACTTGTTTACATCTCCAACCATACTTTGTCCTGCTGCCTTTTCCTGCATACGTTTTATTTCTTCTGGATAATTGAAGCTGGAAATAGTGAAGCTTGGAATACAAAGCCCGATTTTTCTCATCTCAAAATCCATATCTTCTTTAATCCCATTTCCAATTTCATAAGAATTTGCCTGAAGATTGAACATATCCTTTCCTTCTCTAACTATCCATTTCATAAGCAGCTGATCCAGCATTGAGATTACTCTTTCTTTTACATCATCAATGTTATACTGCTGTTTAATTCCAGCAATTTTATCAATAAATACATTATAGTTATCAACTTTACAAGCCATTACACCAAATGCTCTTATTGGCATTCCTCCTGGAAGTCCTGGTGCTGGAATATTAATAGCATTTTTAGTTCCCCATTTTACAGTAACTTCCTTTGTATTGATAAAAAGCACTTCGGCTCTCATTCCTGAATTAAATCCAAACTTAAATCCTTTTAATGTCGACAAAAAAGGAACTATTTGTGAAGCGACATCATAACTGCCTTCATCTTCAAAAACACCTTCTATTTTTCCATTAAAAAGAAAAATTGCATCTTGTCCAGGTCTTATAATCAATTTTGATCCTTTTTTTATTTCTTTATTTGACCATTTCCAAAAAAGAGTTTCATCATTATACTGCTCCCATTCTATAATGTTAGCAAGCTGATTTCCAAATAATCCCATTATAAATTTCTCCCTTCAATTTTTATATTCCCATTTCCTTTTTTAATCTTTCAAGCTCATCATCAACCGCAGATGAATTTTCCTTAGACTCCGCATCATCATATTTTTTCATAAGGTCATCTACTCCATCTCTTTTGGGAGAATCAAGTTCTATACTTGCATTTGCTTCATCTAACATTCTGTTAGCTTTTTCTTCAACAGAATTAAATGCATCCATTTTTCCGCTTATGCCAGTAGAAGATGATAATTTACTAATTTTTTGAGCAGATTTTGCCATTTTGATTTTTGCCTTTATTTCATTTCTTCTGGCATTAAGTTTTTGTATATCCGATGTAAGTTTATCATGCATTTCTCTCATTTTTAAAGAGTTTTCAACCGCAACCATTTTTTCCTTTTCAAGCGATTCTAATTTTATTTTAATAGATTCCTTTTTTTCCAAAAACATTCTAGCATCAGCTTCATTTCCAGCTTGAAGGGCTTTTTTCGCATAACTTTCCATTTTTTTTATTTCATCTTCACATTCCAAAACTTTTCTTTTTGCTGCACTTTCCTGTGCCATTACAGCAACTGTTTCAGCCTTTACACTCCCAAGATCCTTTTCCATATCCCTTAAATACTGATCTATCATTTTTTCAGGATCTTCCATTTTATCCAGCACCGCATTAATATTCGATGCCATTATTGTTTTAAATCTTTCTAAAATACCAGCCATTTTTAATTCCTCCAATATATTTTTTTATTTATTCATATAGTAAAATAACAATCCCAATGCTATTACAGCCAATATAACTACAATGGCTATTTTTACAGCCGATTTTGGATATTCCCCAACTATTTTCCCATTTTCCCCATTTATAACAATTTGATAAGATTTTCCATTAAATGAATAAGACATTGAATATACAGGTAACAATAAAAGCCTGTAATATTCATCGTTCCAATAAACAGAATATCTTATATCTCGTACTCTATCGTATCTTCTTAGCACATCTGAAGAAATTGTATTGTAAATTTCATCTTCCATTTTTACTTTAGCCTCTTCATAGCCTTGCCTCATGGAAATTTTAAAAATTTCAGAATTGTACCCTGACAAATATCTTGAATCAAAATTTATCGTATTTTCCACATTAAATCCTCCAAGACTTTTTAAAAGCCTGTCATTTAACGTTCTGGAAGCTCTCATTATGACATTTCTGAATTTATTTTCAACTTCTCCACTTACATAATACCAGTCTGTAACTATCCTTGTCTTCGTCTTTCCATCCTCTTCGTAAGTTTCTGTCCTGTCAATCCCTCCCTGAGCAGTATATTCACTATCTGCACTATTGTCAAAAGACCAGTATGGAAGATATATTCCAGTTACTTTTCCGCTTTGATACAAATTTTTTAAAACATTTGGAGCAAACCATCTTCTTTTTATCCAATTTGAAAAAAGATTTCCAATTTCTCTTTTATCCACAATAAAAGGTCTTATTCCATCAGGTTCTAATACAGATACCGCCTTTTCGCTCAACACGATATTTGTATCGCAATAAGGGCATTTTTTTGAAGTTTCAAGTGGTCCCATCTCGACCATAGCTCCACAGGAACTGCATTGAACAATAGTTTTTTCTTCAGATATTTTACTTTTTATCCTTTTTTCATAATCATCTATATCATGTCTTTTATGTGTAAAAACTTTTGGCAATTCTTCTTCTGTTTCACAATTCTCACATTTCAGATTCCCAGATTTTGGATCAAACCGCATCATTCCACCACAATTTTTACATCTAAAATCATCACTTTTCATTAAAATTACTCCCGAACTTTTATTAAATAAAATAATATCAAATTTAATAAATAAACATAGAATCTCCAAAGCTATAAAATCTATATTTCTCTTCAATAGCCTTTTTATAAGCCTCAAAAATAAATTCTTTTCCACCAAATGCTGAAATTAGCATAATTAACGTAGATTTCGGCAAATGAAAATTTGTAATTATCGCATCAGCAATTTTAAATTTATAATTTCCATAAATAAAAATACTTGTATTTCCTTCATCTGCCATAAGTTTCCCGCTTTCATCAACAGCTGACTCTAATGTTCTTACCGATGTTGTCCCTACTGCAATTACACGGTTACCCTTTTCCTTAGCCTCATTGACAATTTTAGCCGTTTCTTCAGGTACCCGGTATTTTTCACTGTGCATTTTATGATCCAGTATATTTTCTACCTGTACAGGTCTAAACGTTCCAAGTCCCACATCCAAAAATACTTCTGCAATGATAACTCCCTTTTCACGAATTTTTTCTAAAAGTTCATTTGTAAAATGAAGTCCCGCAGTTGGAGCAGCGACAGACTCCCCTTCCTTTGCATATACAGTCTGATATCGGTTCTTATCCTCCAATTTCTCCATAATATATGGCGGAAGCGGCATTTCCCCCAACTTATCCAATATTTCCTCAAATCTTCCTTCAAAATTAAACTTTACAACTCTATTCCCATCTTTCTTAATTTCCAAAAGTTCCGCCTCCAGAACTCCTTCTAAAAATATGATTTTCTGCCCAATTTTCAACTTTTTAGCAGGTTTTAACAAAACTTCCCACGTATACAAATCATATCTTTTTAAAAGAAAACATTCAAGCACAACCCCATTTTCCTTATGCCCAAACAATCTTGCTGGAATAACTTTTGTACGGTTAATTACAAGAACATCATCTTTTTTTAAATAATCTATTATATTATAAAATTTTTTATGTTCCAATGTTTTTTCTGTTTTATTTGATACTAACAATCTTGAATGATCTCTTGGATTAACTGCATGCTGTGCTATCAGCTCTTCTGGCAATTCAAAATCAAAATCTGAAATTTTCATTTAACTTATTTTTCTCACTTTCTTTTATTTTTCTTATTTTAAAGGAAACAGGGAATTTAATAATTCCCTGCCAATTTCCACAATTTTTATTTGTTTTTAAATATATCTATTAATATGCACTTCCAATTTCAAATGTTTTATAAGTGTCTACTCTGTTATACCATCCTTGTAACCATCTGCTTTCATTTCTTGGAGCATTTTTTACACGTCTTGCCAATATGTCTTTAGCAGAATTACTAAATTCTACCAATGCACTTTGTCCAGTTGCTGTTCCTTTCATATTTTCAAGTACTTGTCTTAATCCCCAAGCAACATTGTTATATGATGAAACACCTTTCAATCCTTCACCTTTAAAGTTTACATAATCAATTAACGCATATAGCCCATTGGGAGTGTTTACCATTCTTTCAAATTGATTTTTTAAATTTTCCTTATTTGAAGAAGCCTGTATCATTTTATCAAGCGAATTTTTTAATCTGTCATAAATAAACATTACCTGAATATCTCTTGTATTGTCAAAAAATGCGATTAATTCTTGAATATCTTTATCCCCATTAGCCTTTTTAGCCATCAACTCTGATTTGCTGTTCCAAGGAGAATGTTTAAATTCTGCAAGTAATTTTGGCAATGTAATACCTTTTTCCTTATAATAGGCAATCATATCAGGCAAACTGTCTCCAAATCCACTTCTTCCACCGCTAGCCTTAAACCACGTGAAATGTCCAATTCCAAGTGACGGAAAATTTTCTCCATCATTCCAGTCAACTAGATTATTTCTAACCCCGCCAGTTTCATTCTGGAAAATTTTCTCAGCTACAGCAAGTAATTGCTCTCTTGATAATTTCATATCAGGTGTCCCTTGCTGAGTTTTTCTGTTCGCTGTGTAAGTATTTGCATTTGGACGCTCATAACTTCCACTATCACGCATATTTTTTAAACTTGTATTTACATTTAAATCTATGCTTTTATTATTATATTGATTTTTAATTAATTTTTCCAATTGAGAATTATTAGTTTTAGTTGAAGCTACCGATGCAGGTTCTTTTTTAGGCGTACTTACGCTTTCAATGTTCCCTTTTAACGACACCTCCTTAATATTTTCATTTCCAAATGATATTATTGAGTACACTAAACCCAATAATGATACTCCTGTTCTTTTAAAAAATCTCCTATCACTAATCATTAACTCATCTCCATTCTTTTTTAATTAAATAATTTTTATATTTTTAAAATATCAAAAACTATTTAATGTTTAACTAATTTTCAATTTTATTTATAATTTTTTGTCCTATAACAACTCTATCCAATCCCGCTAAATCCTGTATAACATCAATATTTTTAAAACCAAAATTTTTCATGATTTCTGAAACATTTTTTCCCTGCTTATAGCCAATCTCAAATAACAAATATCCAAAATCAGCCAAATAATCAAATGCCTTCTGACAAATTTCATAATAAAAATATAATCCGTCATTTTCTGCAAAAAGTGCTTCGCTTGGCTCATGTAATAAAGTGTCATCTGACATAATACCAACTTCATTAAGGGAAATATACGGCGGATTTGACACTATCATATCAAACTGTTTAAATTCTACGTTTTCAAATAAATCAGATTTTAAAAACTTTATATTTGAAACTTTTAAAATCTCTTTATTTTTTTGAGCAGTTTCAAGTGCCTTTTCAGAAATATCTACACCTAACACATAAGAACTTTCTACTTCCAATGCAGCTGTTATCCCTATTATACCACTTCCAACTCCAATGTCAAGTATTTTTGGATGCACTTGATTTTTTGAAATTTTAGTTTTTAAAATATCAATCATTTTTTCTACCAAAATTTCTGTATCTTGACGCGGAATCAAAACCCCTTTATCAACATAAAATTTTCTTTTATAAAATTCCTGCTCATTTAGCAAATATTGAACTGGAAACTTTTCACGTCCAATTTTTTGAATAAAATATCTGATTTTCTCGATTTTTTCATCTTCAATATCATCTCTATACTTTGTAAAAAGCATCATTCTGTCAATATTCAAAACATGCGAAAATACAATTTCTGCGATTAATTTACTTTCTTCAATATCATTTTTTTCAAGATATTGAATACTTTTATCAAGCAGTAATTTTAATTGTTTTTCAGATTTTACTGCATTTTCAAAATTATTATCACCAGATATCTTCTTTTCTTTTAATTTATTTACTACTTCATTTAATTTCCCCCTGATTTTTTTTAATTCATCTTCTGATAATATTCGTTCAAATTCAGCATATAGCATAATTCTTTCCATTTTCATTATTTCAGCAATTATACTTTCCGCTGTTAATCGAGCATTTTTTACCTTTTGTTTTTTCAAATAATTAACCGATTTATTCAAAATATCCAGCAAATTATTCATTATTACTTCCAACCTCTTTCAATAATTCCGCTTGCTCATAAGCTATTAAGGCATCTATCATCTCATTCAGATCCCCATCCAAAATTCCTTCAAGTCTGTGAAGTGTCAATTTAATCCTATGATCCGTAACTCTTCCTTGTGGAAAGTTATAAGTTCTAATTTTTTCAGATCTATCTCCACTTCCAACTTGTGAACGTCTTTCATTTTCAACCGCACTTCTTTGTTTTTCACATTCCATTTCATATAATTTAGAAACCAGTACCTTCATTGCAGCTTCCTTATTTTTTATTTGTGAACGTCCATCTTGTGAAGTTACCACAAGTCCAGTTGGCAAGTGAGTAATTCTTACGGCAGAATCAGTAGTATTTACATGCTGTCCACCTGCACCACTTGATCTATACGTATCAATTTTCAAATCATTTGGATTAATTTCTACTTCACTTACATCATCTATTTCAGGTAATACCGCAACTGTAATTGTAGATGTATGAACTCTTCCAGAAGATTCAGTAGCTGGAACTCTTTGCACACGATGAACTCCACTTTCAAATTTTAATCTTGAATAAGCTCCGTGTCCTTTAATCAAAAATGTTACTTCTTTTAATCCGCCAACACCAATTTCATTCTTTTCAATGATTTCAGTTTTCCAGCGGTTTCTTTCTGCATATCTTGTAAACATTCTGAAAATATCAGCTGCAAATAATGCCGCTTCATCTCCACCCGCACCAGCACGGATTTCCATAATAACATTTTTATCATCGTTGGGATCCTTTGGAAGTAAAAGAACTTTTAATTCTTCCTCAAGATGTGGAATTTCTTCTTCAATTAAATGAATTTCTTCATGCATCATTTCTTTCATTTCGGTATCTTTTTCAGATTTCAAGTCTTCTTTTAAACCTTCCAATTCCTCTTTACGATCTTTGTAATATGTATACTTTTTAACAACCTCATCAATACTGTTTAAAGCCTTATTATACTCCATAATTTTCTTTGGATCTGATACAACTTCAGGATCCATAAGCATTTTTGTAAGTTCTTCATGCTTTAAAACAACATCGTCTAATTTTTGAAACATAATTTATTTTCCAACTCCTAAATTCTTAATTTTATTTAAACAATTTATAATCCAAATTATTTTTGAAACTTTTATATCAATTTTTTTGATTATCTAAAATAAATTTTCTCAACAATTCCTTTTTTAGATAACTTTTAACGTTAAGTATTATAGCACATTTTTTAATCTTTTTCAATTTTTAATTATACAAAATTCCAAATTGCATCATTATAAATAATATAACAAACGCAACTGAAAATCCAAGCAGTCCACCCAACAAAACTTCCCTAATACTGTGAATTCCAGACTTAACTCTACTTTGAGCAACTAATGCAGCCATAAAGAATCCCAAAACCAATATTCTTACATCTGAAGTCATAAATACAAGTATTCCAAAAGCCGCAAAAGCTATTGCACTATGTCCACTAGGCATACCTCCTTCAAGCGGTGTACCTTTTCTAAAAAATGTTTTTAAAACAATTACCAGAATTGAAACCAAAATTAATATCAAAATTGAAATATTACCTTTTCTTCCAGCAATAATATGTAACTTATTCGTACCATCAAAAATATCCAGCAATTTATCATAAAATAGCAGATAACCCACACAAAGTGCATTAATTGCAGCAACTAAGACCGCTCCAGCTGCTACATCCTTAGCCAATTTCGCAAGTGGATGCCGTTCAGGAGAAACCAAATCAACAATTGCTTCAACTGCAGTATTTATAAGTTCCGTAATTAATACAAATGAAACCGATAATGAAATTATCAAAATTTCTACTTTACTCGCATTTATAATAATCGCTAAAATTACAATAATAATTGCCGCAAGTATATGAACTTTCATGTGTTTTTCATTCTTCAATGATGAAATTAGCCCTTCAATCGCAAAATTAAAACTATCGACAAGTCTTTTATCCCTTGCCCTTTCCTTTTTTATATCCCAATTATATCTATTCTTTTTACGAAATAATGAAAATATTGATTTTTTCTTTTTTTTATTTTTATTTTTTCCCATTAAAATTTTTACTCCTTCCTAGATTTCTTATAAAAAATTTATCTCGTATAATTAAATTTACTCAAAATTTCTTCTTCTCGTCTTCTCATAACAACCTTATCTTCTTCCTCAATATGGTCATATCCCAATAAATGTAACATTCCATGACATAAAACATAGTAAAATTCACGTTCGTCAGAATGTCCATATTCACTTGATTGCTCCTTCACACGATCAATCGAAATTACAATATCACCCAACATATTAACTGCCCCAATATTTTCTGTTTCATTGTAAGCAAAAGAAATTACATCAGTTGGAGCATTTTTTTGGCGGTATTCTCGATTTATTTTCTGAATTTCCTCATTTGTTGTAATTAATAATGAAAGGTAGTATTCATTTTTATCAAAATCTTCACTATATTCATCTTTCAAAATATAACTTACAAACTTATTTATTTTTTCTTCATCAAAGAAACTATCAATTTTTTCAATGTTATAAGTTATATCTATTTCTATTTTTTTTTCTGCATTCACTTCTTTTTCCATTTTTTATATTTTCTCCATCTTCCAATTAGAGTTCGACAATCTAATTTATTTATTTTTCTTAGTTCTTTCATCCATTTTCGGATATTTTATTCTTTCATGATAAACACCTTGCAGTGTATTTATAAAGGATTGAATAACTTTTTCTAATTCTCCCAAAGTTAAATCAGAATCGCTTAATTGTTTATCTTCAATTTTTGATTTTACTAAATACCTAATAAAATTTTCTATTCCTTCCTTGCTTTTATTTTCAAGTGTTCTCGTAGCCGCTTCCACCGTATCTGCCAAAAGTATAATTCCAGATTCCTTTGTTTTCGGTTTAGGTCCACTATATCTAAAGTTACTTTCAACTACCTTTTCTCCACTTTCTAATGCCTTATAGTAAAAATATTGAGTCAAAGTTGTTCCGTGATGCTGTAAAATCACATCCAGTATTTCCTTTGGCAATTTGTTTTCTTTACCCATTATATATCCGTCTTTTGTATGGGAAGTCAATATTAATGCACTTAATGAAGGTTTTATCTTATTATGTGGATTAATTCCATCCCTCTGATTTTCCACAAAAAACTCTGGACGTTTCATTTTTCCAATATCATGATAATACGAGGCAATTCTCGCAAAAGTGGCATTTGCTCCTATACTTTCAGCCGCTCCTTCAGCTAGTGCTCCAACCATTATACTGTGATGGAAAGTCCCTGGAGCTTTTATAAGCAACTGTTTAAGCAACGTATGTGAAAAGTCACTTAATTCCAGCAATTTCATCGTTGTCAAAATATCAAAGTAATCTTCAAAATACGGTAATATCGCAAGTGACATCATCCCAGTCAAAATCCCTGAAAATACTGAAAATACAATCATTATCATTATTAATCCCAAATTCGACTGATTTACTAATCCATAGCTAAATGCCAATAATGCCTGAAATATCCCTAGAAAAAAACTCAATTTAATAATATCACTTCTACCAACAAGATCATCCGCCTTGTAAATTGCAATAAGTGAAACTGCTATTGTAACAAAAAACCATGATTCTTCCTGTGATAACATAATCATATTAGAAAATGTTATGATAATCGCATAAGTTTTATTTCCCAAAATTGTAGAAATAATCGGAAGCATCGCAAAAGGAAGCAAATAAATAAAAAATTGATTATTTAAAAATAAAACATAAATTACATTTACAATTATTATTGTAATTAATGTTGGGTAAAATGCATTCGATTCCACAACTTTTCTTACATTTTTTTTAAGAAGATAATGTATTAAAATTAAAAGTAATGAAAATGTTGTTGTCAGCCCAACTGCTTTTTTAAACTTATCTCCATTTCTTATCAAGTTCAGTTTTTCCAATTTCATAAATGCATCTGAATCAATTATTTCACCTTTTTTTACAATAATATCTCCTTTATAAATCTTAATTTCCTTATCCTTCAATGACATCATATTATCTGCAATTTTCTTTTTTGTAGCCTCTTCATTTATAACCAAATTTGGCTTTATAAAATTTTGAAGAACCTTCATATCTAGATTATCAGCTTTTATATCCTTTCTTCGGATTATTTTTGGTAAATTCTCCATTTTATAAATTCCTGTGCTGTAAATTTCAGACATAATTTCATCAAGATTTACAGAATATTCCACATTTTCGGTCCTTGCTGCTATTTCTCTAATATCAGCATTTGTAAATGTATACTTATTATCCTTTATATACTTTCCAATAGCCGCATCATCAGACAAATTCATATTACGTATATCCCGTAAAAATTTATTAAGAGCAATTACTGTCTCCCTATTTACGCTATTTATTTTATCATATTCAGGCTGTGTCGTTCTCATTATTTTTTCTTCAATACTGTCATCCAAAATATCCACAAAATACGACATATTTTTATAAGCTACAATATCAGATTTTGCGATACTTCCAACACTATAGTTTACATTTAGCCTTGACATTTCTATAATTATTCCAAATATCATAAATGTTATCGCCAAAATAGCAAATCTAAATATAAATCTATTTTTAATATAGGATTGGGATTCATTATTTTTTTTCTTTTTTTCCTTTATTTCAAAAAGAAATTCCCGCCCTAATATATTTACTTTCATTTTCCCTTTCCTTTCCTAAATTTTATAAAATTCCTTTTTTATATCCTAAGCCAATATTTTTTTATATAAAATTTTTACTTTTATAATTTTCTTTAAACATTCTATTTTATTCTCTTTAAAATCTCATTTTTACTTTTAACTACTCTATTTTGTGGTAAAGCAGCCAAAAATTTCTTTCCATACATTTTTTTTATTATTCTATTATCAAGAATAACTATATTCCCACTATCTGACTTACTTCTAATAAGCCTTCCAACTCCTTGCTTAAATTTAATCACAGCCTGTGGAACTTGATAATCATTAAACGGATTTTGCCCATTTTTTTTTATATTTTCAATAATAGCCTCTGTTACAGGATCATTTGGCACTTTAAACGGCAGTTTTGTAATAATTACTGATTTTAATTGATCTCCCTGAACATCAACACCTTCCCAAAAACTGTCTGTCCCAAATAATATCGGATTTTTAGAGTTCTTAAATATTTCAATCATTTCATGCCGTGGAAAATCATTTTGCTTTATAAGCGTATATTCCTTTTCAGAAAACCGTGTTTTTAACTGGTTATACAAAAAATTTAAAGCACTATGTGAAGTAAATAATAAAAAACAATGTCCTTTCGTACTTTTTATCACCCCTTCAATAAATTCTTCCAAATCCCTCATAAACTCAATATTCGTTGGATTAAGTGCATCTTCTGGAATATAGACTTTCATTTGCTTTTCATAGTCAAATGGTGATTTTACAATTTTTTCATCTATTTTTTTATGTTTTTCCTTCATAAGTCCAACGCTTTTTTTATAATAGTCAAACTTATTGTCAACAGCAAGTGTCGCTGAAGTAAAAATCATTCTATCCATTTTCATAAACAAATTATCATTTAGTTCATCTGAAATATCAAATGGTGTCGCATACAATTTCACATTTGGACGAACTGTCGTAACATTTGCCCAGTAAACATAGCCTTCCTCTTTCCCTTCCAAAATAAACTCAAACTTTTTATAATATTGCTTCAATCTTTCATAATATCTTGAAAATTCAAATAAGAATCCCTCTTTATCTTCCAAATTATAATTGCTCACTTTATTTAAAAATTTATTAATTTTTATAACTAAATTTCCATAAATTTCCTTAAACTGGCTATTTAATTTCATAGCCTCACAAAAAAATTTATTTCTTTGCATTTTCTCCTTATCAATTTTTACTTTAATTTCCTTGTTATCATTATTTTCCGAAAAAAGATAAGTTAATTTGTCAAAAATATCAATTCCCTTATCATAAAATTTATTCAGTTCCTCAACAACATCCTCCCGCAATTCATCGACTTCCTTATATTCTTCACTTGAAAGACTTTCATTCAAGTAAGTCAAAAGTCTTACAAGAGCCCCTCCATTGTTTGATTTTACAACACGCTTATTATAAATATTTCCCATAAGCCGTCCAAAGGAAATTTTTGACGTTTCAAAAGTAAAATAATTCCGAGCAGTATCTTCAATATTGTGAGCTTCATCAAAAACTACAATATCATAATTCGGTAAAATTGAATAATTTGTATAAAATCCTGTATGATTTCTAATTGCTAAATCGGCAAAAAACATATGATGATTTACAATAAGAAGTCTCGCATCTGAAACATTTCTTCTTGCATTAAAGAAATGACATTTTGAATAATACGGACACTTCACACCTTTACACATATCAGCTTCACTATTCACTTTTTCCCAAATACTATTTGGAATCTCATATTTCAACTCAGTCCTGTCACCTGTTTTCGTAACATTTTTATCCCATTCAATGAGATTTCTTATGACTTTTTTTTCTTTTTTTTCATATTCTGTATCTGTTTCCTTATCATCAATCTCTAAATTATAAAGTTTTCTTTTACAAAGATAATTTCCTCTTCCTTTTACAATTTGATAACTAAAATCCTCATCAATAATTTTTTTCAAAAGTGGAATATCTTTATTAATAAGCTGTTCCTGTAAGTTAATTGTATTTGTAGAAACAATTACCTTCAAATTATTTTCAATAGCATAAATTAATGTAGGCAAAAGATAAGCAATCGTTTTTCCCGTTCCAGTCCCAGCTTCAACTATCAGTTTCCTATTCTCATTCATACTTTTCTCAATAAATTTAGCCATCTCATACTGCTCCCGCCGTACTTCAAACTTTCCAAAATTTTTATGAATAATCCCATTTTCTCCAAAATAATCATCAATATCAATTTTTATAAATTCCCTTAAAGGCACAACCACACAAATATCATCCACATCATTATTTACAATATATGAAGCTCCACCAACTTCTCCATACATACTAGAAATATTCACATCCTCATCAGATGGAATCAGCACTCCAGATGGATGATTATGTATTATAACCTCATTTTTTCTCATCATATTCAGCAACGCAGCAACAGAGCCAGCATTTCCCCTAGCAATAACCTCAAACTCAGAAATAATCCCATTCTCATCAGGAATTCCCCTAAAAAATATCTCATTCCCGCCATATCTCTTTATTTCTGATCGCATCCCGCTTGCCGCTTTTTCACTAATAAATTCAGAAATTTTCATTTTTCCTCCTATACTAAAGATTTTACTATATAAAAAGTTTTTTTTCAACTTTTCTTTACAAAAAAATAACCATTGCTTATACAACAATGATTATTTACTTAGAAATTAATTTTTTATTTTTTATTAATTTCTGGAACTCCCTTTTCTGTCAAATCATGGTTTTGCCTATAAAACTCCCATTCATCAACTTCTTTCCCATCCTTAAATTTA